>NZ_JBSFFN010000111.1:0-1075 GCF_053596135.1 Streptomyces sp. NPDC001770 | reverse complement strand
ACCCCACCGCAGCACCCTGCACATACGCCTCGGCGAACGAGGCCATCAGGCGTTCGGCACCACCGTCGTCCCGCCGCAACGTACCCACCACCACCACCGGGGCCCGCTCCTCCAGGCTGTCCCCGATCGTCGGAACCAGCACCGGATGCGGGGACACCTCCACGAACACCCCATGACCGGCCTCGCCGAGCAGCCGCACGGCACGGTCGAACTCCACCGTCTCGCGCAAAGACGCATACCAGTAGGCGGGATCGAGCTCCGGACCCGCCAGCCATTCGCCGGTCAAGGCCGACACCATCGGGATACGGGTCTCAGTCGGCTGGATTCCGTCGAGGACGGTGAGGATCTCCCGCCGGAGCTCGTCCACGTGCGCGCTGTGCGAGGCGTAGTCCACCGGAATCATCCGCGCACGCGGCGACTCCCCACAGGAGTCGGCCAGTTCACGCAACGCGTCCGCGTCACCGGACACCACCGTCGACGCAGGACCATTCACCGCCGCGACCGACAACCTCGTGCCGTACGACGCGATCCTCCGGCGCACACCCTCCACCGGCTCCGCGATCGAGAGCATCCCACCCCGACCCGCCAACGCCGTCAGGGTCCGACTCCGGAGAGCCACCACCTTCGCCGCATCATCGAGGGACAAGATCCCCGCCACCACGGCGGCCGCGATCTCGCCCTGCGAATGACCCACCACCGCATCCGGCGACACACCCGCCGCCTCCCACACCGCGGCCAGCGACACCATCACCGCCCACAACGCCGGCTGCACCACATCCGCAGCCTCAAAACCATGCACACCCGCCAAAACATCGTCCAACCGCCAGTCCACATAAGGCGCCAGAGCCACACCACACTCCGCCAACCTCGCCGCAAAAACCGGAGACGACTCAGCCAACTCACGGCCCATCCCCACCCACTGACTGCCCTGACCCGGGAAGACGAACACCGTCCGCCCCACACCGGCGGGAGCCACCGAACCCGTGACAACGCCGGGCGCGGGCTGCCCCGTCGCCACCGCCGCCAGCCGCTCGGCCAGCTCACCGCGCCCGCTACCGAGCACCACCGCACGGTG
>NZ_JBSFFN010000110.1:0-1076 GCF_053596135.1 Streptomyces sp. NPDC001770 | reverse complement strand
GTCCCGGCCAACACCCCAACAGGCTCCTCCACCGGAACCCACGAAACCCGGAACCGCCAATCCGCCACCACCGAACCGGCCTGCTCCCGACGCCGGTAATCAGCCAACGCCGGCAACACCTCGCCCAACCGATCACCATCGATGTTCAACGCCGCCGCCAAGCCCTCCGCGTCCCCACCCTCGACCGCGGCCCAGAACTCGGCATCCACAACGGCACCCTCGGAAACCTCCGCCACACCCTCCGGCCAGTAGTGACGGTGCTGGAAGGCATAGGTCGGCAACTCCACCGCCGTGCCCGTGCCGAGTACAGCCGTCCAGTCGACGGCCGCGCCTCCCGTGTACGCCTCGGCGAGCGAGATCAGCAGCCGCTCCGAACCACCGTCGTCCCGCCGCAACGTACCCACCACCACCGGGGCCCGCTCGTCCAGAGCGTCCCCGATCGCCGACGTCAGCACTGGATGCGGGGACACCTCCACGAACGCACCGTGGCCCGCCTCACCGAGCAACCGCACGGCACGGTCGAACTCCACCGTCTCGCGCAAAGACGCGTACCAGTAGGCGGGGTCGAGCTCCGGACCCGCCAGCCACTCTCCCGTCAGCGCGGAGATCATCGGAACCTGTCCCTCGCGCGGGGCTATGTCGTGGAGGACGGCGAGGATCTCCTCCTTCAGCTCGTCCACGTGCGCACTGTGCGAGGCGTAGTCCACCGGAATCATCCGCGCACGCAGCGACTCCCCACAGGAGTCGGCCAGTTCACGCAACGCGTCCGCATCACCGGACACCACCGTCGACGCCGGACCATTCACCGCCGCGACAGAGAGACGAGCACCGTAGGAAGCGATCCTCCGGCGCACCCCGTCCACCGGCTCAGCGATCGAGAGCATCCCACCCCGACCCGCCAACGCCGTCAGAGTCCGACTCCGCAGAGCCACGACCTTCGCCGCATCCTCCAGCGACAGGATCCCCGCCACCACGGCGGCAGCGATCTCGCCCTGCGAATGACCCACCACCGCATCCGGCGACACACCCGCCGCCTCCCACACCGCGGCCAGCGACACCATCACCGCCCACAACGC
>NZ_JBSFFN010000109.1:0-1121 GCF_053596135.1 Streptomyces sp. NPDC001770 | reverse complement strand
GTACGGCGACGGGCCGGGGCCGTGCGGGGGTGTCCGCGTGGTCCCGGCCCGTGGCCGTCGTGCCGTTCCCCGCGTGTGTCTTCGGCCGGGGAGGTGGGTTCAGTTCTTGCGGGTGTTGATCTCTTCGGTGAGCTGGGGCACGACGTCGAAGAGGTCGCCGACGACACCGAAGTCGACGAGTTCGAAGATCGGGGCCTCGGCGTCCTTGTTGACCGCGACGATGGTCTTCGAGGTCTGCATGCCCGCCCGGTGCTGGATCGCACCCGAGATGCCCGACGCGATGTACAGCTGCGGGGAGACGGACTTGCCGGTCTGGCCGACCTGGTTGGTGTGCGGGTACCAGCCCGCGTCGACCGCCGCCCGCGACGCGCCGACCGCCGCACCCAGCGAGTCCGCGAGCGCCTCGATCACCGCGAAGTTCTCCGCACCGTTGACGCCCCGGCCACCCGAGACCACGATCGCGGCCTCGGTCAGCTCCGGGCGCCCCGTCGACGCACGCGGCGTCCGCGACAGCACCTTCGTGCCCGTCGCCGCGGCCGAGAACTCCACCGCCAGCTCCTCGGCCGCACCCGCCGCGGCCGCCGGCTCCACCGGCGCCGAGTTCGGCTTCACCGTGATCACCGGCACACCCCGCGACACCCGCGACTTCACCGAGAACGACGCCGCGAACGCCGACTGCGTCGCCACCGGACCCGACTCACCCGCCTCCAGGTCCACCGCGTCCGTGATGATCCCCGAACCGATCCGCACCGCCAGACGCGCCGCGACCTCCTTGCCCTCCGCCGACGACGGCACCAGAACCGCCACCGGCGACACCGCCGCGACCGCCGCCCGCAACGCGTCGACCTTCGGCACCACCAGGTACTGAGCGAACTCCGCCGCCTCCGACGTCAGCACCCGCACCGCACCGTGCTCACCGAGCACACCCGCCGTGCCCGCCGCACCCGCACCCAGCGCCACCGCGACCGGATCACCCAGCCGCCGCGCCAGCGTCAGCAGCTCCAGCGTGGGCTTACGGACCGCACCGTCCACGTGATCGACAAAAACCAGAACCTCAGCCATGGAACATCCACTTCCTGCGAAACCAGAGATCAAAGAGGGAGAGGGCAGGGGACCCGTCC
>NZ_JBSFFN010000108.1:0-1135 GCF_053596135.1 Streptomyces sp. NPDC001770 | reverse complement strand
CGGCGCGGGCGAGTGCGCCGATGTGTCCGAACAGGTCCCCTTCCAGGGCGACTTCGATTGTTCCGCCGCGGTGCGTGGCCTGCGCGGGGCGGGGGTGGTCGAGGTTGAGCGTGTGTTCCTCGGGCAGCCCGTCCAGGGTCTCGCGCCAGAAGGCGAGTTCCTGCGAGAGGACGCTTTCGGTGTCTTCGGCGGAGCCGAGTGCCCGCTGCTGCCAGACGGCGTAGTCGGCGTACTGGACCTTGAGCGGTTCCAGTACCTGGCCCTCGGTGCCGGCGACACGTGCCTGGTAGGCCCGTGACAGGTCGTCGAAGAACACTCCGGCGGACCGGCCGTCCGTCGCGATGTGGTGCACCAGGAGGTGCAGGACCGTGCGCCCGTCGCCGAGGCCGAAGAGGGTGGCCCGCAGGGGGGCCTCCGTCCTGAGGTCGAACCGGTGCCGGACGGCTGCGGCCAGATCGTCGTCCAGCGTCTCCGGCGTGGAGGCACCACGCTCGATGCGTACCCGGGCCTGTGCGGCGGGGAGGACACGCTGCCGCGGTTCGCCGTCGACGCTGGTGAACACGGTCCGCAGGGGCGCGTGCCTTCCGATCACGTCGTTGAGGGCGGTTTCGAGGGCGTCGGCGTCGATCGGGCCTTCGAGGTGGATGGCCATCGGGACGTTGTAGGCGGTGCTTTCGCCGTCGAGTTCGGCGAGCAGCCAGAGTCGGCGTTGGGCGTAGGACAGGGGTATGTCGTTGTCGTCGGTGGATGCGCCGGCGGTCAGGGGCGGGAGTGCGGGGCGGCCCTTGAGGGTGCTGATGTGCTGGGCGAGGCGTGCGGGTGTGGGGTGCTGGAAGACGTCGCGGATGGTCAGCCGGACACCGAGCTCGTCGGCAACGTGGTTGGTGAGGCGGGCGGCAAGCAGGGAGTGGCCACCGTGGGTGAAGAAGCTGTCGTCGACCCCGACAGGTCGGGCGGTGTCCAGTACCCGGCTGAAGAGGGCGAGGGCGATCTCTTCGAGCTGAGTCTGCGGCGCGCGCGTCGAAGCCGTGACAGTTATCGGTTCGGGGAGGGCGCGTTTGTCGATTTTGCCGTTGGGGGTGAGGGGGAGTTTGTCGAGGGTGGTGAGGTGGGTGGGGATGAGGTGTTCGGGGAG
>NZ_JBSFFN010000107.1:0-1454 GCF_053596135.1 Streptomyces sp. NPDC001770 | reverse complement strand
ACTGATGGTTTCAGAATGAGGTCGCAAGGCGGCGAAGGCGTGTGGGGTGCCGGCCGGATGAGGCGAGGCTCCGTCCGGTCTGCCCCATGCAGTTCTGTGTCGCGGCCTGCCCCACGACGGCCGGCAGCCGTGCAGGCTCGCCCGGTCGGCCTGCACAGTTGCATAGTGTGCTCATGGATCGATTCGTGGGTCAGGGCCGCCTCGAATGGTGGGCTAATCAGTCGATTTGCCTTGAGATGTACGACATCGACATTACTGTCACTGTCGACGCGGTCGGCAAGTGGCGGGCGACCGGTCGGCATGCCAACGCCCTTGATACGACCCAACGCGAGGGCTGGGACTTCCTCATGGAGATGGATCCCCACTTCTCCATTGCGTTTCCAGATGAGGACTGCGGCGGGATCACGGTGCGAGTCGTCGAGGCCGAGGATGAAACCCTCACGCTCGTGGAGGCACCGGACTGGGACGGCTCCGTGAGCGTCACCTTCGACCTCACCTGAGTTCAGCTCGCAGGGGCAGGAACCCGACTTCGCCACCCTGTCACCAACTTCGATGCGCCACCCCTTACTGATCTTTCAGAATGAAGTTCGGAGGCGGCGCAGGCATATGAGGCTGCAGGCCAGTTCGAGCAGGCCCTGGTGGAGATCGGCGCGGCGCTCGTAGCGCGTTCGGAGCCGTTTGAACTGGTGCAACCAGGCGAAGGCGCGCTCGACCACCCAGCGCACCTTGCCCAGTCCGGAGCCGTGAGCGACGCCGCGTCGGGCGATCATCGGCTTGATGCCGCGCTTCCGCAGCAGGCGGCGGTACTTGTCGTAGTCGTAGCCCCGGTCGGCATACAGACGCCGGGGTTTGCGGCGGGGACGCCCCCGCAGACCCCGGATCGACGGAACGGCGTCGAGCAGGGGCAGGAGCTGGGTGACGTCGTGCCGGTTGCCACCGGTGAGAGTGACGGCGAGCGGGGTTCCGTTACGGTCGACGATCAGGTGGTGCTTCGAGCCAGAGCGGGCCCGATCGACGGGTGAGGGGCCGACGCGGTCCCCCCTTTTAGCGCCCGGACGTGCGATCCGTCCACGGAGCAGTCGTCCAGATCCAGCAGGCTGGCGCGACGAAGCTCGATCAACAGGGCGGTGTGCAGGCGCGGCCAGACGCCGGCCTCGGTCCAGTCCCGTAGTCGGCGCCAGGCCGTCACCCCGGAACAGCCCACCGCCTCCGCAGGAACGTCACGCCACGCGACACCGGTCCGCAGCACGTACATGACGCCGGCGAGCGCCACGCGATCGGGAACACGCAGCCGCCCTGGGTGGCGATGGCGCCGTTCGGGGGCGGGCGGCAGCAACGGGGCCACCCGCTCCCACAGGTCGTCAGGAACAAGATCAGCACGCACGCCGGACACCCTGCCGACCAAGATCGTCGAGCGCAAGACCCACGGCTCAACTCATTCTGAAACGATCAGT
>NZ_JBSFFN010000106.1:0-1749 GCF_053596135.1 Streptomyces sp. NPDC001770 | reverse complement strand
GAGTCGGCTGAGGATGTGCTGCCGCAGCGGGCGTTCAAGGATCTGGGTTTTGATTCGGTTGGTGCGGTGGAGTTGCGGAACCGGCTCTCCAAGGAAGTCGGTGTCAAGTTGGCTTCCACGATGGTCTTCGACCATCCCAACGCCACCGCCCTCGCGGAGTACGTACGAGGCGAACTCGTCGGTGTGGGTGAGCAGGCGGTCCGGAGTGAGGGTGCGGTCCAGGTCGTGGCTGCCGCGCTCGGCGAGCCGATCGCGATCGTCGGCATGGGATGCCGGTACCCGGGCGGAGTGATGGGGCCCGACCAGTTCTGGGATCTGCTCGTAGCCGAGACGGACGCGATCAGCGGATTCCCGAACGACCGGGGCTGGGAAGCAGTCGAGGAGGGCTTCGGACAGCGGCAGGCGTACCGTCGGCAGGGCGGATTCATATACGACGTGGCCGACTTCGATGCGGGGTTCTTCGGGATCAGTCCGCGCGAGGCGCTGGCGATGGACCCGCAGCAGCGGCTGCTGCTGGAGACCTCCTGGGAGGCGATCGAGAGGGCTGGGATCGACCCCAAGTCCCTGCACGGATCCGCGACCGGCGTCTTCGTCGGCGCGAGCCACGCGGGCTACGACGCGAGCTTGCCCGCGGACGACCGGAGCCTGGACGGTTACCGCCTGATCGGCACGGTGTCGGCGGTCGCCTCGGGGCGGATCTCGTACTGCCTGGGCCTGACCGGTCCTGCGGTGACCATGGATACGGCCTGTTCCTCGTCCCTGGTGGCGATGCACCAGGCGATGCTCGCCCTGAGATCGGGCGAGTGCTCGATGGCGCTGGCCGGCGGTGTGGCCGTGATGGTCTCGCCCGGCGCGTTCATGGAGTTCGGGAGCCAGGGCGGTATGGCGTCGAGCGGCCGGTCGAAGGCGTTCTCCGAGGAGGCCGACGGGATCGGCTGGGGCGAGGGCGTGGGCATGGTCCTGTTGGAGCGCCTGTCGGACGCCCAGCGCAATGGGCATCAGGTGCTGGCGGTGATCCGCGGGAGTGCGGCGAACCAGGACGGTGCGTCGAACGGTCTGGCGGCGCCGAACGGTCCTTCGCAACGCCGGGTGATCCGCGCGGCCCTCGCCAACGCACAGTTGTCGCCGGCCGACGTCGACGCCGTGGAAGCCCACGGTACCGGCACCTCACTCGGTGACCCGATCGAAGCCAACGCCCTCCTCGCGACATACGGCCAAGAGCGTTACGAGGAGCAGCCGTTGTGGCTCGGCTCGGCGAAGTCCAACATCGGCCATACACAGTGTGCGGCCGGCGTCACCGGTGTGATCAAGATGGTGATGGCATTGCAGCACGGCATGCTGCCGAAAACCCTGCACGCGGAACAGCCGTCGACCCATGTCGACTGGGAGACGGGCAACGTGCGCTTGTTGCAGGAGGCGGTGGAGTGGCCGACGGGTGAGCGTCCGCGTCGGGCCGGTGTCTCGGCCTTCGGGGTGAGCGGCACCAATGTCCACCTCATCCTGGAGGAGGCGCCGGACGCCGAACCCGACGAGCGGCAACCGCGGGTGACTCCGGTACTGGCCGAGGGGGTTTCGGCCTGGCCGGTGTCGGGTCGGAGTGCTGCGGCGTTGGCGGGTCAGGCTGGCCGGCTGCGTGAATTCGCGCTTTCGCGGGCGGAGTTGTCGGTCGGTGACGTCGGGTGGTCGTTGGCGGTGACGCGTGCGGCGTTGGAGCACCGTGCGGTGGTGCTCGGTAGCGGGCGCGGTGAG
>NZ_JBSFFN010000105.1:0-1947 GCF_053596135.1 Streptomyces sp. NPDC001770 | reverse complement strand
GCAGCCCCGGATCGGCCCGAAGCCGTCGCGCGATCCCGGCGTCGTCACGCATGGCCTGCACCAGACGCGGCAGACCACCCAACACCGGCACCAGAGCCGGCGTCCGCACCAGGTCCTGGGCCACCTCGGGCTGCTCACCCAGCAGCGCCCGTACGTCCTCACGCCTCAGCAGACCGGACAGCTGCGCCGACCCGGCCATGGCGCCGACCAGGGCGGGGGTCCGCATGGCCACCGTCAGCAGACCGGCGTTCCCCACCAGCACCGCGGCCTGGCCCTCGGACGCTTCCAGAGCATCCAGGAGAGGCCGGTTCTCCAGCAGTCCGACCACCTCCCGCCGGCTCGTCAGCGCACGCGGGTTCTCCGCCAGGGCGCGGGAGAGCGCCGGGGAGGCGGCCAAGGCGTCGAACAGTTCCGGACGCCCGGCCAGCGTCCGCAGCAATGCGGTGTTGGAGACGAGGGCCCGTGCCGTGGACTCGGGCGCCTCCAGCGCCGGGCCCTGGAGCATGAGGCGTCCTTCGCCGACGTAGAACAGTTCGAACAGCTTCCGCACCAGGGCGGGGCTGCCGGCGAGCCACGTCACCACCTCCGGGTCCTCCACCACGGCCGCGCCGACGACCTCACTGGCCCTGAGGACGTTGACGCCCACGTTGTCGGTCAGAGCGCCCGGGAGAATGCGGTCGTAGGTCCGGACGTACGAGCGGTTCGTCGCCAGGGCACTGGCGAGGTCGTCGTACATCGGGCTGGCCAGGGCGTTGACCAGCTGCCGTTCGTTGACGAATCGGAGGTACAGCCTGCCGTTCTCCCGCAGCGCGGCGGTCAGCGAGGGACGGTCGTGGATCGCCTGCAGGGCACCCTGGGTCTGGTCGGCCAGCTTCTCGATCAGGGCTGGTCGTTTCAGCAGCGTCGAGGGCAGCTCACTGTTCTCCAGCATCGCCAGGATGATGCCGAACTCGCGGCGGACGGCGCCTCGGAGCTGCGGCAACTCGTTCAGCGCACGCAGCGTCTGCTCCGCTGCCTCGCGGTACTGCTCACGATGGTCTGGCGGCACCCGGTCGAGGAAGGCCGGGATCTGGTCCGGTGTGTCGAGGATCAGCCGGGCGATGTGGGCCGGTCCGGCAGCCACCGGAATCCCGTTCCTGGTGATGCTGATCTCACCGGTCGCCCGTATCGCCTGGGCGAACTCCTTCTCCGACCTGCGGACGAGCTCCACGTACTCGTGCAGTCGGCCGGTGTCCTTCACGTTCTCGAAGAATGCGTCCCGAGCCAGCGCATCCGTCAGCAGGTCCGGGTTGGACGCCAGCGCTCTGACCAGGGCCAGACCGTCCTGGCTGTCCAGCGCGGCGAGCGCGTCCGGGTCGGCGAAGAGCCTCGCCCAGTGCGGGGAAGGAGTCACTCTGTTCTCGTAGGCGGCCAGGGCACGCAGCACCTGGGGATGCCCGGTCACGTCCTCGATGACGTCCGGGTTCTCCAGCAACGCCCCGGTCACGCTCTCGCCCGCCAGGGCGAGGTGCAGCAACGCCGACTCGTCGCGCAGCAGAGCGGGAAGGACATTGACGGGCGGGTTGAGCAGCCGGACGAGGAAGTTGTCCCTTTCGAAGAGCGCCAGGAGACGTCCCTCGGTGCGTAGGGCCTCCCTCAGCCCGTCGACGCCCTCGAGGTCGCGCGCGAGAGTGAGGAGACCCACGAGCTGCTCGCGGAAGCTGGCGTCGGCGTAAGCCGCGGCCCGCAACTCCGGTCTCCGGGACAGCGTGTCGGCGAAGATCCGCCGCATGTCCTCCGGGCCGGCCGCGGCAGTGCCCGCTTGCGAGAACCACTCGTTGGCGGAGGCGTACGAGTTCGGGGCTCGCAGCAGGGTGCGCAGCAGGTTCTCGGTCAGCAGCGGCGATCCCTCCTTGAGCTGGGCACGCAGTCCCGCGTTCGCCGGCGCCAGTAGCCTGCGGTACTCGT
>NZ_JBSFFN010000104.1:0-2030 GCF_053596135.1 Streptomyces sp. NPDC001770 | reverse complement strand
TCACCAACCGACAACTCCGGCCGCGACACCACGAACTCACGCAGCCGACCCGCCTGACCCGCCAACGCCGCAGCACTCCGACCCGACACCGGCCAGACCGTGCCTGCCCCGGCGAGAACCGGGTTGGCCGAGCCTGCCAGCTCGGCCGCCGCTTCTACGGCTGCCGGAGCTTCCTCGACGATCAGGTGGACGTTCGTACCGCTCACGCCGAAGGCCGAGACACCCGCCCGACGCGGACGCTCACCCGCCGGCCACTCCACCGCCTCCTGCAACAGCCGCACGTTGCCGGATTCCCAGTCCACGTGCGAGGACGGCTCCTCAGCGAACAGCGTCTTCGGCAACACACCGTGCCGCAACGCCATCACCATCTTGATCACACCCGCCACACCCGCAGCACATTGCGAGTGACCGATGTTGGACTTCAGCGACCCAAGCCACAACGGCCGTTCAGGAGCTCGGTCCTCGGCCTGCCCGTAGGTGGCCAGCAGCGCTCCGGCCTCGATCGGGTCGCCCAGCGTCGTACCCGTACCGTGTGCCTCCACCGCGTCGACATCCGCAGCCGACAACTGCGCGTTGGCAAGGGCCGCGCGGATCACCCGACGTTGCGAAGGACCGTTCGGCGCCGCCAGACCGTTCGACGCACCATCCTGGTTCGCCGCACTCCCACGGATCACCGCCAGCACCTGATGCCCGTGACGCCGCGCGTCCGACAGACGCTCCAACAGCACCACACCCGCGCCCTCGCCCCAGCCGATCCCGTCGGCCTCCTCCGAGAACGCCTTGCACCGGCCGCTCGACGCCATACCGCCCTGACGACCGAACTCCATGAACGCACCCGGCGACACCATCACCGCCACACCACCGGCCAGCGCCATCGAGCACTCACCGGCCCGCAGCGCCAGGATCGCCTGGTGCATCGCCACCAACGACGACGAACACGCCGTGTCCACCGTCACCGCAGGACCGGTCAACCCCAAGCAGTACGAGATCCGACCCGAGGCGACCGCCGACACCGTGCCGATCAGCCGGTAGCCGTCCAGGCTCTCGTCCTCGACGGGCAATCCGGCTTCATAGCCCGCGTGGCTTGCGCCGATGAAGACGCCGGTCGCGGATCCGTGCAGGGACTTGGGGTCGATCCCCCCGTGCTCGATCGCCTCCCACGAGGTCTCCAGCAACAACCGCTGCTGCGGATCCATCGCCAACGCCTCACGCGGACTGATCCCGAAGAACCCCGCATCGAACTCGGCCATGTCGTAGACGAATCCGCCCTGCCGGCGATACCCGGGCTGATGGTCGAACGCCTCCCAGCCTCGGTCGACCGGGAACCCGCCCACCGCGTCGACCCCGCCGGCCACCAGGTCCCACAACTCCTCGGGCCCCGTGGCCCCTCCCGGGTACCGGCACCCCATACCGACAATCGCGATCGGTTCTCGGGCGCCGGATTCCAGTTCCTTGACCCGCTCGCGGGCTTCGAAGTGCTCGGCGGCCAGCTTCCTCAAAGCGTCGAGCAGCTGCTTTTCATCGGCCATGGTGGGTCCTCCTCGACGTCGTCTTGATCTGAGCACCGGAGATCATCACGACGCCCCCAGTTCCTTGTTGATGAAGTCCAGAATTTCGTCGGCCGAGGCCTCGTTGAGCTGTCCGGCCACGGTCTGCCGGGTGACGGCGGCCTGGCCGGTCTCCACGACGGCACCGGACGTGCTGCGCCGCAGCCAGCGGGAGAGCATGGTCTGCATGTGCTCGGTGATGTCCTGGCGCTCTTCGGCGCCCCCGTCGACGGATTCCAGTTCTGCGGCCAGCCGCTCCAGCGCCTCCAGCACCGGGTCCCTGTCGTCCGATCCGTCGGTGCCGACGAGTTCGCCTCGTACGTACTCCGCGAGGGCGGTGGCGTTGGGATGGTCGAAGACCATCGTGGAAGCCAACCTGACACCGACTTCCTTCGAGAGCCGGTTCCGCAACTCCACCGCACCAACCGAATCAAAACCCAGATCCTTGAACGCCCGCTGCGGCAGCACATCCTCAGCCGACTC
>NZ_JBSFFN010000103.1:0-2087 GCF_053596135.1 Streptomyces sp. NPDC001770 | reverse complement strand
CCCGCCTCGATCGGGTCACCCAACTCCGTACCCGTACCATGCGCCTCCACCACATCCACATCCGCCGCCGACACCTGCGCACTCGCCAACGCCGCCCGAATCACCCGCCGTTGAGCCGGACCGTTGGGGGCGGACAGGCCGTTGGACGCACCATCCTGGTTGACGGCGCTCCCTCGGAGGACTCCCAGTACCTGGTGGCCGTTACGGCGGGCGTCCGACAGACGCTCCAGCAGCAGCATGCCCGCGCCTTCACCCATGCCCATGCCGTCCGCGCCCTCACCGAAAGCCTTGCACCGGCCGTCCGAGGCCAGGGCCCGCAGCCGCGAGAAGCCGACAAACTCGGCCGGGTCGGCGATCACCGTCACACCGCCGGCCAACGCCATCGAGCACTCGCCCGACCGCAGCGCCTGCCCCGCCTGGTGCAGCGCGACCAACGAAGAGGAGCACGCCGTGTCGATGCTCACCGCGGGCCCGTTGAGGCCCAGCGTGTACGACACTCGGCCGGACAGCACACTCAGCGCGTTCCCGGTGATCAAGTGCGCCTCGGCGCCCGGTACCGTCGCGCCCGTCGCGATGTAGCCCGAAGGGGCAGCACCGACGAAGACGCCGGTCGCGGTTCCGTGCAGGGACTTGGGGTCGATCCCCGCCCTCTCGATCGCCTCCCAGGAGGTCTCCAGCAGCAACCGCTGCTGCGGATCCATCGCCAACGCCTCACGCGGACTGATCCCGAAGAACCCCGCGTCGAACTCCGCGGCGCCTCTGAGGAACCCGCCCTCGACCACGTACGTCGAACCCTCCGCGTCCGGATCCGGATCGAACAGGCCCTCGACGTCCCAGCCGCGGTCGACCGGGAAACCACCGATCGCATCCCCGCCCGCGACCACCAAGTCCCACAGTTCCTCCGGGGTACGCACACCACCCGGGTAACGGCACGCCATACCGACGATCGCGATCGGATCGGTCGACACTGCCGCCATCACGACCGGGGCCTCCCCCGAATCCGCCCCGAACAGCTCCGCCAGAATCTCGTCCGCCAGCGCCGACGCACTCGGATGATCGAAGATCACCGTCGACGGCAGCCGCAGGCCGCATGCGGTGTTCAGCCGGTTACGGAGCTCGACGGCGGTCAGCGAGTCGAAGCCCAGTTCGCGGAAGGCCCGGCTCGCCACGATCTCGTCCGCCGAATCGTGCCCCAGCACCGCGGCGGCGTGCGAACGCACCAGGTCCACCACGGTCCGCCGCCGCTCGGCCGCCGACAGGCCCGCCATCCGGACCTCGAAGTCGCCACGCCCGTCCTCGTCGGAACGGACCGCCGTGTCCTCCTGGGCTTCGGGAATGGTGTCCAGCAGCGGTCGGGGACGGGCGGCGGTGAAGACCGGCGCGAACTTCTCCCACTCGACGTTCGCCAGGGCGATGAACGTCTCGTCGTCCGCAAGGATCTCCCCGAGCGCCGTCAACGCCCGGTCGGTGTCGAGGAAGTTCATGCCCTGTCGCAGCAGACGGTGCGGGGTCACCCGACCCGGCGCCTGGTCCATCGCCGCATCGACGGCGTCCCAGTCACGGGTGTTCCACACACCCCAGGCAACCGACGTCCCCGGCAGACCCCGGGCCCGCCGGTCCTCCGCCAACCCGTCCAGGAACGCGTTACCGGCCGCATAGGCGGCGTGGTCATTGCTGCCCCACGTGGCCGAAATCGAGGAGAACATGACAAACTCGTCGATGTCCAGGCCGGCCGTCGCCTCGTCCAGATGCACCGCGCCGACCGCCTTCGCACCGACCGCGACGGCCAGCTCCTCACGGCTGGTGTCCTCCACCCGGGCCAAGATCGGCGCGTTCGCCGAGTGCAAGACGGTCGACAGGCCTGGACCGGTGTTCTCGATCCACTCGACCATGCCTGTCACTTGCGCACGCTCGGTCAAGTCACAGCTGACGACCTCGACTGCGGAACCCGCGCCCGCAACCGTCGCGGCCAACGCAGCCACACCGTACGCGGACGGGCCCGACCGCGAGGTCAGCACCACCCTCGGGGCATCGTGCTCGGCCAGCCACGGACCGATGCAGACACCGATCGACCCCGTACCACCCGT
>NZ_JBSFFN010000102.1:0-2201 GCF_053596135.1 Streptomyces sp. NPDC001770 | reverse complement strand
GGTGAGTGGGCGTCCCGGTTGGTGGGGGTGCCGGTGGGTGAGCAGCGTCAGGTGTTGACGGATCTGGTGCGTGTTCACGCGGCTGCGGTGCTGGGTCATGAGTCGGCTGAGGATGTGCTGCCGCAGCGGGCGTTCAAGGATCTGGGTTTTGATTCGGTTGGTGCGGTGGAGTTGCGGAACCGGCTCTCGAAGGAGGTCGGTGTCAGGTTGGCTTCCACGATGGTCTTCGACCATCCCAATGCCGCTGCCCTCGCGGAGTACGTACGAGGCGAACTCGTCGGTGTGGGTGAGCAGGCGGTCCGGAGTGAGGGCGCGGTCCAGGTCGTGGCTGCCGCGCTCGGCGAGCCGATCGCGATCGTCGGCATGGGATGCCGGTACCCGGGCGGGGCGGACGGGCCCGATCAGTTCTGGAACCTGGTGGCGGCCGGCACCGACACCATCGGCGGCTTTCCGACCGACCGCGGGTGGGATGCCTACGAGGAGGAGTTCGGAAAGGGGCAGGAGTACCGGCGCCAGGGCGGATTCGTCTACGACGCGGCCGAGTTCGATGCGGGGTTCTTCGGGATCAGTCCGCGTGAGGCGCTGGCGATGGATCCGCAGCAGCGGTTGTTGCTGGAGACCTCTTGGGAGGCGATCGAGCACGGAGGCATCGACCCCAAGTCCCTGCACGGCTCGGCCACCGGTGTGTTCGTCGGCGCCAACTTCTCGGGATACAGCTCGGTCCTCCCGATCGAGGACACCAGCCTGGACGGCTACCGGCTGATCGGGAATGTCACGGCTGTTCATTCCGGCCGGATCTCGTACTGCTTGGGGTTGACCGGTCCTGCGGTGACGGTGGACACGGCGTGTTCGTCGTCGTTGGTGGCGATGCACCAGGCGGTGCAGGCGCTGCGGGCCGGTGAGTGCTCGATGGCGCTGGCCGGCGGTGTGGCCGTGATGGTCTCGCCTGCCGCGTTCATGGAGTTCGCACAGCAAGGCGGTATGGCGTCGAGCGGCCGGTCGAAGGCGTTCTCCGAGGAGGCCGACGGGATCGGCTGGGGCGAGGGCGCGGGCATGGTGATGTTGGAGCGGCTGTCGGACGCCCAGCGCAATGGGCATCAGGTGCTGGCGGTGATCCGCGGGAGTGCGGCGAACCAGGACGGTGCGTCGAACGGTCTGGCGGCGCCGAACGGTCCTTCGCAACGCCGGGTGATCCGCGCGGCCCTCGCCAACGCACAGTTGTCCCCGGCCGACGTCGACGCCGTGGAAGCCCACGGTACCGGCACCTCACTCGGTGACCCGATCGAAGCCAACGCCCTCCTCGCGACATACGGCCAAGAGCGTTACGAGGAGCAGCCGTTGTGGCTGGGGTCGGTGAAGTCCAACATCGGTCACACTCAGTGCGCCGGCGGTGTGGCGGGTGTGATCAAGATGGTGATGGCGTTGCGGCACGGTGTGTTGCCGAAGACGCTGTTCGCTGAGGAGCCGTCCTCGCACGTGGACTGGGAATCCGGCAACGTCCGGCTGCTTCAGGAGCCGGTGGAGTGGCCCGCGGGCGAGCGTCCGCGCCGCGCCGGTGTCTCGGCCTTCGGCGTGAGTGGTACGAACGTCCACCTGATCGTCGAGGAAGCTCCGGTCCTGGTCGGTGAGCTGGAGCAGCCGGTGGAGACCCCGGCTCCGAAGGTTCTCGGCACCGCACCTTCGGTCTGGCCGGTGTCGGGTCAGAGCACTGCGGCGTTGGCAGGTCAGGCGGGTCGGCTGCGTGAATTCGTGGTGGCGCGGCCGGAGTTGTCGGTGGGTGATGTGGGCTGGTCGTTGGCGGTGACGCGTGCGGCGTTGGAGCATCGTGCGGTGGTGCTCGGTAGCGGGCGCGGTGAGCTCGCGGCGGGTCTGGCGGCGGTGGCTACGGGGCAGCCCGGACCTGGTGTGGTGACGGGTTCGGTGGCACCTGCCGGGGTGGGGCGGACGGTGTTCGTCTTCCCGGGGCAGGGCAGTCAGTGGGTGGGGATGGGCCGTGAGTTGGCGGAGGTTTCGCCGGTGTTCGCGGCGAGGTTGGCGGAGTGTGGTGTGGCTCTCGCGCCTTATGTGGACTGGCGGTTGGACGATGTGTTGGCTGGTGTGCATGGGTTTGAGGCTGCGGATGTGGTGCAGCCGGCGTTGTGGGCGGTGATGGTGTCGCTGGCCGCGGTGTGGGAGGCGGCGGGGGTGTCGCCGGATGCGGT
>NZ_JBSFFN010000101.1:0-2240 GCF_053596135.1 Streptomyces sp. NPDC001770 | reverse complement strand
TATGCGGCCGGTAACGCGTTCCTGGACGGGTTGGCGGAGGACCGGCGGGCCCGGGGTCTGCCGGGGACGTCGGTTGCCTGGGGTGTGTGGAACACGCGTGACTGGGACGCCGTCGATGCGGTGATGGACCAGGCGCCGGGTCGGGTGACCCCGCACCGTCTGCTGCGGCAGGGCATGAACTTTCTCGAAACGCAGCGCGCGTTGACGGCGCTCGGGGAGGTGCTGGCGGACGACGAGACGTTCATCGCGGTCGCGGACGTGGAGTGGGAGAAGTTCGCGCCGGTCTTCACGGCCGCTCGTCCCCGACCGCTGCTGGACACCATCGCGGAGGCCCAGGAGGATACGGGCCCTCGTGCGGTGGATGATCAGCGCGGTGAGTTCGCCGCGCGCTTGGCCGGCATGTCCGAGGCTGAGCGGCGGCGGACCGTGGTGGAGCTGGTCCGGGTGCAGGCGGCTGCGGTGCTGGGGCACGATTCGGCGGACGAGATCGTGGCGAGCCGGGCCTTCCGCGAACTGGGCTTCGACTCGCTGACCGCTGTGGACCTGCGTAACCGTCTGAACACGGCGGTGGGTGTCAGGCTGCCGTCTACGGTGATCTTCGATCACCCGAGTGCGTCGGCGCTGGCGGACGAGATCCTCACGGAGCTGTTCGGGAACGCCACGCAGGAGAGCATCCCTGTGGTGGTGCAGCCGGTGTCGACCGATCCGATCGCGATCGTCGGTATGGCGTGCCGTTACCCGGGTGGTGTGCGTACCCCGGAGGAACTGTGGGAGCTCTTGGCGGCGGGCGGGGATGCGATCGGTGGTTTCCCGGTCGACCGCGGCTGGGACGTCGAGGGCCTGTTCGATCCGGATCCGGATGCGGAGGGTTCGACGTACGTGGTCGAGGGCGGGTTCCTGACCGGTGCCGCGGAGTTCGATGCCGGGTTCTTCGGGATCAGTCCGCGTGAGGCGTTGGCGATGGATCCGCAGCAGCGGTTGCTGCTGGAGACCTCCTGGGAGGCGATCGAGCGTGCGGGGATCGACCCGCAGTCGCTCCACGGCTCCCCGACCGGCGTGTTCATCGGCGCGGCTGCCTCCGGTTACATCGGGGTGCTGGGGGACGAAGCGGAGGTCCAGGCACACCTGATCACCGGAAACGCGCTGAGCGTGCTGTCCGGCCGCGTCTCGTACTCCCTGGGACTGAACGGGCCCGCGGTGACGGTGGACACGGCGTGTTCGTCGTCGTTGGTGGCGATGCACCAGGCGGTGCAGGCGTTGCGGTCGGGCGAGTGCACGGTGGCGTTGGCCGGTGGTGTGACGGTGATGGCCGACCCCGGCGAGTTCGTGAGTTTCTCCCGGCTGCGGGCCCTCTCGTCCGACGGTCGTTGCAAGGCCTTCGGCGAAGGCGCGGACGGCATGGGCATGGGCGAAGGCGTCGGCATGCTGGTGCTGGAGCGCCTGTCGGACGCACGTCGCAACGGGCACCGGGTGCTCGGTGTGGTGCGGGGCAGTGCGATCAACCAGGACGGTGCGTCGAACGGCCTGACGGCTCCTAATGGTCCGGCTCAACGGCGGGTGATTCGTGCGGCGTTGGCGAGTGCGCAGGTGTCGGCGGCGGATGTGGATGTGGTGGAGGCGCATGGTACGGGTACGGAGTTGGGTGACCCGATCGAGGCGGGTGCGTTGTTGGCGACCTACGGCCAGGGGCGTTCGGGTGAGCGGCCGTTGTGGTTGGGGTCGGTGAAGTCGAACATCGGTCATGCGCAGCAGGCTGCGGGTGTGGCGGGTGTGATCAAGATGGTGTTGGCGTTGCGGCACGGTGTGTTGCCGAAGACGTTGCATGCCGAGGAGCCGTCCTCACACGTGGAGTGGGAGTCGGGGAACGTGCGGCTGTTGCAGGAGGCGGTGGCGTGGCCGGCGGGTGAGCGTCCGCGTCGGGCGGGTGTCTCGGCGTTCGGGATCAGCGGCACCAACGCGCACGTGATCATCGAAGAGGCCCCGGTCGAGGTGGAGGCGCCTGTCGACATGGACACCGGGAGCACAGTGCCGGTGCTGGCGGGCAATGTCCCGGCATGGGTCCTCTCCGGGCGGGACACCGAGGCACTCGCCGGTCAGGCGGGTCGGTTGCGTGAGTTCATGTTGGCGCGATCGGAGTTGTCGACTGGTGACGTGGCTTGGTCGTTGGCGACGACGCGTGCGGCGCTGGAGCACCGTGCGGTGGTGTTGGGCGCGGACCGCGGTGAACTCGCCTCGGCTCT
>NZ_JBSFFN010000100.1:0-2277 GCF_053596135.1 Streptomyces sp. NPDC001770 | reverse complement strand
GCGGTGGGAGGAGAGGATGCCCTTGGGGCGTCCGGTGGATCCGGAGGTGAACATCACGCACGCCACGTCATCGCCCTGAATGGGCAGGCCCGGGTTCTCCGGTGAGTGGTCCAGGACGTCGTCCGGGCCTTCGACCGACGTCGTCCAGACGCCCTTGAGGCGGTCGGCCAGACCGGTGCGGGTCACCAGGTGGCTGATGCCGGCATCGTCGGCGGCATTGCGGAGTCGTTCGTCGGGGAAGTCGGGGTCGAGGAGTACGTGGCCGGCGCCGGTTTTGAGGACGGCGATCACCGCGGTCGCGAAGGTGGCGTCGCGCTCCAGGAGGATGCCGGCGAGGTCGCCGCGGCCGAGTCCTTGTGAACGCAGGTGGTGGGCCCAGCGGTTGGCGTCCGCGTTCAGCTCTCCGTAGGTGATCCGCCGCTCGCCGTCGATCAGCGCGACCGCTTCCGGCGCGTGCGCGGCCTGGTCCTCGAACCGCTCGACCAGTGAGGTGTCACCGATGTCGGCCACGGACCCGGCCCACGGCCCGAGCAGTAGCCTTCGCTCGCTGTCCGCGAGCACATCGAGCTCCATGAGGTGCAGGTCGGGATCGGCCAGCACCTGTCGCAGCACCTCACCCAGCACGGTCACCATGCGCCGGACGGTGGAGTGGTCGAACAGGTCCTCGGCGAAGAGAACCGTGCCGCAGAGACCCTGACCGTCGTCCGAGCGGAGCAGGAACTCCAGGTCGAACTTGGCCGCGCCACTCGTGACACCGGTGACGTCGGCGACCCGGACCTCGCCCAGCCGCAGCTCCGGCACGCCTCCCGTTTCCAGGGTGAGGCAGATCTGGAAGAGGGGGTGGCGGGCGAGGGTGCGGGTGGGGTTGAGGGTGTCGAGGACGAGGTCGAAGGGGGCGTCCTGGTGGGCGAAGGCGTCGAGGTCGGTGGTGCGGACGTGGTCGAGGAGCTGGCGGAAGGTGGGGTTGCTGTCGGTGCGGGTGCGCAGGACGAGGGTGTTGACGAAGAACCCGATCAGGTCGCGGAGTGCTTCGTCGGTGCGGCCGGCGACGGGGGTGCCGATGGTGAGGTCCGTACCGGCGCCGAGCCGGGTCAACGCGGCGGCGAGGGCCGTATGTACGACCATGAAGGGGGTGCACCCCTCGGCGCGGGCGAGTGCGCCGATCTGTTCGAACAGGTCCTCTCCGAGCGGTACTTCCACCTGTCCGCCGCGGTGTGTGGCGTGTGCGGGGCGGGGACGGTCGAGGTTCAGCGCGTGTTCCTCGGGCAGCCCGTCCAGGGTCTCGCGCCAGTAGGCGAGTTCCTGGGACAGGATGCTGTCGGTGTCCTCGGGCGAGCCCAGTGCCCGCTGCTGCCAGACCGCGTAGTCCGCGTAACGCACCTTGAGCGGTTCCAGTACCTGGCCCTCGGTGCCGACGACACGTGCCTGGTAGGCCTGTGACAGGTCGTCGAAGAGGACGGTGGTGGACCTGCCGTCGGTCGCGATGTGGTGCATCAGGAGGAAGAACACCCATGAGTCCTCGGCGACTCTGAACAAGGACGCCCTCAGGGGGAGTTCGTTGCGGAGGTCGAAGACGTGACGGGCGCCTTCCGCCATGGCCCCGTCCAGCTCGTCGCGGGCCACGTCACGGCGTTCGACCGCCACCCGGGCGTGCGTCACGGGGAGGACACGCTGTCGTGGTTCGCCGTCGACGGTGGTGAAGACGGTACGGAGAGGGGTGTGGCGTTCGACGACGTCGTTGAGGGCCGCCTCCAGAGTGCCGGCGTCGAGTGGGCCTTCGAGGTGGATGGCCATCGGGACGTTGTAGGCGGTGGTGTCGCCGTCGAGTTCGGCGAGCAGCCAGAGTCGGCGTTGGGCGTAGGACAGCGGGGTGTCGTTGTCGTCGGTCGATGCGCCGGCGGTCAGGGGCGGGAGTGCGGGGCGGCCCTTGAGGGTGCTGATGTGCTGGGCGAGGCGTGCGGGTGTGGGGTGCTGGAAGACGTCGCGGATGGTCAGCCGGACACCGAGGGTGTCGGCGATGTGGTTGGTGAGGCGGGCGGCGAGGAGGGAGTGGCCGCCGTGGTGGAAGAAGCTGTCGTCGATCCCCACCGGGTCGGCGGTGCTCAGCACTCGGTTGAAGAGGGCGAGCGTGATCTCTTCGAGCTGGGTCTGCGGCGCGCGCGTCGAAGCCGTGACAGTTATAGGTTCGGGGAGGGCGCGTTTGTCGATTTTGCCGTTGGGGGTGAGGGGGAGTTTGTCGAGGGTGGTGAGGTGGGTGGGGATGAGGTGTTCGGGGAG
>NZ_JBSFFN010000099.1:0-2360 GCF_053596135.1 Streptomyces sp. NPDC001770 | reverse complement strand
GTCGGCGCCACCCTCGGCCCGATCGCCAAGCCCAAGCGGGTGCTGCCGGTGGCGGAGCTGCCCAAGACGCGTTCCGGCAAGATCATGCGCCGCCTCCTGCGCGACGTCGCCGAGAACCGCGAACTGGGCGACGTCACCACCCTCACGGACTCCTCCGTCATGTCCCTCATCCAGACGCAGCTGCCCTCCGCGTCCTCCGAGATCTGACAGCGGACAGACGATGCCGCGCCCCTCGCCGCCCGAACCGGCAGACCTTGTCCGCTCTCGATCGGCTGGGGTGCACGGCGCGGGAAACGTACGGACCGCGGAGCGGCTACCCGCCGCACAATGCGGACAGAGCCCTACGGACTCGGACGGGCTCGTAGGTGGGTGCCGACATCGAGAGCACGACAAGGGCGGTGCGGCCCAGGTGAGTTCCAAGCGCTTGGGCCGCCGCGTCCGCGTCGCGCGCCAGGACCGCCTCGGCGATCTTGTGATGCTGCTCGCTGGTGCCGGCCTGCCACTGGAGCGGATTCCACGAAACGAAAGCCATTCGATAGCGCGCGGCATGGTCCGAGAGCAACGCCAACTCCCGTTCGAGGCGCGGGCCGGACGGATGCACCAAAGCTCGATGGAACTGCTCGTGCGGGCATTCCCACTGCTCGACGTCTCCGGTACGTGCCGCCTCGTCCATTGCGAGCAGCGACCGCTCGATCCCCTGGAGGTGGTCCTCGCTCATGCGCGGAACGGCGATCCCGATCGCGAGCGCCTCAAGGCTGATGCGCATGGCGTAGAGCTCGTCGAGGTCCTCGTTGCTGAACGTCGCGACCCTGGCCCGGTGCTGGGATTCCTGATGGATGAAGCCTTCACGCTGCAGAATCCTGAGCGCTTCACGCAGCGGGCCCCGGCTCACCCCCAGGTTCCGGGCGAGTTCGACCTGGGACAACGGATCCCCGGCGCGCAGTTCGCCTCGCATGATGGCGCGCCGCACAGCGTGATGGGCTCTGCTCACCTCGTCGGGGTGAGCGGTCGTGTCCACCGCCACCTCGGCTGACTGTGCTGCCATGGCGTGTCGGCCTCTCGCGCGTCGATTGTGCGTCCGATGGGTCTCCCGACCGCCCAGACATGTATGGAGCACCACCGTAGCGGATTGCTCTTCTGCAGACTGCTGACACTTTGGAGCTAGAGCCTCACCGCAGCGGCAACCCGCCGCCCGTCGACCGCCTGTAGCAGGGCATCGGGCGACTTCCGCGCTGCCAGACCCGACAAAATGTTGACATATTTTCCATCAGCTGGTTCTCCGCAGCGCCGAGACCGACTCGGCATCACAGGTTGTCGTGACCGAGGTCGGCCGCCAGGTGTTGCAGGAGATCGAACGCGGCATCCGGGATGACCGTCCCTGGTGGAAAGACCGCCGCCGCCCCCATGTCCAGCAGCAGGGGAACATCCTGCGGCGGGACGACCCCGCCGACGGCGATCATGATGTCGCCGCGGCCCTCCTCTTCGAGCTGCTCGACCAGCGCCGGCACGAGCGTCAAGTGACCGGCTGCCAGCGATGACACCCCGACGATGTGGGCATCGGCCTCGACCGCTTGGCGCGCCACCTCGGCAGGCGTCTGGAAGAGCGGGCCGACGTCCACGTCGAAGCCCAGGTCGGCGAAGGCCGACGCGATCACCTTCTGGCCGCGGTCGTGGCCGTCCTGGCCCATCTTCGCGACCAGGATGCGCGGGCGGCGGCCCTCCGCCTCCTCGAAGTCGTCGACCAGCGCGCGGGTACGGTCCACCGACGGGGACTCTCCTGCCTCTTTGCGGTACACCCCGGAAATCGTACGGATCTGCCCGGCGTGCCTTCCGTGCACCTTCTCCAGAGCGTCCGAGATCTCGCCCACCGTGGCCATGGCACGCGCCGCGTCCACCGCCAGGGCCAGCAGGTTGCCCTCCAGATCGGCGCCCGGGGCGCGCCCCGCCGCCTCGGTCAGTGCGCGCAGCGCGTCCTGGCAGGCACTCTCGTCCCGTTCCGCCCGCAGGCGGCGCAGCTTCTCGATCTGCTGGGTGCGCACGGAGGAGTTGTCGACCGAACGGACGTCGATCTTCTCGTCCGTCTCCACGCGGTACTTGTTGACGCCGATGACGGGCTGGCGGCCCGAGTCGATGCGCGCCTGCGTACGGGCGGCGGCCTCCTCGATGCGGAGCTTGGGGATGCCCGCGTCGATGGCCTTCGCCATGCCGCCGGCCGCCTCCACCTCCTCGATGTGCTGCCAGGCCCGCCGCGCCAGGTCGTACGTCAGCTTCTCCACGTACGCGCTGCCGCCCCACGGGTCGATGACCCGCCCGGTGCCGGACTCCTGCTGGAGGAGCAGCTGCGTGTTGCGGGCGATGCG
>NZ_JBSFFN010000098.1:0-2380 GCF_053596135.1 Streptomyces sp. NPDC001770 | reverse complement strand
CACCTGCGTTCACAAGGACTCGGCCGCGGCGACCTCGCCGGCATCCTCCTGGAGCGCGACGCCACCTTCGCCACCGCCCTGATCGCCGTCCTCAAAACCGGCGCCGGCCACGTACTCCTCGACCCCGACTTCCCCGACGAACGACTCCACAACGCCGCCACCGAAGCCGCCATCACCCACCTCGTCACCCGCACCCCACTCGCCGACCGCCTCCCCGGCCCATGGACGACGTCGGTCGACGGACCGGACGACGTCCTGGACCACTCCCCGGACAACCCCGGCCTGCCCATCCACGGCGACGACCTCGCCTGCGTCATGTTCACCTCCGGCTCCACCGGACGCCCCAAGGGCATCCTCTCCTCCCACCGCAACCTCGTCTCCACCCTCGTCGGACAGACCTACCTCCCCACCAGCCCCGACGAAATCTTCCTCCAGTCCTCACCCATCTCCTGGGACGCCTTCAGCCTCGAATTCTGGGGACCCCTCCTCCACGGCGCCCGCGTCGTCCTCCAACCCGGCCAGAAGCCCGAACCCGCACTCATCGCCGAACTCGCACAGCAGCACAAGATCAGCACCCTTTTGCTGTCGGCCAGCCTCTTCAACTACCTCACCGACGAACACCCCGAGACCTTCACCACCGTCACCACCGCCTACACCGTCGGAGAAGCCGCCTCCCCCGCACACGTACACAAACTCCACCAGTCACACCCCGGCATCCACGTGATCAACGGCTACGGCCCCGCCGAAGCCATGATCTACGCCACCACCCACACCATCGAACCCACCACCCAGCCCCACACCACCATCCCCATCGGAACCCCCCTCACCAACAAGCCCCTCTACATCCTCGACACCGCCCTGCGCCTCTGCGCCCCCGGCACCACCGGCGAACTCTACGTAGCCGGCGACGGCCTCGCCCACGGCTACCTCAACCGCCCCGAACTCACCGCCACCCACTTCATCCCCAACCCCTACGGACCCCCCGGCACCCGCCTCTACCGCACCGGAGACCTCGCCCACTTCGACCACCACGGCAACCTCCACTACCAAGGCCGCGCCGACAACCAAATCAAAATCCGCGGCTTCCGCATCGAACCCGCCGAAATCGAAACCGCCCTCCTCACCCACCCCCACATCACCCAAGCCACCGTCACCACCCACCACAAACAACTCGCCGCATACATCGTCACCAACACCCCCACCGCCGACCTCGACGACATCCGCCGCCACCTCACCACCCGACTCCCCGAACACCTCATCCCCACCCACCTCACCACCCTCGACAAACTCCCCCTCACCCCCAACGGCAAAATCGACAAACGCGCCCTCCCCGAACCCACCGCGGTCGCATCGGGCGGTCGTGCCCCGCGCAACCTGCTGGAAGAGACCCTGACCAGCCTCTTCGCCAGCACGCTCGACACGCGGACCGACCCGTCGATCGACGACGACTTCTTCCAGCTCGGTGGGCATTCCATCCTCGCCGCCCGCCTCACCAACCGGATCGCCCAGGCCCTGGGCGTTCGACTGACGATCCGGGACGTCTTCGAGAACCCGACCGTGGTGCGGCTCGCGGAGAAGGTCGGCACGGAGAAGGGCCTTCCGGCGTTGCCTCCGCTGTCCGCCACCGGGGGCCCCGACGAGGGGTCGGCGCCGATGTCCTTCGCCCAGCGACGGCTGTGGCTTCTGGCGGACCTGGAGGGCGGCAGCACCGCGTACAACGTGCCGATGGCGGTGCGCCTGGAGGGCCCGCTGAACGTCGATGCCCTCGATGCGGCACTGAACGACGTGGTCGAGCGGCATGCGCCCCTGCGAACCCTGTTCGAGACGGTCGACGGCGAACCGCGACAGCGCATCCTCCCCGCCGCACAGGCCCGGGTGGCGATCCAGCACCGCGAGGTGACGCCGGACGCACTGGACCGAGCCGTGGCCGAGGCCGGCCGTCACGTCTTCGACCTCCGCACCGAACTCCCCCTTACCGTCATGCTCTTCCGCCTCGACGAGGCGACGCACCACCTGGTGATCGTGCTGCACCACATCGCCACGGACGGCGAGTCCGGCAACGTGTACTTCACGGACCTCGCCCACGCCTACACGGCACGGAACGCGGGTGTCGAGGGCAACAAGGTGCTGGAGCCGCTCCAGGTGCGTTACGCGGACTACGCGGTCTGGCAGCAGCGGGCACTCGGCTCCGCCGAAGACACCGAAAGCATCCTCTCGCAGGAACTCGCCTTCTGGCGCGAGACCCTGGACGGGCTGCCCGAGGAACACACGCTCAACCTCGACCGCCCCCGCCCCGCGCAGGCCACGCACCGCGGCGGAACAATCGAAGTCGCCCTGGAAGGGGACCTGTTCGGACACATCGGCGCACTCGCCCGCGCCG
>NZ_JBSFFN010000097.1:0-2690 GCF_053596135.1 Streptomyces sp. NPDC001770 | reverse complement strand
ATGGTGCGGGCCGCGGTGGCGGGGGAGCGTGAGCTGAGCCGGGCGCTGCTGGACGCCGACCTGGTGTCGGTCCTGCTGGCGCATCCGGACCTGCTTCGGGCGCCGCACGAGTACCGCAGGCTACTGGCGCCGGCGAACGCGGGACTGCGTGCCCAGCTCAAGGAGGGATCGCCGCTGCTGACCGAGAACCTGCTGCGCACCTTGCTGCGAGCCCCGAACGTGCCCGGCATGGCCGCTCACCACTTCTCGCAGCCCGGCACCGCCGCGGCAGGACCGCAGAACAAGCGGCGGATCTTCGCCGACATGCTGGCCAGGAATTCCGTGATGCGGTCCGTTGCGTTCTCGGACCTCGTTGCGCGGGAGCTCGCGTACTTCAATGCCGAGGTGGGCGAAGCCCTCAACGGAATCGCCGGGATCGAGGAAGCCCTGCGCACGGACGGGCGTCTGGGTTCGCTGGTCGCCAGTGAACCCTTCGCCATGCCCCTTCTCCGCAGAAGTCCGTCGACGCTGGATGCCCTGCTGAGGAATGACGGGGCGTTGCTCCAGCTGACCCTGGCGACCCGCCACGTGGCCGCGACCCTGCACGAATCGCCGGAACTCCTCACGCATCTGGTGGATCGTCCGGCGCTGCTGCGCACACTCTCCCAGCACCAGAACTCGGTGACGCCGTCCCCGCACTGGGCGCGGCTGTTCGAGGACACCGGTCTTCTGACCGTGCTGGAGAGCGAGGACGGTCTGGCCCTGGTCAGGGCGCTGGCATCCAACCCGGACCTGCTGACGGACGCGCTGGCACGGGACACGTTCCTCGAGAACGTGAAGGAAGGCGAGAATCTGCGCGCACACCTGGCCCTGAGCCAGTCCTCGGCGAAGGAGTTCGCCAGGACGGTGCGGGCCATGGGCGAAGTCAGCATCACCAGCACCGGCATTCCGGTCGAGGCCGGCCCGGCCCGCCTGGCCAGGGCGATCCTGGACGAGCCGGAGCGGATCCCCGAGGTGATCGAGCAACTCGCGGCACCGCAGGACCGTGGGAGGTACCTCCGAACTGCGGCGGAAGCACTCCACGCCCTGAAGGAGCTGAAGGAGCTGCGCGGCGCGGTCGGCCGTGAGTTCGGCATCATCCTGGCGATGCTGCAGAACGGCGAGATGACGCCGACCCTGCTGAAGCGGCCGGCGCTGATCGGACTTCTGGCGGACCGGACCAAGAGCGCGATGAAGGCACTGTACGACCGGCCCGTGCTGACCCGAGGGCTGCGGGAGAACGGCAGGCTCTACCTCCGATTCCTCCACGTGCCGGCCTTGGCGCAGACTCTCGCCAGTCCGACGTTCGCGCATCAGGCCGACGCCATGGGACGGAACCGGGATTACATCCGCGCCTTCGAGATCAGGCACACCCTGCCGGGAGCGCTGCGGGGCGACAGACACGGCGGACTCACGCTTCTGATGGCCAGCGAAGCGATCAGCGGAGTCGTGGCGGACGACCCGCAGATAAGAGCTGGAATCGGTTCGAACCCCTACCTGGTCAACGTCCTGGCCAATCTGTTCCACCTGAACGAAGGACGGCAGCGGGCCGAAGGCCGGGCATGGCAGGCTGCCGAGTCCACGGCACGGGCCGTGGTGTCCAGTGTCGCGATGGTGCAGGCGCTGGCCGAGCGCCCGGAGCGCATCAAGGCACTCGTCATCTCGCCCGCGCTCTCCCACGCGCTGACGGAGAACCCAGGTGTATTGCGGACCGGCGGAGACGCGGCGGCGCTGCTGGAGAACGAACCTCTCGTGGAGACCTTCAGGGACTATCCGCGACAGGCCTCGGTGGTGCTGCGGACTCCTGGCCTTCTGCCGCTCGTGGCGCGGACGCCCGAGCTGGTCGGGGCGATGGAGAGCTCGGAGCAGCTGACGGCTCTGCTGGAGCGTGATGAGGGCGTACGGGCGCTGCTGGGTGAGCAGCCCGAGGTGGCCCAGGACCTGGTGCGGACGCCGGATCTGGTGCCGGTGTTGGGTGGTCTGCCGCGTCTGGTGCAGGCCATGCGTGACGACGCCGGGATCGCGCGACGGCTTCGGGCCGATCCGGGGCTGCTTCCGGTGCTGCGGGCGCGTCGTACGTTGGTTGATGATCTTGCTGGGGACACGGTGTTGTGGCGGGCGCTCGTGCGGGTGCCGGTGCTTTCCGAGGTGTTGTCGCAGTCGGCTCGGTTGTTGCGGCATGTGCGTCGGCGTTCGGTGCTGGTGGGTGTGCTGGCGTCGGAGCCGGTCGGTGTTTCGGGTGCCGAGTTGTCGGCGGTGTTGTCCGACGATGTGTTGACGGCGGTGTTGGATGCTCAGCCCGAGCTTGCGGCTCTCGTGCTGGGTTCGTCGGAGCTGGCTCGGGGTGTTCTGGAGACTCCTGGTTTCGCCGAGGAGGTGCGGGCGCTGGTCCGTGACGGTGGGCTCGGGGGGGTGATGGCGGGTCCTGAGCGGTTGGCGGCCGAGCTGGAGCGGATGCGGGAGCGGTCTGCGGGGTCTGCGGGGTCGGCGGGGTCTGCGGGGTCGGCGGGGCGGCAGGGTGTGCGTCGGCAGCGGTCGGACGCGCCGGGCGGGGGTGTTGCTCCGGGTGTGGCGGTTTCGGGTGCGGCGGGTTCGTCGGCCGTGCGGGTGGTGCCGGATGCGGAGTTGGTGGCGGTGGTGCGTCGGATGCCGGAGTTGGCGGCGTTGCGGCG
>NZ_JBSFFN010000096.1:0-3041 GCF_053596135.1 Streptomyces sp. NPDC001770 | reverse complement strand
CTGCACCGCCGCCAACAACTCAGGCACCCGGAACACGGTCGCCAACTGCTGCGGATACCGGTACATCGCACGAACCAGACCCGCACTGCCCAGCACGGCTTTCAGCTGCTGGGTGTCCACCGGGTATCCGTGGACCGCCATCGTGAGGCTGAGGTTGTTGCGGAGGGTCCTGATGGCAGCCATCGGGGAGGCCGACGTCCGCAGCACCTCGGCGAGCCGGGGAACCGAGGCGACTGCGTTCGAGACCCGCAGGCTCTCCGCGACCGCACGGATCAGGGACAGCTTGCCTCCGAGTCCCTTGACCAGGCCGATCTCGCGCACCACCGTCTGCCGCAGCCGGGCATCCGTCTCCAAGGCCCGGGCCACGTCCTGGTACTGCATCAGGAACGGCACATGCTCAGCCATCGGAGGCAAGCTCTCCACGGCGACCAGTTCGCTCAGGAGGTTCGGATACGAGCCGAGGAACTGCGCGAACCCGGGTATGGTCAGCGTCACCGTACGTATGCGGCCGGACTCGCCCACCCACGCCAGCACGTCCGGCCGGTCCAGCACCAGGTACGGCAGCACGTCGGGCTGGACGGCTCCCCGCAGGTTCGCGTCGAAGCCGACGAACAGCCTGGCCAGCTCCGCGGTGGGCGCGAAAGGCCTGGCGGCCTGAGCCTGCGGCACGATCTCCCGGAGCCTCTGGGCCACCTGGTCGGTGATCTGGTTCTCGTTCTGCGGGTTGCGGACGTACCCGCCCATGGCGGCCAGCTTGGAGGCGTCGGCCTCGACCGCGGCCGCGGCCAGCCTCCGGGCCTCGGCGAGGCTCAGCGACGTCTCCGCCGTGCCGGGAGGAGCGCCGCGTACGCCGGTCCCGGGACGACTGCCGCCCGCGCGGGAGGAGCCCGACTGGGCGGAGTCGCCCGGCGGGGACGCCGGGGGGTTGACGCGGGCGAGCCCGAACAGGGCCTTCTGGGTGGCCGGTCCGTGCTCACCGACCAGGTCCAGCAGGTGCGCGACGTCGCCGTCGGTCACCGTCCGCGAAGCGTCGAAACGGAAGGCCACCCGTGCCAGGTTCTGGAGGAGTCCCTTGCTGAGCGGCGCGGCACGGTGCGTGCTCGGGGTGGCCGCCCGGTACAGGCCTGCCAGGGTGGCCAGTCGACGGATGCGGAGGGGATCTGTCGCGCCGGCGCCGTGGAAGTCCCTTTCCATACGCAGCACCTGGAACATCCACATGCGGTCGTCGTCCGTGACGGCCGCGCCGTCACCGACCAGACCGCTCTCGCGGACAAAGCGGTCGAACACCTCGTGCCGCGCCCCGGGGACAGCGACGCGCCACGTGCCCGGCTCTCCGGTCCTCTCGTCGTTGGCGACAGCGAGCGGCGGGTCCAGCCTGGTGAAGAGGACATTCGTCGGCGCGCCGAACACCGCGTGTCCAGAGGCATCGGCGAGCTCCTGGGCGAAGGTGGTGGTCCCGGCGGACGGGGACGCGGCCGCCCGGCAGACCAGGGCCACGACCGGGCTGTCCGCCGGTACGAGCTCTACGAACGAGCGGCGCTGCCGCAGCAGTCGTCCCGCGTGCTCTCCGGAGAAGCGCGCCCTGTCACCGTCCGTCGTCATTAGGGTGACGGCCCCGGGCCGGCCGTGGGCGTTGAGGAAGTACGGATTCGTTCCGGACCAGGCGACGGGCTCGGAGCCGGTGTTCTCTCCGTCCTCGGGCAGATCCTCGTAGTGCGCCGACTCCACGCCGTCCGCCACGGCGTACAGTCCCTCCTCGCGTCTGCCGCTGCGCTCTCGTTCCGCCATGGACCAGTGCCCGGCGAAACGGCCGTCGGGGTGGGCGAACGGGTGGAGGACCAGGTCCTCGCCGTCGATCAGCTCGCCGTCCACGGTCCAGAGCGGCTCAGAGGGTTCCGGCTCCCGCCCCCGGGATTCGGCAGGCAGGAACAGCCACTGGCCGACGACGCGACCCGTATCCTTCAGCACCCCGATTTCCGGCGCGCCTCCCGGCGTCTCCTCGAACAGCACCACGCGCCCGGTGTGTCCCCAGACGGGCCGGCCGGCCGCGTCGCGCACCGCCCGCAGCAGCTCCAGGTTCCGGGAGAGGGCGTCCGGCACCAGCAGCACGACCGGGAGTCCGGCGTGCACCCGGGCGAGGTAGGGGTCCGAGGCGACCAGCCGTGCGAACTCGTCGAACGCCAACTGCCGGACCTCGTCACTCCCTTCCTCGGTCACCTCGATCCGGTCCTGGAATCCCGGCGCCAGTCGCGCGTGCACCACGTGGGCCGACTGCCACATAAGATCGCGCGGTTCGCCGACCGGCGTGTAGTGCTCCGGCCCGTCCAGCCAGTCCGGCCGCCCCAGCAGCTGGTGGGTCCGCGGCACCGCGTCCACCTGCACCGGGCCACGGCTGGAGGTGAAGTCCCGGGCGGCCACGAAGGATCCGAGCATGTACGTGGAGGACCGGAAGTGGTCCAGGGGCGGCCCGGCGACCACCCCGGACGCGCCTCGCGCTCCGTCGGCCGGCCGAGTGCCGGCCACCGGGGCCGGCTCCTGCGGCGTGCCGCCGTCCTCCTCGAGTGCCATGGCATCGCGGAACGCGTCGTACCGGGCGTCGTCGGCGGCGGTCGCCGTCACCGGGTTGGCGGGTCCCCCGTACACCGCTTCCGGGTCGGTGCCGTACAGCCGCTCCAGCAGCGGCAGCAGCTCCCGCTCGTGGAGGCGCACGTACGCCGCCCCGTTGTTGCGCGCCAGGCCCGTCGCCGCGTCCGTGCCGAGGTTGGTCCCCAGGTAGGCGTTGCTCAGCTGGGCGAAGTACTCGTCCGCGCTCGTCGAGGAGTAGTTGTCCACCCCTTCGCCGTCGGGCAGCTCCAGCCGTACGCCATCCGGCCAGGACACGCTGCCGCCCCGCGCCCGCTTGTTCTCCCAGACCGTGTCGATCCACGCCCGGTCCTCGGTGGGCAACGCGTCGTGGACCAGGTGCGCCAGCTCATGCGTGACGCTGGAGTAGCCGTCCGCCTGATGAGCCTGCGGGCCCACCGACGTGGTCTCGCCCAGCA
>NZ_JBSFFN010000095.1:0-3567 GCF_053596135.1 Streptomyces sp. NPDC001770 | reverse complement strand
GGCGCCGCGGCTGCGGGGGGGGGGGGGGCGCCCGCCCCCCCCCGCGCCCCGCGCCCGGCCGGGCGCGTGCGGGTGTCAGAGGTCGGTGCGGATGACCACCACCAGCGTCCGGGGGCCGTGCACCCCTTCCACCCGCTCCAGTTCGATGTCGGAGGTGGCCGAGGGCCCGCTGATCAGGGTCGTCGGCCGCTCCGGCACCAGTCGCGCGACCGCCTCCGGGACGCCGGCCTCCACCGTGGAGAGGTCGACGACGCACACGTGCAGGTCGGGGACGAGGGAGAGCGCGCGGCGCCCCTGGTCCCCGGAGCCGTCCAGGAAGATCGTGCCGGTCTCCGCGCAGCTGACGGCGGACGCCGTGACGACGCCGTCGAGTTCGCCGAGCGTGGGCGCCGGGATGTCGGCGGAGTCCCGCTGGACCTCCCCGTCCCAGGCCGCCAGCCACCCGGCGTCGAGCCCGGCCGGTACACCGATCCGGCGGGCGCCGCGCTCCCGCAGCACCTGGGCGATCACCTCGGCGGTCCGGTCCGCGGTGCAGGGGTGGACCCGTGCCTTGTAGTCGACCAGCCGGTCGGTGAGGAGGCCGAGCCGTTCGGCGTCGGGGAGGGTGCGTCCGGTGCGGTAGTCGCGCGGGACGGTGACCGGGCGGGCCGGGGCGAGGGCCAGGGCGTCGCGCACCCGGCCGAGGACGGTGTCGCGTGCGGTCGTCACTTCTCGTCCTCCGTCGGGTCGGTGGGTCGTCGGCCGGCGGCGGCGTTCGTGGCGACGCCCTCGTCGGCCGCGGCCTTCATCGTGGCGGCGCCCTCCGCCGAGGCAAGCCAGGAGCGGAACGTCTGCTTCGGCGGTGCCGGGGTGTCCCGGCTGTCGCTCCAGCCGTCGAAGGGCGCGGGTACCCGTCCGATGGTGCCGTCCTTGCCGGCGACGATCCGTCCGAGACCGGCCGCCTTCTGAGCCGCCGTGAAGAGCTTCGGGCTCTTCATCACCGTGGCGGCGGCCTTCATGGCCAGCTTCTCCGCCGTCGTACCGGACTGCTCGGTGTTCTGGTGACGGAGTTCGACCAGCAGCGACGGGATGTCGATCTTGACCGGGCAGGCGTCGAAGCAGGCGCCGCAGAGGCTGGAGGCGTACGGCAGCGAGCTGTTCGGGTCGTCCTTCGCCGCGTGCATCCCGGCGAGCTGCGGGGTGAGGACCGCGCCGATCGGGCCGGGGTACGTCGAGCCGTAGGCGTGTCCGCCGGCGCGTTCGTAGACCGGGCAGACGTTGAGGCAGGCGGAGCAGCGGATGCAGTTCAGGGCCTCGCGTCCGACCTTGTCGGCGAGCGCAGCGGTCCGGCCGTTGTCGAGCAGCACCAGGTGGAACGCCTGCGGGCCGTCGCCGGGGGTCACCCCGGTCCACATCGAGGTGTACGGGTTCATCCGCTCACCGGTGGAGGAGCGCGGCAGGAGCTGGAGGAAGACTTCGAGGTCGGCGTAGCGGGGCAGTACCTTCTCGATGCCCATCACCGTGATCAGGGTGTCGGGCAGGGTGAGGCACATCCGGCCGTTGCCCTCGGATTCCACGACGGAGAGGGTGCCGGTCTCGGCGATGCCGAAGTTGGCGCCGGAGACGGCCACCTTGGTCGTCATGAACTTCTCGCGCAGATAGGCGCGCGCGGCGGCGGCGAGGTGCGCGGGCACGTTGTCGAGGTCCGGGTCGACGCCGGGGATCTCCTTGAGGAAGATCTCCCGGATCTCGTCGCGGTTGCGGTGGATCGCGGGGACCAGGATGTGCGAGGGCTTGTCGTGGGCGAGCTGCACGATGAGTTCGGCGAGGTCGGTCTCGTACGGCGTGATGCCGACCGATTCGAGGTGCTCGTTGAGGCCGATCTCCTGCGTGGCCATCGACTTGATCTTGATGACGTCGCTGCTGCCGGTCGCCCTGATCAGCCGGGTGACGATCTCGTTGGCCTCGTCGCCGTCGCGCGCCCAGTGGACCGTACCGCCGTGTTCGGTGACCTTTGCCTCCAGCTGCTCCAGGAGTTCGGGCAGCCGGTTCATGGTGTCGGTCTTGATCGCCGCTCCGGCGTCGCGCAGCCGCTCCCAGTCGGGGAGTTCACCGGTGACGTTCAGGCGCTTGGCGCGGATGGTGCGGGTCGCCCTGCCGAGGTTGCGGCGGAGCTGGTCGTTGCGCAGCTCGTCGTGGGCGGCGGCGGGGAACTTCCGTTCGCCGCGCAGATTGCCCGTTCCGTACGGGGAGCGGGGCGGTGCGGCGGGCATGCCGAGGAAGGTGCTCATACGGCGGCGGCCTCCGTCAGGGCGTAGGGCGCGGTACGGGTCGAGGCGAGGATCTGTGCGAGGTGCAGGGTGCGGGTGCCGGACTTGATGCGGTGGAGCCCGCCGCCGATGTGCATCAGGCACGAGGAGTCGCCGGCGGTGCAGACGTCGGCGCCGGTGGAGCCGATGTTGCGCATCTTGTCCTGGAGCATCGCGGAGGAGGTCTCGGCGTTCTTCACCGCGAAGGTGCCGCCGAAGCCGCAGCAGGAGTCGGCCTCGGGCAGCTCCACGAGGTCGATGGAGTCGACGGCCCGCAGCAGCCGCAGCGGCTTCTCGCCGACGCGGAGCATCCGCAGCGAGTGGCAGGTGGGGTGGTACGTGACGCGGTGCGGGAAGTACGCGCCGACTCCGGTGACGTCGAGGACGTCCACGAGGAACTCGGAGAGCTCGTACGTCTTGGCCTTGACCGCGGCGACCCCGGCGCGCAGCGCGGCGTCGCCGTACCGCTCGGCGACGATCTCGTGCTGGTGGCGGACCGAGCCCGCGCAGGAGCCGGACGGCATGACGACCGCCTCGATCGAGGTGTCGCCGAACTGCTCGGCGAAGTTGCGGACCAGGGGTACGGGCTCGCGCTGGTATCCGGTGTTGACGTGCATCTGTCCGCAGCAGGTCTGTCCCGGCGGGAACACCACCTGGTGGCCCAGGCGGGCGAGCAGCACCGCGGTGGATTTCACCGCCTCGGGAAACAGGGTGTCTCCCAGACAGGTGGCGAAGAGCCCGACGCGCATGGAGCCTCCTCGATCGTTTTCTACGTCCTTTGTATGGTCGGACCATACTCTTCGTGCGTCTCCGAGTGAAGCAGGCGGACCGAGGGTCTCCCTCGCCGCAGCCCGGAGCGCCTTGACCAGCGTTCCGGTTCGATGCCCGGGCACCGGCGAGTTCCGCGACAGGGATGGCGGCTACCTCCGGCAGGAGGGGCGGCTCACCGGCGGCCCGAACAGCCCGCACCGACATGGGGCTGATCGTTCATCGCTTCCACCAGACCCCCTCGGTTCCTGGGTCGGCAGGGGTTCGGCATCCTCCGCCCCGCACCTGCCGCGCTCGGACCGCGGCTCCGCCCATCGCCGCGGCGGGTGCGATCCCTGCGCATCCCTCACTGTTCGACGGCGAATACCTCATCATCGAACGGGCGAAAATCTGTCATGGCGGGAGTAGACATTGGGTGGTGGTGTGGTTATGGTTTCTGTCGTAGCCCAGAGAGACAGCAGGACCCGGCAGACACGAACTGCCGGGAGCAGTCCATGTAGTTGCCGTGCGC
>NZ_JBSFFN010000094.1:0-3579 GCF_053596135.1 Streptomyces sp. NPDC001770 | reverse complement strand
AACCCATGCACACCCGCCAAAACATCGTCCAACCGCCAGTCCACATACGGCGCCAGAGCCACACCACACTCCGCCAACCTCGCCGCGAACACCGGCGAAACCTCCGCCAACTCACGGCCCATCCCCACCCACTGACTGCCCTGCCCGGGGAAGACGAACACCGTCCGCCCCACACCGGCCGACGGTACCTCCCCCGTCACCACACCGGCCCCGGGCCGGTCCTCGGCCACGGCGTCCAGTTTCGCCGCCAGTTCGGCGAGATCCGCACCCAGCACCACCGCGCGCCGCTTGAAAGCCGTCCGCGCGGTGGTGAGCGACCACGCCACTTCCGGCAGCGGCGACTCCGGGCGGGCCAGGAGGTGCTCCCGCAGCCGTCGCGCCTGATCCGCCAGGGCTTCGGCGGACCGTCCGGAGACTGTGACCGGAATCAGTGCGGGTTCGGCGACGAGCACCGGAATCCCGGCAGGCTCCGGAGCGGTCGGCTCCTCGGCGGGCGCCTCCTCCAGGACCACGTGTGCGTTGGTGCCGCTGATCCCGAACGCCGAGACGCCCGCGCGGCGCGGATGCTCGCCCGCCGGCCACTCGACGCGTTCCTGGAGCAGGCTCACGTACCCCGCGGACCAGTCGACGTGCGGCGTGGGCTGCGCCGCGTGCAGCGTCGCCGGGAGCATGCCGTGCCGCAGTGCCAGCACCATCTTGATCACACCGGCTATGCCCGCCGCCTGCTGCGCGTGCCCGATGTTCGACTTGACCGAGCCGAGCCACAGCGGTCGATCAGCCGAGTGCCCCTGCCCGTACGTCGCCAGTACCGCCTGCGCCTCGATCGGGTCTCCCAGGGTGGTGCCGGTGCCATGCGCCTCGACCACGTCAACGTCACCCGTCGTCAGGCGGGCGTTGGCCAGTGCCGCACGGATCACCCGCTGCTGCGCCGGTCCGTTGGGCGCGGACAGACCGTTGGAGGCGCCGTCCTGGTTGACGGCGCTCCCCCGGACCACGGCCAGCACCCGGTGCCCGTGGCGCCGGGCGTCCGACAGGCGCTCCAGCACCACCACGCCCGCCCCTTCGGCGAGCCCCATCCCGTCCGCGGTCGCACCGAACGCCTTGCACCGCCCGTCCCGGGCGAGTGCGTTCTGCTGCGAGAAACCCACGAACTCGCCCGGGCTGACGATCACCGTCACCCCGCCGGCCAATGCCAGCGTGCTCTCGCCCGAACGCAGCGACTGCACGGCGAGGTGCAGTGCGACCAGCGAGGAGGAGCAAGCGGTGTCCACCGACACGGCCGGCCCGGTGAGGCCCAGGGTGTACGACACCCGGCCGGACAGCACACTCATCGCCGTCCCGGTGATGAGGTGTGCCTCCGAGCCGGAAAGGTCGCCGCCGGAGGTCGCGTACCCGGAGGGCGCGGCACCCGCGAACACGCCGGTGGCCGACTCCCGCAGGCTCGCCGGGTCGATCCCGGCCCGTTCGACCGCCTCCCATGCCGTTTCCAGCAGCAGTCGCTGCTGCGGGTCCATCGCCAGCGCCTCACGCGGACTGATCCCGAAGAACCCGCCGTCGAAGTCCGCGGCTCCGGAGACGAAACCGGCTTGGACGGTGCTGCTCGTGCCGTCCGCGCCCGATGCGGCACCGGTGAGCCCGTCGAGGTCCCAACCGCGGTCGGCAGGGAACCCGCCGACCGCGTCCCCACCCGACATCAGCAGGTCCCACAGGTCGTCGGGGGTGCGCACGCCGCCCGGGTAGCGGCAGGCCATCCCGACGATCGCGATGGGTTCCCGCTCCCGCTCGGTCACCTCGCGCAGCCGGGCCCGCGCGGTGCGGAGCTTGGCGGTGGTCTGCTTGAGGAAGTCGAGCAGTTTCTCTTCGTTCTGCATGGGTCTGTCGCTCACATTCGACCTCGTTCGGGAGGAGTTGGTGCCGACGGGACTGCCACGGTCAGTCGAAGTCCGGATCGTCGAGCTCGTCCTCCAGGAGGGCGAACATCTCGTCGGCGGTGGCCTCCTGCAGGGCCCGCTTGTCGGCCCCGCCGGTCTCGCCCGTGTCGCGGACGCCCCGGAAGCGCTGGGTAAGCGCCTCCAGCCGGGCCACGATCTCGGCTCGGGTCTCGTCGTCCGACGGTGTCAGCCCGGCGGCCAGCCGTTCGAACTCATCCAGCACGGCCGTGTGGCCGACCAGCTCCTTCCCGGACAGCTCGGTGATCAGGAAGTCGGCCACGGCCTCCGGAGTCGGGTGGTCGAAGACCAGTGTCGACGGCACCCGGACGCCGCATGCGGTGTTCAGCCGGTTACGGAGCTCGACGGCGGTCAGCGAGTCGAAGCCCAGTTCGCGGAAGGCCCGGCTCGCCATGATCTCGTCCGCGGAGTCGTGCCCCAGCACGGCCGCCGCGTGTGTCCGGACCAGTTCGACGACGGTCCGCCGCCGCTCGGCGGCCGGCATCCCGGCCAGGCGGGCGGCGTACTCGCTGCGCTGGTCGTCCGCCGGACGGACCGCCGTGTCCTCCTGGGCTTCGGGAATGGTGTCCAGCAGCGGTCGGGGACGGGCGGCGGTGAAGACCGGCGCGAACTTCTCCCACTCGATGTCCGCCAGGGCGATGAACGTCTCGTCGTCCGCAAGGATCTCCCCGAGCGCCGTCAACGCCCGGTCGGTGTCGAGGAAGTTCATCCCCTGCCGCAGCAGACGGTGCGGGGTCACCCGACCCGGCGCCTGGTCCATCACCGCATCCACGGCATCCCAGTCACGGGTGTTCCACACACCCCAGGCAACCGACGTCCCCGGCAGACCCCGGGCCCGCCGGTCCTCCGCCAACCCGTCCAGGAACGCGTTACCGGCCGCATAAGCACCGTGGTCATTGCTGCCCCACGTCGCAGAAATCGACGAGAACATCACGAACTCGTCGATCCCCAACGCCGCCGTCGCCTCGTCCAGATGCACCGCGCCGACCGCCTTCGCACCGAGCGCAGCCGCGAGACCCTCGTGATCCGTGTCGTCCACCCGGGCCAGGAAAGGCAAGTTCGCCGAGTGCAGGACGGTCGACAGGCCGGGACCGGTGTTCTCGATCCACTCGACCATCCCGGTCACCTGCGTACGGTCCGTGAGGTCGCACGACACGACCTCGACGGCGGAACCTCCGCCCGCCACCGTCGCGGCCAACGCAGCCACACCGGGGGCCGACGGGCCCGACCGCGAGGTCAGCACCACCCTCGGGGCATCGTGCTCGGCCAGCCACGGACCGATGCAGACACCGATCGACCCCGTACCACCCGTCAGCAGAACCGTGCCACGCGGCGACCAGCCCGCCGACTCACCCCGACGCGTCTCGGCCCGCACCAACCGACGCAGGAAGACACCCGACTCCCGCACCGCGACCTGATCCTCCCGGCCACCGGCGAACACACCGACCAGCCGGGCTGCGGCCTCGGCATCCCACGCTGCCGGCAGGTCGACCAGCCCACCCCACCGGTCCGCGTGCTCCAGACCGACCGTGCGACCCAGACCCCACACCTGCGTCTGCGCCGGACTCGTCGTCACCTCACCCGCACCGACCTGCACCGCACCACGCGTCAACACCCACAACGGCGCAGT
>NZ_JBSFFN010000093.1:0-3651 GCF_053596135.1 Streptomyces sp. NPDC001770 | reverse complement strand
AATGCTCATCTGGATGCGTTGGTGGAGGTTCGTCGGGCTCGGGGGTTGGTGGCGAGTTCGGTGGCGTGGGGTTTGTGGGCGGGTGTGGGGATGGCCGCTGGTTCGGGTGGTGAGCGGTTGCGTGATTTCGGTATGGAGGGGATTGACGAGCGTCGGGGGATGTTGGCGTTGGGTCAGGTGTTGGACGCGGGTGAGGGTGCGGTGGTGGTGGCCGGCTTTGACTGGCCGGGTTTTGTGCCGACGTATACGTTGCGGCGGCCGAGTCGTCTGCTGGGGGATCTGCCGGAGGTGCGTGCGGTTCTCGCGGAGGAACAGGCGGCTGGTCCCGGTGCGGGTGTGGGTGTGGGTGTGGTGGGTGAGTGGGCGTCCCGGTTGGTGGGGGTGCCGGTGGGTGAGCAGCGTCAGGTGTTGACGGATCTGGTGCGTGTTCACGCGGCTGCGGTGCTGGGGCATGAGTCGGCTGAGGATGTGCTGCCGCAGCGGGCGTTCAAGGATCTGGGTTTTGATTCGGTTGGTGCGGTGGAGTTGCGGAACCGGCTCTCCAAGGAGGTCGGTGTCAGGTTGGCTTCCACGATGGTCTTCGACTATCCCAACGCCACCGCCCTCGCGGAGTACGTACGAGGCGAACTCGTCGGAACGGAACGCGCCGCGGTTCCGGAGGGCGACGCGGACGAGATGGCCCTCAGGGAGACGATCTCGGCGATCCCGCTGGCCCGCATCCGGCAGGCCGGCTTGTTGGACCTGCTGTTGCAACTCGCCGACCCGGCCCGGGGCAACGGCGAAGAGAGCCGAACGGACGCGGTCTCCATCGACGGGATGGATGCCGAGGACCTCATTCGGATAGCCCTCGACGGCAAAGACTCCTGACGCCCTTCCTCGTTGATTCGGAGCACATGATCATGGGAACGACCAACGACAGGCTCGTCGAAGCACTCCGTACCTCCCTCAAGGAAACCGAGCGGCTCCGGCAGCAGAACAGCGCGCTTCGTGCGGCGTCGAGCGAGCCCATCGCGATCGTGGGCGTGGGCTGCCGGTACCCGGGCGGAGTGACGGGGCCCGAGGAACTTTGGGACCTGGTGGCCGGCGGTGTCGACGCCATGGGTGGGTTCCCGGCCGACCGCGGCTGGGAATCCTTCGAGCAGGCGTTCGGCCGGGGGCAGGCGTACCGTCGGCAGGGCGGGTTCGTCTATGACGCGGCCGAGTTCGATGCGGGGTTCTTCGGGATCAGTCCGCGTGAGGCGTTGGCGATGGATCCGCAGCAGCGTTTGTTGCTGGAGACCTCCTGGGAGGCGATTGAGCACGGGGGGATCGATCCCAAGTCCCTGCACGGCTCGGCCACCGGCGTCTTCATAGGAGCGAACACGTCGGGATACAGCTCGGTTCTGCCGTCCGACGACGAAAGCCTGGACGGCTACCGGCTGATCGGAGCGGTGTCGGCGGTAGCGTCCGGCCGGATCTCGTACTGCTTGGGGTTGACCGGTCCTGCGGTGACGGTGGACACGGCGTGTTCGTCGTCGTTGGTGGCGATGCACCAGGCGGTGCAGGCGCTGCGGACCGGTGACTGCTCGATGGCGCTGGCCGGCGGTGTGGCCGTGATGGTCTCGCCCGGCGCGTTCATGGAGTTCGGGAGCCAGGGCGGTATGGCGTCGAGCGGCCGGTCGAAGGCGTTCTCGGAGGAAGCCGACGGGATCGGCTGGGGCGAGGGCGCGGGCGTGGTGCTGTTGGAGCGCCTGTCGGACGCCCGGCGTCACGGACATCAGGTGCTGGCGGTGATCCGTGGGAGTGCGGCGAACCAGGATGGTGCGTCGAACGGTCTGGCGGCGCCGAACGGTCCTTCGCAACGCCGGGTGATCCGCGCGGCCCTTGCCAACGCGCAGTTGTCGGCCGCGGATGTCGACGCGGTGGAGGCACACGGTACGGGTACGACGCTGGGCGACCCGATCGAGGCCGGAGCGCTGCTGGCCACCTACGGGCAGGCCGAGGACCGGGCTCCCGAACGGCCTTTGTGGCTGGGGTCGGTGAAGTCCAACATCGGTCACTCGCAATGTGCTGCGGGTGTGGCGGGTGTGATCAAGATGGTGATGGCGTTGCGGCACGGTGTGTTGCCGAAGACGCTGTTCGCGGAGGAGCCGTCCTCGCACGTGGACTGGGAATCCGGCAACGTCCGGCTGTTGCAGGAGGCGGTGGAGTGGCCGGCGGGTGAGCGTCCGCGTCGCGCCGGTGTCTCGGCCTTCGGCGTGAGTGGTACGAACGTCCACCTGATCGTCGAGGAAGCTCCGGTCCTGGTCGGTGAGTTGGAGCAGCCGGTGGAGACCCCGGCTCCGAAGGTTCTCAGGACCGCACCTTCGGTCTGGCCGGTGTCGGGTCGGAGTGCTGCGGCGTTGGCGGGTCAGGCGGGTCGGCTGCGTGAGTTCGTGGTGGCGCGGCCGGAGTTGTCGGTCGGTGACGTCGGGTGGTCGTTGGCGGTGACGCGTGCGGCGTTGGAGCACCGTGCGGTGGTGCTCGGTAGCGGGCGCGGTGAGCTGGCCGAGCGGCTGGCGGCGGTGGCGACGAAGCAGCCCGCGCCCGGCGTTGTCACGGGCTCGGTGGCACCTGCCGGTGTGGGGCGGACGGTGTTCGTCTTCCCCGGGCAGGGCAGTCAGTGGGTGGGGATGGGCCGTGAGTTGGCTGAGTCGTCTCCGGTGTTCGCGGCGAGGTTGGCGGAGTGTGGTGTGGCTCTGGCGCCGTATGTGGACTGGCGGTTGGACGATGTTTTGGCGGGTGTGCATGGGTTTGAGGCTGCGGATGTGGTGCAGCCGGCGTTGTGGGCGGTGATGGTGTCGCTGGCCGCGGTGTGGGAGGCGGCAGGTGTGTCGCCGGATGCGGTGGTGGGTCATTCGCAGGGCGAGATCGCGGCCGCCGTGGTGGCGGGGATCTTGTCCCTCGATGATGCGGCGAAGGTCGTGGCTCTCCGGAGTCGGACCCTGACGGCGTTGGCGGGTCGGGGTGGGATGCTCTCGATCGCGGAGCCGGTGGAGGGTGTGCGCCGGAGGATCGCTTCGTACGGCACGAGGTTGTCGGTCGCGGCGGTGAATGGTCCGGCGTCGACGGTGGTGTCCGGTGACGCGGACGCGTTGCGTGAACTGGCCGACTCCTGTGGGGAGTCGCCGCGTGCGCGGATGATTCCGGTGGACTACGCCTCGCACAGTGCGCACGTGGACGAGCTGAAGGAGGAGATCCTCGCCGTCCTGGAGGGTATCGCCCCGACCGAGGCGCGTATCCCGATGGTGTCGGCCTTGACGGGCGAGTGGCTGGCGGGTCCGGAGTTGGATCCGGCGTACTGGTACGCGTCGCTCCGGGAGACGGTGGAGTTCGAACGGGCGATCCGGCTGCTCGGTGAGGCGGGCCATGGGGTGTTCGTGGAGGTGTCCCCGCATCCGGTGCTGGTTCCGGCGATCGGGGACAGCCTGGAGGAGCGGGCCCCGGTGGTGGTGGGTACGTTGCGGCGGGACGACGGTGGTGCCGAACGCCTGATGGCCTCGTTCGCCGAGGCGTATGTGCAGGGTGCTGCGGTGGGGTGGGCTTCGGTGCTGGGTGAGGGCTCGGTGGTGGAGTTGCCGACCTACGCTTTCCAGCGGCGGCGTTACTGGCCCGAGGCTCCGGTGCTGGAGC
>NZ_JBSFFN010000092.1:0-3660 GCF_053596135.1 Streptomyces sp. NPDC001770 | reverse complement strand
GACCCCAACCACAACGGCCGCTCACCCGAACGCTCCTGGCCGTAGGTCGCCAACAGCGCACCCGCCTCGATCGGGTCACCCAACTCCGTACCCGTGCCATGCGCCTCCACCACGTCCACATCCGCCGCCGACACCTGTGCATTCGCCAACGCCGCGCGGATGACTCGCTGTTGCGAGGGACCGTTGGGGGCCGTGAGGCCGTTGGACGCACCGTCCTGGTTGATCGCACTGCCTCGCACGACACCGAGTACCCGGTGACCGTTGCGGCGTGCGTCGGAGAGGCGTTCCAGTACCACGATGCCGACGCCTTCGCCCATGGCCATGCCGTCCGCGCCCTCACCGAAGGCTCTGCAGCGGCCGCTCGGCGACAGGGCCCGCAGTCGCGAGAACCCGACGAACTCGTCCGGGTCGGCCATCACCGTCACACCACCGGCCAACGCCACCGTGCACTCGCCCGACCGCAACGCCTGCACCGCCTGGTGCAGCGCCACCAACGACGACGAACACGCCGTGTCCACCGTCATCGCCGGACCCACCAGGCCCAGCGCGTAGGAGATCCGACCCGACAGCACGCTCATCGCCGTCCCGGTCATGCGGTGCCCTTCGGACCCCGCGGTCTCCTCCACCACACTGAGATACGTCGACCGTGCCGCGCCGACGAAGACGCCGGTCGGGGAGCCGTGGAGCGACTGCGGGTCGATCCCCGCACGCTCGATCGCCTCCCAGGAGGTCTCCAGCAACAGCCGCTGCTGCGGATCCATCGCCAGCGCCTCACGCGGACTGATCCCGAAGAACCCCGCGTCGAACTCCGCGGCACCGGTCAGGAAGCCGCCCTCGACGACATAGGTCTTGCCCTCGGCGTCCGGGTCCGGGTCGAACAGTCCCTCGGTGTTCCAGCCGCGGTCCACGGGGAAGCCGCCGATGGAGTCGCCGTGCTCGGCCAGGAGTGTCCAGAGATCCTCGGGGGTCCGGATCCCGCCGGGGTACCGGCAGGACATGCCGACGATCGCGATCGGTTCCGCCGGGGCCGCGACTGCGGCGGGCGCCGCGGCGGTTCCGTCCGCCGGCTCGGATCCGAACAGTCGGGAGAGGATCTCCTCGGCCAGGGCGGCCGGGTTGGGGTGGTCGAAAACGGCCGTGGCCGGCATTCGGACGCCGGCCACGCCATTGATCCGGTTGCGGAGTTCGACGGCGGTGAGCGAGTCGAAGCCCATCTCGCGGAAGGCGCGGGTGGTGGGTACTTCGGCCGCGGTGCCGTGGCCGAGGACGGCGGCGGCGTGCCCGCAGACCAGTTGCACCACCGAGCGGCGCCGCTCGGACGGGGTCAGGCCTGCGAGCTCCCGGGACAGTTCGCCGGCGTGCTGTTCCGGTTGCGCCGACCGGATGGCCGGGCCGTCGTCCTCCTGCTCCCGGGCCTCGGGGATGGCGTCCAGCAGCGGACGTCGGCGCGCCGCGCGGAACACCGGCGCGAACTTCTCCCACGTGACGTCGGCGAGCGCGATGAACGTCTCGTCGTCCGCGAGCGTCTGGTCCAGGGCCGTCAGCGCCCGTTCGGTCTCGAGGAAGTTCATCCCCTGCCGTCGGAGACGCCGGGGCGTCACCCGGCCAGGGCTGTGGTCCATCAGGTCGTCGACCGCGTCCCAGTCCCGCGAGTCCCAGACGCCCCAGGCGATCGACGTCCCCGGCAGCCCCCGGGCCCGGCGGTCCTCCGCGAGACCGTCCAGGAAGGCGTTCCCGGCGGCGTACGGGCCGTGGTCGTTGCTCCCCCAGGTCGCCGAGATCGACGAGAACAGCACGAACTCGTCCACGTCCAGGCCGGCCGTCGCCTCGTCGAGGTACGTGGCCCCGGCCGCCTTCGCGCTGAGGGCCGCCGCCAAGCCCTCTCTCGTGGTGTCCTCGACCCGTGCCAGATAGCCGGTGTTGGCCGAATGCAGCACGGTGGACAGCCCCGGTCCGGAGGCTTCGATCCACGCGATCAGGTCGGTGACGTCACGACGGTCTCCGGTGTCGCAGCTGACGACGTCGACGGTCGTGCCGGCGGCCGCCATCGAGGCCGCGAGTTCCACTGCCCCTTCCGCGGAGGGACCTGAACGGCTTGTCAGCACCACGCGCCCGGTGTCCCGCTCGGAGAGCCAGCGCGCTACGCAGGCGCCGATCGAGCCCGTACCGCCGGTCAGCAGCACGGTGCCGCGCGCTCGCCAGGGAGCGCGGCCGGCCGGCCGCGGTTCGGCCCGCACCAGGCGGCGCGCAAGGGTGCCGGAGGAGCGCAGGGCGACCTGGTCCTCCGCGCCGTCGGCGAGGACCGCGGCGAGCCGGGCACCGGTCCGTGCGTCGAATTCCGGCGGCAGATCGACCAACCCGCCCCATTGGTCAGGGAGTTCCATGCCGATGACCCGGCCCATGCCCCACAGCTGGGTCTGCACGGGGGCGGTCGTCACCTCGTCCGGTCCGGTCTGCACCGCGCCCCTGGTCAGCAGCCACAAGGGCGCGTCGACACCGGCCGCACGCAGCGCCTGGACCAGGTCGACGGTCGTGGCGGTCCCGCGCGGGATCCACGGGTATGCCGGGTCTTCTCCCTGCTCCAGTGCCAGCAGGGACACCACGCCCGACACCGTCCTGGTGGCCACCTCGCCAAGGGTCTCGACGCCGGTGCGGACGACGTCCGCACCGTGGTCGGCAAGCGAGCGGGCGCACGCGTCGGCGATGTCCCCCTCACCTACGAGCAGCCAGGTGCCCGACAGGACGGCCGGGCCGGTCTCGGCGACCGGCTGCCACCGGATCCGGTACCGCCAGTCGTCGACGCCCGCCGCGCTCGCGGACCGGGAGGGGACGGCAGGCCAGTACCGCTCGCGCTGGAACGCGTAGGTCGGCAACTCCACCGCCGTGCCCGTACCAAGCACAGCCGTCCAGTCGACGGCCGCGCCCCCTGTGTACGCCTCGGCAAGCGAGGTCAGCAGCCGTTCGGCGCCACCGTCGTCCCGCCGCAACGTACCCACCACCACCGGGGCCCGCTCGTCCAGGGCATCCCCGATCGCCGGCGTCAGCACCGGGTGCGGGGACACTTCCACGAACGCGCCGTGGCCCGCCTCGCCCAGGAGCCGGATCGCCCGCTCGAACTCCACCGTCTCCCGGAGCGACGCGTACCAGTAGGCGGGGTCGAGCTCCGGACCCGCCAGCCACTCTCCGGTCAGCGCCGAGATCATCGGAACCCGCGCCTCGGTCGGTGCGATGCCCTCCAGGACGGCGAGGATCTCCTCCCGGAGCTGATCCACGTGCGCACTGTGCGAGGCGTAGTCCACCGGAATCATCCGCGCACGCGGCGACTCCCCACACGAATCAGCCAGTTCACGCAACGCGTCCGCATCACCGGACACCACCGTCGACGCCGGACCATTCACCGCCGCCACCGACAACCTCGTGCCGTACGACGCGATCCTCCGGCGCACACCTTCCACCGGCTCAGCGATCGACAACATCCCACCCCGACCCGCCAACGCCGTCAGAGTCCGACTCCGCAGAGCCACCACCTTCGCCGCATCATCGAGGGACAAAATCCCCGCCACCGCAGCCGCCGCGATCTCGCCCTGCGAATGACCCACCACCGCATCCGGCGACACACCCGCCGCCTCCCACACCGCGGCCAGCGACACCATCACCGCC
>NZ_JBSFFN010000091.1:0-3882 GCF_053596135.1 Streptomyces sp. NPDC001770 | reverse complement strand
ACCGCCGCCAGACCCGCCGCAAGCCCACCCGGCTCACTACCGAGCACCACAGCCCGGTGCTCGAACACCGACCGCGTCACCGCCAACGACCAGCCCACATCACCCACCGACAACTCCGGCCGCGCCACCACGAACTCACGCAACCGACCCGCCTGACCCGCCAACGCCGCAGCACTCCGACCCGACACCGGCCAGACCGTGCCCGCCCCGGCGAGAACCGGGGCCTCCGCGGTATCCAGAATCTCCGGGCCCGTCGGCTCGACCACCGCATCGGCAATCGCCGGAGCCTCCTCCACGATCACGTGGACATTCGTGCCACTGATCCCGAACGCCGAGACACCCGCCCGACGCGGACGCTCACCCGCCGGCCACGCCACCGCCTCCTGCAACAGCCGCACGTTCCCCGACTCCCACTCCACGTGCGAAGACGGCTCCTCGGCATGCAACGTCTTCGGCAACACACCGTGCCGCAACGCCAACACCATCTTGATCACACCGGCCACGCCCGCAGCCTGCTGCGCATGACCGATGTTCGACTTCACCGATCCCAACCACAACGGCCGCTCACCCGAACGCCCCTGGCCATAGGTCGCCAACAACGCACCCGCCTCGATCGGGTCACCCAACTCCGTACCCGTACCATGCGCCTCCACCACATCCACATCCGCCGCCGACACCTGCGCATTCGCCAGTGCGGAAAGGATCACGCGCTGCTGCGACGGACCGTTGGGAGCGGAAAGGCCGTTGGAGGCACCGTCCTGGTTGACGGCGCTTCCCCGCAGCACGCCCAGCACCTTGTGGCCCTTGGCGTGCGCGTCCGACAGACGCTCCAACAGCAGCATGCCGACGCCTTCGCCGATGCCCATGCCGTCCGCGCCTTCGCCGAAGGCCTTGCACCGGCCGTCGGACGAGAGGGCCCGCAGCCGGGAGAAGCCGACGAACTCGCCGGGGTCGGCCATCACCGTCACACCACCGGCCAACGCCACCGTGCACTCGCCCGACCGCAACGCCTGCACCGCCTGGTGCATCGCCACCAACGACGACGAACACGCCGTGTCCACCGTCATCGCCGGACCCACCAGGCCCAAGGAGTAGGAGATCCGGCCCGACAGCACGCTGAGTGCGTTCCCGGTGATCAGGTGTGCCTGCACTCCGGCCTCGTCCCCGACTGCTCCGAAGTAGCCGGACGGGGCCGCGCCGATGAACACGCCGGTCGGGGAGCCGTGGAGCGACTGCGGGTCGATCCCCGCACGCTCGATCGCCTCCCAGGAGGTCTCCAGCAGCAGCCGCTGCTGCGGATCCATCGCCAGCGCCTCACGCGGACTGATTCCGAAGAACCCCGCGTCGAACTCGCCCGCACCGCTGAGGAATCCGCCTTCCACAACGTAGGTGGAACCTTCGGCGTCCGCGTCGGCGTTGAAGAGCGCGTCGGCGTCCCACCCGCGGTCGGCCGGGAAGCCGCTGATCGCGTCCCCGCCCGCGACCACCAGGTCCCACAGTTCCTCGGGGGAGCGCACACCGCCCGGGTACCGACAGGCCATGCCGACGATAGCGATCGGTTCCGAAGGCGCAGCCGCTACCGCGACCACCTGGCCCGGCCCTTCCGACCCGAGCAGAGTTGTCAATATCTCGTCAGCCAGCGCGGACGCGCTGGGGTGGTCGAAGACGACGGTGGACGGCAGGCGCATGCCGCACGCAATGTTCAGTCGGTTACGGAGCTCGACGGCGGTGAGCGAGTCGAAACCCAGCTCGCGGAAGGCCCGGCTCGCCACGATCTCGTCCGCCGAATCGTGCCCCAGCACCGCGGCCGCGTGCGAACGCACCAGGTCCACCACCATGCGTCGCCGCTCGGCGGCCGGTGCGTTCGCCAGCCGCGACGCGAGCTCTCCGCGCTCGTCCGCAGCGGTGCCGGCGGCCGTCTCGTCCTGGGCCTCGGGGATGGTGTCCAGCAGCGGGCGCGGACGCGCGGCGCGGAACACCGGCGCGAACTTCTCCCACTCGACGTTCGCCAGGGCGATGAACGTCTCGTCGTCCGCCAGCACCTCCCCGAGCGCCGTCAACGCCCGGTCGGTGTCGAGGAAGTTCATCCCCTGCCGCAGCAGACGGTGCGGGGTCACCCGACCCGGCGCCTGGTCCATCACCGCGTCCACGGCATCCCAGTCACGGGTGTTCCACACACCCCAGGCGATCGACGTGCCCGGCAGGCCCCGGGTACGACGGTCTTCCGCCAGCGCGTCGAGGAACGCGTTGCCGGCCGCGTAGGCGCCGTGGTCGTTGCTGCCCCAGGTCGCCGAGATGGACGAGAAGAGTACGAACTCGTCGATGGGCAGGCCGGTCGTCGCCTCGTCCAGATGTACGGCTCCGACCGCCTTCGCGCCGAGCGCCTCGGCCAGACCGTCACGGCCGGTGTCCTCCACCCGGGCCAGGTACGGCGCGTTGGCCGAGTGAAGGACGGTCGAGAGTCCTGGACCGGTGTTCTCGATCCGCTCGATCATGGCCGTGGTCTGTGCGCGCTCCGTCAGGTCGCAGCTGACGACCTCGACGGCGGAACCCGCGTCCGCCACTGCGGCGGCAAGCTCGGCCACTCCGTACGCGGACGGACCGGACCGCGAGGTCAGCACCACCCTCGGGGCACCGTGCTCGGCCAGCCACGGACCGATGCAGACACCGATCGACCCCGTGCCACCCGTCAGGAGGACCGTGCCACGCGGCGACCAGCCCGCCGACTCGACCCGACGCGTCTCGGCCCGCACCAACCGACGCAGGAACACACCCGAGGACCGCACCGCGACCTGATCCTCCCGGCCACCGGCGAACACACCGACCAGCCGCGCGGCAGCCTCGGCATCCACCACCGGCGGCAGATCGACCAGCCCACCCCACCGGTCCGCGTGCTCCAGGCCCACGGCGCGGCCCAGACCCCACACCTGGGCCTGTACCGGACTTGTCGTCACCTCGCCCGCGCCGACCGCCACCGCACCACGCGTCAACACCCACAGCGGCGCCTTGATCCCGGTCTCGACCAGCACGCGGACCAGGTCGACCGTCCCGGCCAGTCCGCCCGGAACCGACGGATGTCCGACCAGCGGCATCTCGTCCAGGGCCAGCAGCGACACCACGCCGGCCATTCCCTGGTGGAGCGCCGCATCGATGTCTTGCGGTCCGGAGACCGCGACCACGGTGGCACCGTGGTCGGTCAACGCGTTCGCGACCGCTTCCTGCTCGGGGCCGTCACCGACCAGGAGCCAGGTACCCGTAGGAGTGGTGGCCCGGTCCCCGTCGGCCGCCTGCCAGACGATCCGGTAACGCCAGTCGTCCGTCGAGACGTTCGGACCGTCGGCCTGAACCGAGGCCACCGCACCGAGCCAGTAGGGCCGCCGCTGGAAGGCGTAGGTGGGCAGGTCCACCGCCGTACCACCGCCCAGAAGCGCGGTCCAGTCGACCGGAAGGCCCCGCACGTACGCCTCGGCGAACGAGGCCATCAGGCGTTCGGCGCCACCGTCGTCCCGCCGCAACGTACCCACCACCACCGGGGACCGCTCCTCCAGGGCGTCCCCGATCGCCGGCACCAGCACCGGATGCGGGGACACCTCCACGAACACCCCATGGCCCGCCTCACCGAGCAGCCGGATCGCCCGTTCGAACTCGACGGTCTCCCGGAGCGACGCGTACCAGTACGCCGGATCCAACTCCGGACCCGCCAGCCACTCGCCCGTCAAGGCCGACACCATCGGGATACGCGCCTCAGCAGGCGCGATGCCCTCCAGGACGGCGAGGATCTCCTCCCTCAGCTCGTCCACGTGCGCACTGTGCGAGGCGTAGTCCACCGGAATCATCCGCGCACGCGGCGACTCCCCACACGAATCAGCCAGCTCACGCAAC
>NZ_JBSFFN010000090.1:0-4070 GCF_053596135.1 Streptomyces sp. NPDC001770 | reverse complement strand
CGCCGCAACGCCGCCAACTCCGGCATCCGACGCACCACCGCCACCAACTCCGCATCCGGCACCACCCGCACGGCCGACGAACCCGCCGCACCCGAGGGGGTCTCCTGCCGGGACGCCGCCGCCGCCGGCTGTCGCCTGCGTGCTTCCGGCTGGGGCGTCGCCGCCAGTCGGGCCAGCTCGGCGAGGAACCGGTCCGGGTCGCGGAGCAAGTCCTCGAACCGGCCTTTGTCCCGGGCCAGGGAGCGCACGCCGTCGGTGAACCCGGCGTCCTCAAGCGCCCGTCCCGCCACCTCCGGCGACCCCAGCACCAGCCCCGCCAGACGCGGCTGGACATCCAGCAGCGCCGTCAACGCGTCGTCGGAGAGCACCGCCAGCAGTTGCGGACCGGACAACGCCACCCACGTGGAGTCCGACGCCAGCACGCCGAGCAGTCCCGAGCGCCGGCGCAGGTGCCGCAACACCCGAGCCGACTGCGACAGCGCCTCGGGAAGCGCGGGCACCCGGGTGAGCGCCTGCCACAGGGCGGTGTCGCGCGCCAGGTCGCCCACCAGCGTGCGACGCGCCCGCAGCACCGCGAGCAGGCCCGGATTCCCCCGCAGCAGCCGGGCCGGAGCGGACTTCGCCCGCATGGCCGCCACCAGTCCCGGCAGACCTCCCAGCGCGTCCACCAGCTCAGGCACCCGCATCAGATCATCGGCCACCTCCGGCCGCTCCCGCAGCAGCGCCCGCACGTCCTCACGCCCCAGCAGACCCGTCAGATGCTCGGACCGCGCCATCGCCGCGACGAGCCCGGGGGCCCGCATCACCACCGGCAGCAGCCCCGCGGTACGCAGCACCATCCCCGCCTGCTCCGGATACCCGTTGAGAACCGCCACGAGCCGCACGTTCTCCAGCAGCGCCACCACATCCGCCTCGGTGGCCACTGCTCCCGGGTTCTCCGCGAGGACACGGGAGAACACGGGCCCCGCCACCAGGACGGCGAACAGCCGAGGACGCTCGATCAGCGCCCGCAGCACCGTCATGTTCGACACCGCGGCCCGCGCGATCGACTCGGCCGCTTCCCGGGCCCGGCCCGTGTGCAGCCGCTGCCCTTCACTCGCGTAGTACGGGCTGGTCAGCATCCGTACCAGGGTGGGGTTGGCCGCGAGGGCCATCATCACCTGGGTGCTGTCCGCCACGGCCGCGGAGACCACCTCGCTGGCCTGGAAGAGCGCGTGCTCCTGTTCCAGCTCATGGGGCATGGCCAGGTCCCAGACCCGGACGTACTCGCGGTTCCGTCCCATGGCATCGGCGAACTGATCGAACCCCACCAGGGTCTGGACCAAATACGGATCGCTCACGAACCCCAGGTAGAGCCTGCCGTTGTCGCGCAATGCACGGGTCAGCTCGGGACGGTCGTACACCGCCTTCAGCGCACCCTTGCCGCGGTCCGCGAGATAGCCGATCAACGCCGGGCGCTTCAGCAGCGTCGCCGTCATCTCACCGTTGGCCAGCATCGCCAGTGCGATCCCGAACTCCCGGTCGATGGCACGACGGAGTTCGGGCCGCACCCTCAACGCTCGGACCGCCGCCTCCGCGGTCACGCGGTAGTGCTCCCGGTGCTCCGCCGGCGCCTGCTCGATCGCCTCCGCGATCCGGTCCGGCGCATCGAGGACCGCCCTGGCGATCCGTGCGGGCCCGCCCGCGATCCGGATGCCGCTCCTGGTGATGCTCGCCTCACCGGAGGCGCGCACCGCCTCGGCGAACACCTTCGAAGAGCGCCGGTTGAGTTCCACGTACTCCGCCGGCCGGCCCGGCTCCTTCATGCTCCCGATGAACCCGTCGCGCGCCAGCGCGTCCGTCAGCAGGTCCGGATTGGACGCCAGTGCCTTGGCCACCATCAGACCGTCCGCGCTGTCCAGTGCGGCAAGCAGCGCGGGGTCTTCGAAGAGCCTCGCCCAGTGGGCGGACGGAGTCACCTTGTTCTCGTAGGCGGCGAGGGTACGCAGCAGATCCGGGTGTTCCACCGCGTGTGCGCGACGCTCCGGGGACATGTGGAGGGTCCCGGTCACGTCACGCGCCGCAAGGGCCAACTGCAACAGGGCCGAGTCGTTCGCCAGCAGCGCCGGCAGCGCCCCGGCCTCAAGGAGGGCGACGATGAACGCGTTCCGCGCGATCAGCGACACCAGTCGGCCGTCGCCACGCAGGGCGTCGTTGAATCCGGTGACCTTGCCGTGGCGGTCGCCGTTCTGCGCCACCGTGAACATCAGATCGCCGAGAGCGAAGTCGGCCCAGATCGCGGCCTGCATCCCGGGGTTCCTGGCCAGAGCTTCGGCGAGCAGTCTCCTCCTGTCCTCCGGGGGTGCGGTCGCGGTGCCGGCTTGCAGGTACCAGAATCCGACGCCGTGCGAAACCTGGGGGTAGCGCAGGAGCGCCCTGAGCAGGCCCGGGGACAGGAGCGGGGATCCCGGCCTGAGCTGCTCCCGCAGCGAGGCGTTCGCGGGAGCCAGCAGCCGGCGGTATTCGTGCGGTGCGTCGAGCAGACCCGGATGGTCCGCCAGTACGGCCACGAGGGCGGAGTCGGACAGCAGCGTCGTGCCCAGCTCGCGGTGTCCGTCGACCGCGGCCCGCACTCTCGGATCGGCGAGCAGCCGCTGCGCGGGCCGTGCCTGCGGCCCCGGATCCCGTGGTGTGTTCTGCGGCGCGGTCGCGGCACGCAGGTGCTGCGCGAGCTCGGAGTCTCCCGAACTCATGTCGAGCAGACGGGGGTTGTACGACAGTGCTCCGGCCAGGCCGCGGTTGGCAAAGGCCACCCGCAGCAGTACCGGCGACTGCGCGAGCCGCCTCGCCAGCTCGGGAATTTCCACCAGCACGTCCGACAGGGCCGGATCGTGGTCGAGGACGCCCAGCACGGCAGGATCCTTGCCTGCGGCGGCGAGCAGCTCCGGCACCCTGAACACCGTCAGCAGCTGCTGAGGGTGCCGGTTCATCGCCTGCACCAGGGAGGCGTTCCCAAGCAGGGCCTTGAACTGCCCGGCGTCGGGGACCGTGTCCGGATAGCCGCGGATCGCCTGGATCAGGTTGAGGTTGGCCGAGAGCGTCCGTACGGCGGCCATCCTGGTACTGGAGGTGCGCAGCGCTTCGGCGAGTTGCGGCACCTCGGCCACCGCGAGGGTCAGTCGCTCGTCGTCCGCGACCGCGCGGAGCAGGCCGAGCTTTCCCCCGAGCGCCTCGATGACGTTGATCCACGGGACGATCCGCTCCCGCAGGTCGGCGTTGTCCTCCATGTCCTTGGCGACGTCCGTGTACTTCATCAAGAAGGGCGCCTGCGGGGCCACCGGGGAGCTGATCGTGGTGGTGGCCAGCGCCCGCAGCAACTGGGGGTGCGCGCGCAGGAACTCCGCGAACCCTGGCTGGGTGAGCACGGCGAACCGCACGTTGCGTGACTCGCTGATCGTCACGAGCAGATCGGGGTCGGCCGCCAGATACGGGAGCACATCGAGCTGGACACCCCCCGACAGGTCCATGTCGACGTCGGAGAACATCCTGGCCAGTTCGACCGTCGGCTCGAAGGGGTTCCTGGCCTGCGCCTGTGGTATGTACTCAACCAGCCGTGCGGTCACGCCTTCGACGAGACGCTGCTCGTTCTCCTCGCGGCGGGTGTAATCACCTCCCGCTTGTCCGGCCGCCACCTCGGCGTCGAGGACCGCGCGGGCGAGCCGACGGGCTTCGGCCGTGCCCAACCGACGCGCTTCCGGCTGCGTGCGCGAGCCGGTCGCGGCCGGCCGGCGGCCGCGGGCCCCACCGGACGCGGGCGGCGCACCACGGACCCCGGCGCCCTGTTGACCGCCGTCGCCGGCGTTCCCGCCCACCGTCTTCGCCTTCTTCGACCGCTTGCCCGCCCCGGGGGGCTGCCCCGAGCCCGAGGCGACGTTCCTCGCCCGGCGTTCCTCCTCCCCCGCGACGAGTTCCCGGGAAGCGGTGAGCGTACCGACATCCTCGGCCGCTTCCAGGGGGAGGGGTCCGGAGACGTACGTGCTGCCGTTGCCGTCCCACCGGTAGGCGTTGCCCTGCCGCGACGAACTCAGCCC
>NZ_JBSFFN010000089.1:0-4771 GCF_053596135.1 Streptomyces sp. NPDC001770 | reverse complement strand
CCCGCCGCCTCCCACACCGCGGCCAGCGACACCATCACCGCCCACAACGCCGGCTGCACCACATCCGCAGCCTCAAACCCATGCACACCCGCCAACACATCGTCCAACCGCCAGTCCACATAAGGCGCCAGAGCCACACCACACTCCGCCAACCTCGCCGCAAACACCGGAGACGACTCAGCCAAATCACGGCCCATCCCCACCCACTGACTGCCCTGACCCGGAAAGACGAACACCGTCCGCCCCACACCACCCGCAGCCACCGAACCCGTCACCACACCAGCCGCCGGCTGCCCCGTCGCCACCGCCGCCAGAGCCGAGGCGAGTTCACCGCGGTCCGCGCCCAACACCACCGCACGGTGCTCCAGCGCCGCACGCGTCGTCGCCAACGACCAAGCCACGTCACCGGCCGACAGCTCAGGCCGTGCCACGAGGTGTTCGACGAGTCGGCCCGCCTGGCCGGCGAGCGCCGCAGCGCTCTGGCCCGACAGCACCCACGCGGGAACGCGCTCGCCTGCCAGGACGCGAGGCGCGGCGCCCGGGACCACTTCCGGACGGTCCGATCCCTCAGGCGCCTCCTCCAGGATCAGGTGCGCGTTGGTGCCGCTCACGCCGAACGCGGACACGCCTGCCCGGCGAGGCTGTTCGCCCGCCGGCCACTCCACCGCTTCCCGCAGGAGCTGTACGTTCCCCGACGCCCAGTCCACGTGCGGCGAGGGGTTCTCGGCGAACAGGGTCTTGGGCAGCATGCCGTGCCGCAGTGCCAGCACCATCTTGATCACACCGGCCACACCGCTCGCGCAGCCGGAGTGCCCGATGTTCGACTTCACCGAGCCCAGCCACAGTGGCCGGTCGGCGGGCCGGTCCTCGGCCTGCCCGTAGGTGGCCAGCAACGCCTGCGCCTCGATCGGGTCGCCCAGCGTCGTGCCGGTCCCATGGGCCTCCACGACGTCCACGTCGGCCGTGGTCAGGCCCGCGTCGGCCAGCGCCGAGTTGATGACGCGGTATTGCGAGGGCCCGTTGGGGGCGGTGATGCCGTTGGACGCGCCGTCCTGGTTGACCGCGCTGCCGCGGATCACTCCGAGCACCTGATGGCCGTTGCGGCGGGCGTCCGAGAGGCGTTCCAGCGCGATGATGCCGGCGCCCTCGCCCCAGCCGATGCCGTCGGCCTCGGCGGCGAAGGACTTGCACCGGCCGTCCGCGGCCATGCCGCCCTGCTGGGAGAACTCGATGTACGCGTCGGGCATGACCAGCACCTCGACGCCGCCCGCCAGGGCGAGGGAGCATTCGCCCTGGCGCAGCGAGCGTACCGCCAGGTGCAGTGCCACGAGGGAGGAGGAGCAGGCGGTGTCGATCGTCACGGCCGGGCCGGTCAGGCCCAGTGTGTAGGAGATGCGTCCGGAGACGACGGCGGTCAGGCCGCCCGTCATCTTGTAGCCCTCGGCGCCGCTGCCGTTGCCGCCCACGCCCGAGCCGTAGGCGGTGCCGCTCGCGCCGACGAACACGCCGGTGTCGGAGCCCTTCAGCGAGGTCGGGTCGATTCCGGCCCGCTCGACCGCTTCCCAGGCCGTCTCCAGCAGGATTCGCTGCTGGGGGTCCATCGCGAGGGCCTCGCGGGGGCTGATCCCGAAGAACCCGGCGTCGAAGTCGGCCACGTCGTAGAGAAATCCGCCCACCCGGGCGTACCCGTCACCGGGGCGGGCGTCCGGGTTGCCGTAGGCACGCTCCCACTCCGCCCAGCCGCGGTCGGTGGGGAAGCCGCCCATGGCGTCCGTCCCCGCGGACAGCAGGTCCCAGAACTTGTCCGGGCCGGTGATTCCGCCGGCGTAGCGGCAGCCGAGTCCGACGATGGCGATCGGCTCGCGCTCGCCCGCTTCGAGCTCCTTGACGCGCTCGCGGGTCCGATACAGATCGGCAGCGAGCTTCTTCAGAGTGTCGAGCAGCTGATTGTCGCCACCCGCCGCCTGCGCACCACCGGTCATCACGAAAGCCCCAATTCCTTGTTGATGAAGTCCAGGACCTCGCCGGCGTCGGCGTCGTCCAGTCGTCCGGCCAGCGTCTGCTGCTCCTGCTCGTCCTGCCGTGGTTGCTCGGTGTCGCCCAGCCAGCGGGAAAGCACGTTCCTCAGCCGCAGGGTGACGTCGCGCCGGGCGCCGCTGCCGCCCGGTACCGCCGCGAGAGCTGCCTCCAGGCGGTCGAGACCGTCGAGCACCGGGTCGGTGCCGGCGTGGGTGTCGTCGGTGGTCGCGGATCGCAGGCCGAGTTCGCCGTGCAGGTACTCGGCGAGTTCGGCGGGGGTCGGGTGGTCGAAGACGAGGGTGGCGGGCAACCGCCGCCCGGTGGTGTCGGTGATCCGGTTGCGCAGGTCTACCGCCATGACGGAGTCGAAGCCGAGGTGGCGGAACGGGCGGCCCTTGGGCAGGGCCCCGGCGGTGTGGCCGAGCACGGCGGCTGCCTGGTCGCAGACGATCTCTTCCAGTCGGCGCAGTTGCTCCGGGTGAGGGAGGCCGGCCAACTGGTCGGCCAGTCCGATGCCTTCCCCTGCTCCGCTCGCGGTATCGGATTCCGCGGGCGCCGGGTCGATTCCGGCGTACGGCAGGTCGGCGAGGAGGGGGCTGGGACGGCGCAGGGTGAACGTGGGACCGAACACCGGCCAGTCGATGTCCGCGACGGTGATGGCATCGTCGCCCGCGTCCAGGGCCTGGCCGAGGGCGCGGACGGCGAGTTCGGGGGCCATGGCCCGGACCCCGTAGCGGTTCAGGCGAGTGCTGACGCTGCCGCCTCCCATGCCGCCGCCGTCCCACAGGCCCCAGGAGAGCGTGGTGGCCGGGCGGCCGGCGGCGCGGCGCTCGGCGGCGAGACCTTCGAGGTAGCCGTTGGCGGCGGCGTAACCGGCCTGATCGCTGCCGCCCCAGACGGCCGCGCCGGAGGAGAACAGCACGAAGTCGTCGAGGCCGCGCTCGGCGGTCAGCTCGTCCAGCCAGCGGGCGCCGGCCGCCTTGGGAGCGCACACTTCGGCGAGACCGGCGGAGGTTGTCTGGTCGACGGTGCCTCCTTGGCCGACGCCGGCGGTGTGCAGCACGGTCGACAGGGCCGGTCCGCCGGTGGCGTCGATCCGGGTCAGCAGGGCGGCGACCTCTGCGCGCTCGCCGACGTCGCAGGCCACCACGTCGACGCCGGTTCCCCGGGCGGCCAGTTCGGCGGCTCGGGCGGGTACGCCCTCGGTGGCCGGTCCTCGTCGGCCGGTCAGCACGACGCGGTGGGTACCTCGGTCGGCGAGCCAGCGGGCGACGTGCTCGCCGATGGCGCCGGTGCCGCCGGTGACCAGGACGGTGCCGCGTGGGGTCCACGTGGTGCCGTTCGCCGGGGTCGGCGTCTGCTCGGCACGTACCAGCCGGCGCCCGTACGCGCCGGACGGGCGCAGCGCCACTTGGTCCTCGCCGTCGACCCCCGTAAGGACGGTGGCGAGACGTCGCAGGGCGGGGTCGGTGTCCTCGGGACGCTGCGGCAGGTCGACCAGGCCGCCCCAGAGGCCGGGGTGGGCGAGGGCGGCCGTCCGGCCGAGGGCCCAGATCTGCGCGTGTGCGGGCGGGCCGGCCGGTTCGCCCCCGGTGACTACGGCCGCCCCTCTGGTCAGCACCCACAGCGGCGCGGGGGGCGTGCCGTCCCCGTCACCGTGCCGGTCGACGAGGGCTTGGACCAGGGCCAGGGTGGCGGCCAGAGCGCGCGGTACGCCGGGGTGGTCGTCCAGCGGCTCGGCGTCGTCGTCGAGGGCGAGGGCGGAGACGATGCCGGTGAGGTCGTCGATGCCGGTGGGCAGTGCTGCGGAGAGAGCCGCGCGGTCGGTGGTCTCGGTGCCGGTGGGGTCCACGGTGTGGACCCGGGCGCCGGCTGCCGTCAGGGCGTCGGCCACGTCGGGCGCGGAGCCGAGAAGCAGCCAGGTGCCGGTCAGCTCGGTGCCGGTCGACGCGGTGCCGGGGGCAGCGTCGGGGTTGGGGTCGGGGTCGGGCAGAGGCGACCATGCGATGCGGTAGCGCCAGTCGGCCACGGCGGACTCCGCGCGTTCGCGGTGGCGCCAGCCGGTGAGCGCGCCCAGGGCCGGGTCTGCGGGGTCGACGCCGAGCAGGTCGGCGAGGGTCTCGGTGTCACCGTGCTCGACGGCGTCCCAGAAGCCCGCTTCGGCGGGCGTGCTCGCAGCGGCCGGGGGGATTGGCGGTTTGGTGGGCGACGGCCAGAACCGGTCCCGCCGGAAGGCGTAGGTCGGCAGGTCCACTGTCGTACCCCGGCCACCGAGAACGGCTGCCCAGGCGACGGGCAGGCCCCGCACATGGGCCTCGGCGAACGAGGTCAGCAGTCGCTCGGCGCCACCGTCGTCCCGCCGCAGCGTGCCGACCACCACCGGAGCCCGCTCCTCCAGACTGTCCCCGATCGCCGGCACCAGCACCGGATGCGGGGACACCTCCACGAACACGCCGTGGCCCTCCTCGCCCAAAAGCCGCACGGCACGGTCGAACTCCACCGTCTCCCGGAGCGACGCGTACCAGTAGGCGGGGTCGAGCTCCGGACCCGCCAGCCACTCTCCCGTCAGCGCGGAGATCATCGGAATCCGCCCCTCGCCGGGGGCTATGCCGTGGAGGACGGCGAGGATCTCCTCCTTCAGCTCGTCCACGTGCGCGCTGTGCGAGGCGTAGTCCACCGGAATCATCCGCGCACGCGGCGACTCCCCACACGAATCAGCCAGCTCACGCAACGCGTCCGCATCACCGGACAC
>NZ_JBSFFN010000088.1:0-2500 GCF_053596135.1 Streptomyces sp. NPDC001770 | reverse complement strand
CAGTCGTGACTGCGTGCCTTTTGAAGAATGAGCCTGCGAGTTAGCGGTGTGTAGCGAGGTTAACCCGTGTGGGGAAGCCGTAGCGAAAGCGAGTCCGAATAGGGCGATTGAGTTGCACGCTCTAGACCCGAAGCGGAGTGATCTAGCCATGGGCAGGTTGAAGCGGAGGTAAGACTTCGTGGAGGACCGAACCCACCAGGGTTGAAAACCTGGGGGATGACCTGTGGTTAGGGGTGAAAGGCCAATCAAACTCCGTGATAGCTGGTTCTCCCCGAAATGCATTTAGGTGCAGCGTCGTGTGTTTCTTGCCGGAGGTAGAGCACTGGATAGGCGATGGGCCCTACCGGGTTACTGACCTTAGCCAAACTCCGAATGCCGGTAAGTGAGAGCACGGCAGTGAGACTGTGGGGGATAAGCTCCATGGTCGAGAGGGAAACAGCCCAGAGCATCGACTAAGGCCCCTAAGCGTACGCTAAGTGGGAAAGGATGTGGAGTCGCAGAGACAACCAGGAGGTTGGCTTAGAAGCAGCCACCCTTGAAAGAGTGCGTAATAGCTCACTGGTCAAGTGATTCCGCGCCGACAATGTAGCGGGGCTCAAGCGTACCGCCGAAGTCGTGTCATTCACACATATAGGGCCAACGCCTGTGTGGATGGGTAGGGGAGCGTCGTGTGCCGGGTGAAGCAGCCGCGGAAGCGAGTTGTGGACGGTTCACGAGTGAGAATGCAGGCATGAGTAGCGATACACACGTGAGAAACGTGTGCGCCGATTGACTAAGGGTTCCTGGGTCAAGCTGATCTGCCCAGGGTAAGTCGGGACCTAAGGCGAGGCCGACAGGCGTAGTCGATGGACAACCGGTTGATATTCCGGTACCCGCTTTGAAACGCCCAGTACTGAATCAGGCGATGCTAAGTCCGTGAAGCCGGCCCGATCTCTTCGGAGTTGAGGGTAGTGGTGGAGCCGATGAACCAGACTTGTAGTAGGTAAGCGATGGGGTGACGCAGGAAGGTAGTCCAGCCCGGGCGGTGGTTGTCCCGGGGTAAGGGTGTAGGCCGTGTGGTAGGCAAATCCGTCACACGTTAAGGCTGAGACCTGATGCCGAGCCGATTGTGGCGAAGTGGATGATCCTATGCTGTCGAGAAAAGCCTCTAGCGAGTTTCATGGCGGCCCGTACCCTAAACCGACTCAGGTGGTCAGGTAGAGAATACCGAGGCGTTCGGGTGAACTATGGTTAAGGAACTCGGCAAAATGCCCCCGTAACTTCGGGAGAAGGGGGGCCATCACTGGTGAGGGAACTTGCTTCCTGAGCTGGGGGTGGCCGCAGAGACCAGCGAGAAGCGACTGTTTACTAAAAACACAGGTCCGTGCGAAGCCGTAAGGCGATGTATACGGACTGACGCCTGCCCGGTGCTGGAACGTTAAGGGGACCGGTTAGCTGACTTTCGGGTCGGCGAAGCTGAGAACTTAAGCGCCAGTAAACGGCGGTGGTAACTATAACCATCCTAAGGTAGCGAAATTCCTTGTCGGGTAAGTTCCGACCTGCACGAATGGCGTAACGACTTCTCGACTGTCTCAACCATAGGCCCGGTGAAATTGCATTACGAGTAAAGATGCTCGTTTCGCGCAGCAGGACGGAAAGACCCCGGGACCTTTACTACAGTTTGATATTGGTGTTCGGTTCGGCTTGTGTAGGATAGGTGGGAGACTTTGAAGCGGCCACGCCAGTGGTTGTGGAGTCGCCGTTGAAATACCACTCTGGTCGTGCTGGATGTCTAACCTCGGTCCGTGATCCGGATCAGGGACAGTGTCTGATGGGTAGTTTAACTGGGGCGGTTGCCTCCTAAAGAGTAACGGAGGCGCCCAAAGGTTCCCTCAGCCTGGTTGGCAATCAGGTGTTGAGTGTAAGTGCACAAGGGAGCTTGACTGTGAGACCGACGGGTCGAGCAGGGACGAAAGTCGGGACTAGTGATCCGGCAGTGGCTTGTGGAAGCGCTGTCGCTCAACGGATAAAAGGTACCCCGGGGATAACAGGCTGATCTTCCCCAAGAGTCCATATCGACGGGATGGTTTGGCACCTCGATGTCGGCTCGTCGCATCCTGGGGCTGGAGTCGGTCCCAAGGGTTGGGCTGTTCGCCCATTAAAGCGGTACGCGAGCTGGGTTTAGAACGTCGTGAGACAGTTCGGTCCCTATCCGCTGTGCGCGTAGGAATATTGAGAAGGGCTGTCCCTAGTACGAGAGGACCGGGACGGACGAACCTCTGGTGTGCCAGTTGTCCTGCCAAGGGCATGGCTGGTTGGCTACGTTCGGAAAGGATAACCGCTGAAAGCATCTAAGCGGGAAGCCTGCTTCAAGATGAGTATTCCCACCCCCTTTGAGGGGTTAAGGCTCCCAGTAGACGACTGGGTTGATAGGCCAGATGTGGAAGCCCGGTAACGGGTGGAGCTGACTGGTACTAATAGGCCGAGGGCTTGTCCTCAGTTGCTCGCGTCCACTGTGTTG
>NZ_JBSFFN010000087.1:0-5989 GCF_053596135.1 Streptomyces sp. NPDC001770 | reverse complement strand
GCAGGCGGGGATCGTGATCGCGCTGCTGCGCCGGTCCGGCGGGGCCAGCTTCCGGGAGCTCACCGAGGACGCGGCCGACTCCCCCCGGGAGCGCCTTCGTCCGAGGCGATCCGTCAGGCGGGCTCCGCCACGCGGTTCCGGCTGCCGACGACCACCAGGCCGCCGGCGACCGCGAGACCCAGCAGTACGACACCGAAGGTCGTCGCCCCGCTGGTCAGCCCCACCGCGTCGCTGAGGTATCCCGCGGAGACGGGCAGGATGCCCGCCGGGATGTAACCCCCCACGTTGAGCGCCGCGTTGGCCTCTGCCAGATGCCTCGGCGGGACGCTGGAGTTGAGCAGCGACAGCCCTCCGAGCTGGCCCATCCCCTGCCCCGCACCGGCGAGCAGCGCGGAGGCGATGAGGACCGCCACGGAGGAGGTGTGCACGGCGACGATCAGCGTGATCATGCTCACGGCCGTACTCGCCGCGCCCGCCATGAGAATGGCCGGCCGGCTCAGCCGCTGCACCGCGAACTGCACGCCGGTGGCCGTGAGGAACATCGCGAACGCCATGGCCCCCGCCACGATCCTGCTGGTCGTGCCGAGCAGGCCGGACAGCAGCGAGGGCCCGAGCGACAGCACGAACGACGTCGCGGTGATGCCGGGGGCGAACACGGCGATCCCCAGCGTGAGTTCGCGACCGTTGCCGCGCGGAACCCCGGGCACCCGCACCCAGGCCCCCTTGGCGGGGGCCACGGGGCGGCGGACCGGCATGCGCGTCACGACGAGCACCGCGGTGGCCAGCACCACGGCCTCGACCACGAACACGGTCACGGTCGGGGCGGGCAGCGTCTCGGACAGCACACCGGCCAGCAGCGGGCCGAGCCCGGCCCCGAAGACCATCGCGCAGGAGGCGAGCAGAGCGGCGATCCGCTTGCGCTCGGGCCCCGCCACGTCGGTCACCGCGGCCATGCCGGCCGAGACGACCGCACCGACGGCGATCCCGGTGAACAGCCTCGCCACGATCAGCGCCGCCACGGAGGAGGCGGTGGCGAAGATCAGGCAGGCCGCCAGGCCGAGCGCCAGCGCCGGGAGCAGTACGGGCTTGCGCCCCAGCCGGTCCGAGACGACTCCGCAGACCAGGAGCGATCCGAGCAGGCCGACGATGTAGAACGCGAACACCACGGTCAGGGTGCCCTTGGAGAACCCGATGTCGCGCTGCCACAGCACGTACAGCGGCGTGGCCGCGTTCGACAGCACGAACACCGCGGTGACGGGCCACGCGGCCAGCCACACCCACCACAGCGGGGCACCGGCCCCGGCGGTGCCGTTCTGCCCTCTTCCGTCGACCGCCTGGACAGGGGTGGTCCGAGTCTCGGACATGACGTTCCTCCCGACTCTCAAGTACGAGTTGAGTCGAACTTAGCATGCAGTACGATTGAACTCGTACATAGGAATCACGTCATAAGGAGTTGCCTATGCCTTCGGCCACGGGCGTCAACCCCGTCATCAGGGTGCTCCCCGAACCCCTTGACCTGCCCGAACCGCTCCCGGAGCCGGCGGTGGGCGAACTGCGTCTGGAAACCGTCCTCGGAGCGCTCAGCGATCCGCTGCGGTTGACGATCATCCAGAAGCTTTTGCTGGAGTCGGAGCGGTTCGACCACACCTGCGGCTGGTTCGGCCTCGACCGGCCCAAGTCGTCGCTCACGCACCACTTCAAGGCGCTGCGGGAGGCGGGGGTCACGCGCCAGCGCCAGTACGGACTCGAACGCCGCAGCCAGGTACGCGTCGACGACCTCAATGCCCGGTTCCCCGGTCTGCTTGAGCTCGTGGCGGCCTGGACCCCCGAGTCCTGAACCGAACGGACCGGACCTGACCGTCCGCGCCCCCGGCGCATGCCGGGCACCGCACGCCGGGCGCCGGGGCGCGCGGCCCAGGACCCGCGTCGGGCGCGGGGGCCCCGAAGGGACCGAGGCATCGCGGGGACGACGGGAAACCAGGGTGGTGTACCCGGGGAAACGTTGCGCCGCCGCGCAGAAGCGGCCTCGTCGTGGAGAAGCGGCCCGCCGCCGGGCGGACCACTGGGTGCGGCGAGTGCGGACCACCGGATGCGGCGGATGCGGCGGATGCGGCGGATGCGGCGAATGCGGCGGCACCGGATGCGCGGGTCAGGACGCCCGAGGGGCCTCCCCGACCCCGCGTGGTGGCCCGGCGGTGGACCGCCGGGCCGGGGAACGTCTCAGGCCGCGTCGGTGCGGCACTCCGGGTGGCCCCAGCCCACCGGGTTCTTCGCGATCATCTCCTGGGCCGCGTACGGCTTGCCGCAGCGGCACCGCCCGGCGAACTTCGCCCGGATCGTGGCCCCGGTACGGGCTCCGCCGGTGGAAGCCTTCGCCGTCTTTCCGGGCGCGCTCTTCACCGCCCGGGACGGGGCGGGCTCGGGGAGGGCGGCCGTCCCGTGGGCCGTACCGGCGGGCAGCTGCGACACCGCCGCCTCGCTCGCGGCCTGGTCCGCCAGCGCGTTGAGCGGGTCCCCGCCGACCTGGTGGGCGGGAACGTACTGGAATCGCACCGCGCGGCCGGAGAGCAGCTCGTCGATGCGGACGACCAGCTCCTTGTTGGCGACCGGCTTGCCGCCCGAGGTCTTCCAGCCGTTGCGCTTCCAGCCCGGCAGCCACTTGGTCACGGCGTTCATCGCGTACTGCGAGTCCATGCGCACCTCGACCGGCACCGAGGGGTCGGTCGACTCCAGCAGCGAGCGCAGAGCGGTCAGCTCCGCGACGTTGTTGGTGGCGGTGCCCAGGGGTCCCGCCTCCCAGCGCTGCGGGCGCCCCTGCGCGTCCGCGACCACCCACGCCCAGGCGGCAGGCCCGGGGTTGCCCTTCGACGCCCCGTCACACGCGGCGATAATGCTCTCGTCCATACCCCCGATCATGCCAGCCTCCGGGGAGGGCTCCGGCCGCGCGTTCCGTACCCGGACCGGCCCCGGCGGCGGTCAGGGCACGATCGAGTCGACGTACCCACCGTCCACCCGGACCGCCGCCCCGGTGGTGGCGGAGGCCTGGGGCGAGCTGAGGTAGACCACCAGGCCGGCGATCTCCTCGGGTTCGATGAGGCGCTGGAGCAGTGACTGCGGCCGGTGCAGACGCATGAACGCGCGCTGCGCCTCGTCCCAGGGCAGGTCCTTGTCCACGAGTTCGTACACGAACTTCTCGACGCCTCCGGTGTGGGTCGGGCCGGCGATCACCGAGTTGACCGTCACCCCGCTTCCCGCCGCCTCCTTGGCGAAGCCCCGGGAGACCGCGAGCAGCGCGGTCTTGGACATCCCGTAGTGGATCATCTCGGCGGGGATCACGATCGCCGAGTCGCTCGCGATGTTCTGCACCCGCCCCCAGCCCCGGCCGGTCATCCCGGGCAGATAGCGGCGGATCAGCCGGACCGCGCTGAGGACGTTCGTGTCGAAGTACGTCCGCCACTCCTCGTCGGTGATCTCCAGCGGCGGACGCGCCCCGAAGATGCCGAGGTTGTTGACGAGCACGTCGGCCTCGGGAACGGCCTGCTGGAGCCGGTCGGCCCCTTCCTCGGTGACCAGGTCGCAGGCGACGCTCTCGACGTCCGCGTCCGGCACCCCGTCGCGCAAGGTCCGTTTCGCCGACTCCAGCCGGTCCGCGTCGCGTCCGGTCAGCACCACCGAGGCGCCCGCGGAGGCGAGGCCGGAGGCGATGGCGAGGCCGATGCCCTGCGACGATCCGGTGACGACGGCCTTCTTGCCCGTCAGGTCGATACGCACTCGTGGTCCCTTCCGCCGGTTCGGGTGCCGGAGCGGCACCGTGTCCACCGTCGCACCACGCCGGGCGGAACGCTTCCGGAGCGGGGTGCGGCGCGTCCGCGCGACAGGGACCGGCGGCGGGCGCGACGATGAGGCCCCTTGACCTCAACAATGGTTGAGGTCCTACTTTCCTGTCCTACGGGCCCCCTGCGGGCCGTCCGTCGGCCGGAAGAACCGGAGCCCTTGTATGGACATGGAATTCACCGCCTGGTCGTCGCTGCACAGTGTGATGAACGCCGAGCGCGACCGCCGGCCGTTCTCCCGGGAGACCCTGCGCCGCATCCTCGGATTCGCCCGACCGCACCGCCGCCGGCTGGTGCGGTTCCTGGCCGCCAGTGTGGCGGGGGCCCTGCTCGCGGTGGCCACGCCGGTCCTCGCGGGCAAGGTGGTCGACGCGATCGTACGGGGTGGCCGGAGCGACACCGTCGTCCGTCTCGCGCTGCTCATCGCGCTCATCGCGCTGGCCGACGCGGCCCTCGGGCTGCTCACCCGCTGGCTGTCGTCCAACCTGGGCGAGGGCCTCATCCTCGACCTGCGGACGGCCGTCTTCGACCACGTCCAGCGGATGCCGGTGGCCTTCTTCACCCGTACGCGTACCGGGGCGCTGGTGAGCCGGCTGAACAGCGACGTCATCGGGGCGCAGCGGGCGTTCAGCAACACCCTCTCGGGTGTGGTCGCCAACGTCGTGACCCTGGTCCTGACGCTCGCCGTGATGCTCGGCATCTCCTGGCGGATCACGCTGCTGGCCCTGGTGCTGCTGCCGGTGTTCGTCGTACCGGCCCGTCGCCGGGGCGCCCGCATGGCGTCGCTGCAGCGGGAGGCCGCCGCGCACAACGCGGCGATGGCCACGCAGATGACGGAGCGCTTCTCGGCACCGGGCGCCACCCTCGTCAAGCTGTTCGGGCGGCCCGCCGACGAGTCCGCCGAGTTCGCCGCCCGGGCCCTGCGGGTGCGGGACATCGGTGTCCGGACGGCCATGGCCCAGTCCGGCTTCATCACCGCCCTCACTCTGGTCTCCGCGCTGGCGCTCGCGCTGGTATACGGTCTCGGGGGCCACTACGCCCAGCAGGGCACGCTCGAACCCGGTGCCGTCGTGTCGCTGGCCCTCTTGCTGACCCGCCTGTACGCCCCGCTCACCTCGCTCGCCGGTGCGCGGGTGGAGGTGATGAGCGCCCTGGTCAGTTTTGAGCGCGTCTTCGAGATCCTGGACCTCAAGCCGCTGATCGCCGAGAAGCCGGACGCGCGGCGGGTGCCGGACGGGCCGGTCTCGGTGGAGTTCGACGGTGTCTCGTTCGGCTACCCGTCCGCCGACAAGGTCTCCCTCGCCTCGCTGGAGGCGGTCGCCACGCTCGACGACCGGGGTGGCGCCCAGGTGCTGCACGAGGTGTCCTTCGCGGCGCGGCCGGGCCGGATGGTCGCTCTGGTCGGCTCGTCGGGGGCGGGCAAGTCGACGATCGCGCAGCTGCTCCCCCGGCTGTACGACGCCGACGCGGGGGCTGTCCGGCTGAACGGCGTGGACGTCCGCGATCTGACCGCCGACTCGCTGCGCGAGACGATCGGCATGGTCACCCAGGACGGGCACCTGTTCCACGAGTCGGTCCGGGCCAACCTGCTGCTGGCCCGGCCGGAGGCCACCGAGGACGAGATCTGGGACGCCCTGCGCCGCTCGCGGCTCGACGGGCTCGTGGCCTCGCTCCCGGACGGTCTGGACACGGTGGTCGGCGAGCGCGGCTACCGGCTCTCGGGCGGCGAGCGGCAGCGGCTGACCATCGCCCGGCTGCTGCTGGCCCGTCAGCGCGTGGTGATCCTCGACGAGGCGACCGCGCACCTCGACTCCACCTCGGAGGCGTCGGTACAGGAGGCGCTGGCCGAAGCCCTGGAGGGCCGGACGGCGCTGGTGATCGCCCACCGGCTCTCGACCGTGCGCGCGGCCGACCAGATCCTGGTCGTCGAGGCCGGGCGGATCGTCGAACGCGGCACCCACGAGGAGCTCCTCGCCACCGGAGGACGGTACGAGGAGCTGTACCGCACGCAGTTCGAGCGCCCGGACACCGCGCCGCACGCGGTGGGGTGACCGGACGTCCGGCGGCCACATGCGGTCCGTGGTGCGCGAGGTACTGGACCTGCCCGGCACCTGGGACCCGCTGGGCGCGGTGGCCATCGGCCGCCCCGCGACGGC
>NZ_JBSFFN010000086.1:0-6066 GCF_053596135.1 Streptomyces sp. NPDC001770 | reverse complement strand
CACCCCGAGCCAACAGCGCATGCGCCAGACGATTCGCCCGCACATCCAACTCCGCGAACGTCAACGACACATCCGCGGCCACCACCGCACACTCGTCCGGAACCGCACCCACCCGCGCCCGGAACAACTCCAGCAGACCGTCATCGGACACCGTGGCCGCGGGACCGGTCCCCAGGGCCACCAACTCGCGGTGCTCGTCCGCCGTGAGCAGATCGATCCCGCTGAGCCTGCGTCGCGGATCGGCGACGGCCGCCCGGAGCAGCCGCTCCAGCCGCGCGATCATCGTCTCGACGGCGGCCGGGTCGTACAGGTCGGTGGTGTACTCGACGGACCCGTCGATCCCGTCCGGGGAACCGTCCTCCGCGAGCCGCTCGGACAGGGTGAAGATCAGGTCGAGCTTGGCCGTGGTCGACGCCGACGGCAGGTCGTCGACGCGCAGCCCGGCCGGCGCGAAGTCGGCCCGGGGTGCGTTCTGCAGCACCAGCATGACCTGGAACAGCGGGTGGTGCGCCAGCGACCGGGACGGGTTGAGGACCTCGACCAGGTACTCGAACGGCAGGTCCTGGTGGGCGTACCCGGCCAGCGCCGTGTCCCGGACCCGGCCCAGCAGTTCGGCGAACGTCGGGTCGCCCGAGGTGTCGGTACGGAACACCAGGGTGTTGACGAAGTAGCCGACCAGTTCGTCCTGCGCCTGGTCGGTCCGTCCGGCGACGGGGCTGCCGACCGGAATGTCGTCGCCCGCGCCGAGCTTGCTCAGCAGCGCCGCCAGCGCCGCCTGGAGAACCATGAACAGACTGGTCCCGTGCGCGCGGGCGAGTTCGCGCAGACCGCGGTGGAGCTCGGCGTCCAGCCCGGCGCTCGCGGAGGAGCCCCGGTGGGTGGCGATCGCCGGGCGGGGGCGGTCGGTGGGCAGCTGGACGCACTCCGGCAGACCTGCCAGCTGCCGGGCCCAGTAGTCCGCGTGTCCCGCGAACAGGCTGTCCCGGTCGTCGGCGTCGCCGAGCAGTTCGTGCTGCCACAGGGTGTAGTCGGCGTACTGCACCGGCAGGGGCGCCCACCGCGGCTCCTCGCCGCGCCTGCGTGCCGCGTAGGCGGCGGTGAGTCCCCGCGTGAGCGGCCCCAGCGACCAGCCGTCGCCGGCAATGTGGTGGAGCACCACCTGGAACACGTGCTCGTCCGGCGCGAGTTCGAACAGCGAGACCCGTAGCGGCACCTCGGCCGCCAGGTCGAACGGACGCTCCTTCACCTCTGCCATCAGAGCGGAGAGTCCGGCCTCGGTGGTCCGGCCTCCGAGCAGCCGCGGACGGGCCGCCGCCACGTCCAGCACCTGCTGGTGCGGCGTGCCGTCCACCGCGGGGAAGACCGTACGCAGGCTTTCGTGCCGCGCCACCACATCCGCCACGGCGGCTTCCAGCGCCTGCCGGTCCAGGTCCCCGGAGAGCCGCCAGGCCAGGGAGATGTGATAGCTCGCGGCCGCCCCCTCCAGCTGGTGGAGGAACCACAACCGCCGCTGCGCGAACGACAGCGGGACAACCTCGGGCCGCTCGCGCTTCACCAGAGCGGTCTGCGCGGGCCCGGCGGCCACCAGCGCGGCGGCCAGGCCCGCCGGGGTCGGCGCCTCGAACAGGGTGCGCAGCGGCATCTCCACGCCGAGCGTCGCGCGGATGCGGGCGGCCAGGCGGGTGGCCAGCAGGGAGTGCCCGCCCAGGTCGAAGAATCCGTCCTCCACACCGGCGGACGCCACCCCCAGTACCTCCGCGAACAGCCCGCAGAGGATCTGCTCCTGCGGGGTGCGCGGGGCGCGGGAGGTGGCCGCCGGGGCGGTGTCCGGGGCAGGCAGGGCCCGGTGGTCCAGCTTGCCGTTGGCGGTCAGCGGCAGCACGTCCAGCATGACGAACGCCGACGGCACCATGTACTCCGGCAGCCGCTCCCGCAGGTGTCCGCGCAGCCCCGCGGCTTCGGGCGCGGCGCCCCGGACGGGGACCACGTACGCGGCCAGCCGGGTGTCGTCGGCCCGGTCCTGGCGGGCCAGGACCGCGGCCTGGGCGACACCGGGACACGCGGCCAGGGCCGCCTCGATCTCGCCGAGTTCGATCCGGAACCCGCGCACCTTCACCTGCTGGTCCGCCCGGCCGACGTAGCGCAGACCGCCGTCCACCGCACGGCGCACCACGTCGCCGCTGCGGTACATGCGCGAGCCCTGCGGTCCGAACGGGTCCGCCACGAACCGGCCCGCGGTCAGGCCCGGCCGGTTCAGGTAGCCGCGTGCCAGGCCCGCGCCCGCGACGTACAGCTCACCGGGCACGCCCGGGGCCACCGGCCGCAGACCGTCGTCGAGGACGTACGCCCGCAGGTCCGGAAGGGCCGTGCCGATGCGTCCGGCGGCAGGGGAACGGTCGAGCGGCGCATGCGTGACGTGCACCGTGGTCTCGGTGATGCCGTACATGTTGACCAGCCGCGGCGCGTCGTCCGGGTGCCTCTCGTACCAGCTCGACAGCCGGCCGTGTTCCAGCGCCTCGCCGCCGAACACCACCGTGCGCAGGGCGAGTCGGCGGCCGGTCTCCGGCGCCTCCGCGTCCGCCTGCGCCAGCTGGTAGAAGGCGGACGGCGTCTGGTTGAGCACCGTCACCCGCTCGCGGGCGAGCAGGTCCAGGAACCGGCCGGGCGACCGGCTGGTCTCGTGGTCCACCACCACCAGGCGGCCGCCGTGCAGCAGCGGGCCCCACAGTTCCCACACCGAGAAGTCGAAGGCGTAGGAGTGGAAGAGGGTCCACACGTCCTCGGCGGTGAAGCCGAACAGCTCCCGCGTGGTGTCGAACAGGCGCACCACGTTGCGGTGCGGGACCACCACACCCTTGGGGTCGCCGGTGGAACCGGACGTGTGGATGACATAGGCGGCGTGGCCGGGGTCGAGGGCGATCCCCGGGTCCGTGTCCGGCAGCCCGTCCAGGTCGACGGTGTCCAGCAGCAGCCGGTCCACGCCTTCGGCGTCCAGCCGCCGCCCGGTCCGGCTCCTCGTCACGAGCAGCGTGGGCCGGGTGTCCTGGAGCAGGTAGGCGATGCGGGCGGCGGGGTACTCCGGGTCCACCGGCACGTAAGCGGCACCGGCCTTGAGTACCGCGAGGACCGCCACGACCAGCTCCGCCGAGCGCGGCAGAGCCAGCGCCACCAACTGCTCCGGCCCCACTCCGCGGCCGATCAGGGCGTGCGCCAGCCGGTTGGCACGGGAGTTCAACTGGCCGTACGTCAGGGTGGTCGCGCCGTCGCTGAGGGCGGTCGCGGCGGGGTTCGCCCGTACCTGCCGCTCGAACAGCGCGGGCAGGCCGCTCTCCGACGGCGCCCCGGCCCGGTCGGTGCCGGCCGGCAGCAGGGCTCGGAGTTCGTCTGCGGACAGCACGTCCACCTGTCCGATCCGCCGTTCCGGGGCGGTGGCGACGGCGCGCAGCAGCCGCTGCCACCGCTCGACGATCCCGGCGACGGTGGCCGCGTCGAACAGATCGGTGCTGTACTCCACCACGCCCGACAGCCCGCCCCCGTCCGGCTGTTCGGCCAGGACGAAGTTCAGGTCGCACTTGGCCGTCCCGGTGGGGACCAGGTCGGTCGCCACCCGCAGCCCCGGCAGGTCGAAGGTGCCGAACGGCGCGTTCTGAAGGGTGAACATGGTCTGGAACAGCGGGTGGTGGGCGAGTGTCCGATTCGGGTTCAACGCCTCCACCAGGTGCTCGAACGGCATCTCCTGGTGCGCGTAGGCTTCCAGCGCCCCGGAGCGCACCCGGCCCAGCAGTTCGGTGAACGTGGGGTCCCCGGTCAGGTCGGTGCGGAGCACCAGGGTGTTGACGAAGAAGCCGACCAGGTCGTCCAGGGCCTCGTCGGTGCGCCCCGCGATCGGGGTGCCGATGGGGACGTCCGTGCCGGCGCCGAGCTTGCCCAGCAGCGCGGCCAGACCGGCCTGGAGCACCATGAAGAGGCTGGCGCCGCCGTCGCGGGCGAGTCCGCGCAGCGCCCGGTGCAGCTCGGCGTCGATCCGAACCGGCAGCTGGGCACCCCGGTAGGTCATCGCCACGGGCCGGGGCCGGTCGAAGGGAAGCTCGACCTGTTCGGGCAGGCCCGCCAGACGCTCCCGCCAGTAGGCGAGTTGGCTGCTGAGCAGGGTGTCCTGGTCGGCGCCGTCGCCCAGCAGCTCCTGCTGCCAGAGGGCGTAGTCGGCGTACTGCACGGGGAGCGGCGCCCACTGCGGCTCCGCTCCCCCGCTGCGGGCCGCGTAGGCGGTCGTCAGGTCCCGGGAGAGCGGCCCGGTCGACCAGCCGTCACCGGCGATGTGGTGCATCACCAGCAGCAGTACGTGCTCCTCGGTGCCGAGGCGGAAGAGTTCGGCGCGCAGCGGCGGCTCGTCGGAGAGTTCGAAGCCGCACCGCGCCGCCTGTGCGAGCCTGTCGGGAAGCTCGTGCCCGCCCACCTCGGTCATCCGGAGCCGAGGCCGTGCCGCGTCGGCGTCGAGCACCCGTTGCCACGGCACGCCGTCGGCCACCGGGAAGACGGTGCGCAGGCTCTCGTGCCGCTCGGTCACGTCCGCGAGGGCGGCTTCCAGGGCGCGTGGGTCCAGGCTTCCGGACAGCCGGAGGGCCAGCGGGATGTTGTAGGTGGCGCTCGGGCCCTCCATCCGGTGCAGGAACCAGAGGCGGCGCTGCGCGGAGGAGAGCGGAACCGTGCCGGGCCGCTCGCGCCGTCCCAGCGCCGGGCGCGCCCGGCCGGCGGCGTCCACCGCGGCGGCCAGTTCCGTCACCGTCGGTGCGTCGAACAGGTCGTGCAGCCTCAGCTCCACGCCCAGCACCGACCGGGCGCGGGCGACCAGCCGGGTGGCGAGCAGGGAGTGCCCGCCGAGATCGAAGAAGCTCTCGTCCAGTCCGGCCTCGGCGACCCCCAGCACCTCGGCGAACAGCCCCTGGAGCAAGTGCTCGACCGCGGTGCGCGGAGCCCGGCCCGGTGCGGCGGGCTGCGCCTCGGGGGCCGGGAGGGCGCGTCGGTCGAGCTTGCCGTTCGGAGTCAGCGGCAGCGCGTCCAGCACCACGAGGGCGGACGGCACCATGTACGAGGGCAGCCCCTCCCGCAGCAGGGCCCGCACTCCGTCCACCGTGACGGTCTGCCCCTCGGCGGGGACGACGTACGCGACCAGCCGGGGTTCCTCGTCGGTGCGTACCGTGACGGCGGCGCGCGCGATCTGCGGGTGGCCGGTGAGGACCGCCTCGATCTCGCCGAGTTCGATCCGGTGGCCCCGGATCTTGACCTGGTCGTCGGTGCGGCCGAGGAACTCCAGGTTCCCGTCCGGGTTCCACCGCGCCAGGTCGCCCGTGCGGTACATCCGCGAACCACCGGGACCGAACGGGTCCGCCACGAACCGCCCCGAGGTCAGACCGGGACGGTTCAGGTAGCCGCGCGCCAGCCCCGCACCCGCGATGTACAGCTCACCCGCCACCCCGGACGGCACCGGCCGCAACGCGCCGTCGAGCACGTACAGCCGGGAGTTGGTGACGGGCCGGCCGATGACCGGACGCGGGCCCGACGCCACGGGCGCGGCCGCCGAGTTGACGGTGCACTCGGAGGGGCCGTAGAGGTTGAGGCAGGAAGTCCCGTCGGCGGCCCGCAGCCGCTCCCAGAGCCGCTCGGGTACGGCCTCGCCGCCGGCCGCGACCAGCGCGGGACGGTGGCGCGGATCGTCCAGCAGCCCGGCGGAGACGAGGTCCTGGAGGTAGGAGGGGGTGGCCTCGACGTAGTCCAGTCGCCGGGACGCCGCGTAGTCGACGAAGGCCTCCGGGTCGGTCCAGGTCGCGTGGTCCAGGACGTGCAGCTCATGGCCCGCGAAGGGGGCCATCAGCTGGTTCCAGGAGGCGTCGAAGGACACCGAGGTGGTCAGCGCCACCCTCAGCCGCCGGCGGTCCTTCAGAAGCGGTGCGAACTGCACCAGCTGATGGTCGGCGAGCAGGTTGAGGAGGCCGCCGTGGGTCGCGACCACGCCCTTGGGCCTGCCCGTGGAACCCGAGGTGTAGATGACGTACGCCGGATGGTCCG
>NZ_JBSFFN010000085.1:0-6868 GCF_053596135.1 Streptomyces sp. NPDC001770 | reverse complement strand
GTTCCGCCGACGATCCGGCCGACGATCCGGCCGACGGTTCCGCGGCCGGCGAGACCCCCGGGGCCCGCCGCGCTCGCGCGCCTGGCCGGAACCATGGTTCCGCTGGCGTTGCTGCTGACACTCGTCCAGTCGGGCCGCTCCCTCGCGGTCGGCGGCGGTGCGGGGGCCGCGTACGCCGTCGGCAGTGCCGTGGGAGGGCCCGTCATCGGACGGCTGATGGACCGCGTCGGCCCCGGCCGGGTGCTTCTCGGCACCGGGCCGGCCGCGGGTCTCGTCCTGGTCGCGGTCGCGCTCCGGGCCGAGGCGGCGTCAACGGGTGCGCTGCTTGCCGCCACGTGTGCGGCGGGGCTGACCACCGCACCGGTCGGCGCGTCGATGCGGGCGCTGTGGGGCGGGCTCGCGCAGGACGCCCGGCTTCGGCAGCGGGCCTACTCCTTCGAGGCGACGCTCAGCGAACTGCTGTTCATCCTCGGGCCGTCCGCCGTCACGGTGCTCGGCACTCTGCTGGGGGCCCGCGGTGCGCTGCTGGCCACGGCGGTCCTTCTGGGAGCCGGAGGCCTGGGATACGGACGGGCGACGGCCGTACGGACGCACGGCCCACGGCCCCGGCCCGGCGCCGGTCGGACCGAGAGGGCCCGGGACGGGGCGGGTTCCGGGCGGACCGCGGCCTCGGCCGTGCTGGCAGCCACAGCACTGACGGCGGCGCTGTCCAGCGGACTCGTGGTGGCGGTCACCGCGTCGCTGCGGGATCAGGGGTCGGCACCCGAACTCGCCGGAACTCTGGTCGCCCTCCAGTCCGCCGGAAGCGTGGTCGGCGGACTGCTCTACGGTGCCCGTGCCTTCGGGGGCACCACGTACCACCGATACGTGAGGCTGCTGGTCGTGCTGACCCTCGCGCTGGCCATCCTGCCGACGACGCGACTGGCGCACGACGCCGGTTTGTCGGCCTCCTGGGCACTCGTACTCCTGGGCGCCCTGCTGGTGCTCAGCGGCCTGCCGATCGCCCCGGCCGGGGCGGAGGAGTTCCAGCTCATCGGAGAAATGGCCGCCCAGGACAAGGCGACCCAGGCTTTCGCGGGCGCCGGCAGTGTCATCGCGATCGGCGGAGCGGCGGGCTCGGCCGTAACGGGCCTGGCCGCCGACCACCTGGGTGCGGCCGCGGCGCTCTGCCTGCCCGCCGTCTTCACGCTCGCCGCCCTCCTGGTGAGTCTGGCGGCCCGTACACCGATCACCCGAGCCGTCGCCGCCCCCGAGGCGGAGCACACCGAATCGTCGGCCCCGAACGTCCCGGCCGCCCCGAACAATGGAGAACCACACGCATGAGCACCGAATCCGGCGTACTCGCCGTCGTCGAGAGCCAGTTGTCGAACTTCGGGCTGACCCCGTTGCGCGCGGCCCACGAACTCGGTTTCCACACCGTGCTGGTGAGCAACGACCCGGACCGCTACCGCGTGGTCGGCATCGCCGAGGAGGTCTTCGCCAAGCACATCGACCAGATCGTCCAGGCGGACACCAACTCCGTGGAGAAGGTCGTCGCTGCCTTGCAGCCGTTCCACGCCGAGGGCCGCCTGCGGGGCGTGATGACGGTCACCGACTACAACATCCCCATCGTGGCCGAGGTGGCGGCCCGCTTCGGCCTGCCGGGCCTGTCCCCGGACGCCGCCCGCTCATGCCGGGACAAGCTGTTGATGCGGTACGCCTGCGAGGCGGCCGGTGTCGCCGCGCCGGGCTTCCACCGGGCCACGAGTGAGCAGGAAGCCCTCGACGCCGCGGACCGGTTCGGTTACCCGTGCGTGGTGAAGCCGATGACCGAGTCGGCCAGCATCGGCGTCACCCTGTGCCGTACGCCGGACGAGGTCCTCGCGGCCTACCGCGACATCAGCTCGGCGACGACCGACTTCCGCGGCCAGCCCAGGCGTCCCGGCGCGCTCGTGGAGGAGTACCTCCTCGGCTTCGAAGTGAGCGTCGAATCCGTTCTGGTGAACGGCGAACGGCGGGTCCTGGGCGTGACCGACAAGGCGCTCGGCCCCCACCCGTACTTCGTGGAAATGGGTGACACCTTCCCGTCGATGCTGTCGGCACCGGTGCGTGAGCAGTGCGCCGAGCTGGCCTGCCTGGCGCTGGAAGCGGTCGGTCACGACTTCGGCGCCGCGCACGTCGAGGTGAAGGTGACCGCCAAGGGCCCGTACATCGTCGAGGTCAACGGCCGTATGCCCGGCGCGGAGATCACCCAGCTCATCCGCGAGGCGACCGGCATCTACCTCCAGCGCGAAGTGGTCAGGCTCCACACGGGACAGTCCGCCGATCTCACGGCGACCCGTGACCTGGCCGCCGCCTCCCGCTACCTGGCCGCCCGCACCTCCGGCACCCTGACGGGGATCGGCGGCAGGGAACTGGCGCGGCGCGTCCCCGGAGTGGTCGATGTGGACCTGGAAGCCGGGCCGGGGGACCGGGTCCGCCCGGCCGAGAACAATCTCGATCTGCTGGGGTACGTCGTCGCGGTCGGCGACACCACTGGTGACGCGGTGCGCAGGGCGGAGGCGGCTGTGGGCCAGCTCACCCCGGTGATCGCCCCGGTGACGGGGGACGAGCGATGAGTGCCGAGCTCTGGACGGACCACCCCGAGACGGTGGACGTGGTCGTCCACCGAAGCCTGGAGGAGGTCGACACGGAGCGGTGGGACGCACTGCTCGGACCCCGCGGCTTCTACGCCGCGACCCCCTGGCTGCGGCACGCCGAGGGCACCGCCGCGACGCCGCCGTACTACTTCACCGCATTCGACGACCACGAGCCGGTCGGTGTCCTGACCGGCTACCCGCTGGAGCACGGCACCCCGTACGTCTTCTGCAGTCCGGGCCGGGTCATCGACACCATCCACCGCAGTGCCACGGGGGAAGAAGCCCTCTGGACGGCCGAGCTACTGCCCGCTCTGGCCTGTGGGGGCCGCAATCCCTCACACACCAAGGCAGGAGTGCTCGGCGGCTTGGACCGGGGCCGGCAGCGCGAGACGCTCTCGGCCCTGGTGCGGGCCGCCGAGCGGGAGGCCTGGGCGGCCGGCTTGCAGTCCGTGTCGTACCTGTACGTCGACGAGGACGACGATCTGCTGCGCGGTGTCCTCACGGACCACCAGTACCTCGCGCTGCCCGGCCAGACCGCGTACTCCATGCCGGTCCCCGAAGACGGCTCCTTCGACACCTACCTGGCGGGGTTCGAGCAGCGACGCCGTGTGAAGATCAAGCGGGAACTGCGTGCCCTGGACGAGGCGGGGGTCACCTATCTCACGCAGCCGCTCACCGCGGACATCATTGAGCAGCTGGCCCCCCTGGAGCTGGCGCTGTACGCCAAGCACGGCACCCCTGCCGACGCGGATGCCTTCAGAGCGGTCCTGCACAGCATCGCCGACCGCGCGGGTGCCGCGGCACGCGTCACCACCGCACACCTCGACGGACACCTGACAGGCTTCGTTCTCACGTTCACGCACCATGGCGAGATGTACGCCCGCCAGGCCGGATTCGACTACGAGGCGCAAGGCAAGCTGCCGCTCTACTTCGGCCTGGTCTACTACGAGTTGCTCCGGGCAGCGCTCACCGAGGGCCTTTCGCAGATTCACTACTCCACCGGGTCGGACCGGGTGAAACTCTCTCGTGGCTGTACTCCGCGGCGGCAGGTCGCCTATGTGAAGGCCCGCCGTCCAGAACTCATGGAACGACTGTCGCGACTCGCACAGCGCTGTGAGCCCTGCGCCATGCCGCGCGAGGCAGGGGGCGATGGCCGGGCATGAGCCGGTCCGGCCCAGGGCCGGAAACGGTCGCTCCGCCACGTTCCGGCGTGCGCGCTCGTCGAGGCCGGCCGAAGCCGGCCCGGCACCGCACCTCGGCCCGCACTCGCTCCCGCTCCCGCCGCCCTCGCTCCCGCCGCCCTCGGTACCCCGCCGCGCTCCGGCACTTCGTACGCGGCCTGAGCTGCAGGCAGAAGTCCAGCAACTGCTGGGCGTCAACTCCCTTCGGACTGCGGCGGCTGGGCCGGAAGCGGGAACCCCTGCGGCCGTCGTGGACGTGCCGGCAGACGACCACGAGAACATTCTGCGCGGGGCCGCGCGCAACGACGCCCTCGACGTCACCGCGCACCTGGCCGCGAGGGACATGGCCAACGACATCCGCGACAACCGGATCGACGGTGTCCAGGTGACAACGAGATCAGCGGCGAAACGGGCTACAGTGAAAAGCCCAATCTCGTCGTCATCGCGGCCGAACCCGACACCGGGCCTTGTGACCCCTGATGTTGGACACACGAGACACTGGATCGATCCCTGAGGATCTGAGAGCGGACGTCTCGTGGTGGTGAAGAACTATCCGCCGCAGTGCGAGCCGGACACGAAGTACGTCGGCGACATCACCTGCCTGCCCCTCGGCGGAGGGAAGTTCTGCTATCCGGCGGCCGTCATCGACCTCGCATCACGCCGTCTGGCCGGCTGGGCGATCGCCGACCACATGCGCGCGGACCTCGTCACCGACGCCCAGGCGGCAGCAGTCCGCACCCGCGGCGGTCTCGCCGGATCGATCATGCACACCGACCACGGAGCCCAGTACACGAGCAGGATTTTCGCCGAAGCTTGCAGGTCAGCGGGGGTTTGGCGAAGCATGAGCGCGGTTGGGTCCAGCGCGGACAGCGCACTCGCCGAGTCCTCCAACGCGACCTTCGAACGCGAGACCCTGCAAGGACGAAAGAGCCGGCCGACCGAGCGCGAGGCCCCGACTCGATGTCTTCCGACGGCCCCACCGCTACAAGGCCCTGCGCCGACACTCCCGCCTCGGACAACGATCACCGATCGCCTTCGAGAACGCCCTCCACCGCACACCAACTACGCCGGCACAGGCCGCATAGCCCCGTGTTCAGAGTGCTGGGTCAAGGCCCCGCACAACACTACCCGCGACAGCTGGACACCGTCGCCGCGGATCGCGTCAGGGAGGCCTGCCGGCGGCAGCGGGCGGCGGCGGTGCCGCCGGGCCCCGGGTGTCGAACCCCTACCAGAACCTGGCCGCTTCGTCCGTCGACGAGGGAGAGTAGAGCGGTGAAGGGCAGCGGCGTCGATGTCTCGTTGTGACGGGGTGGTGGCCCGGCTGACAGCCGGGCCACCACCCCGTTCATGACCTGGCATGTACTAGCTGATCTTCTGGTAGCCGTTCCAGCCGCTCCACCGGAAGCAGCACCCTTCCCGGGACCCGCAGCTTCGTCGGAGGAACCGCCGACCCCACCGGACTCACCCACCTCGGAGCCCGTGAGTACGATCCCGCCCTGGGACGCTTCATCTCCGTGGACCCCGTCATCGACATCGACGACCCCCTGCAGATGAACGCCTACGCCTACGCCAACAGCCGGCCCGTCACGGCATCTGACCCGGACGGTCAGATGTTCTGGGACGGCTTCTGGACCTACGCCAACAAAGCGGCCAAGGCGGGGAAAAAGCTGGTTCACCAAACCGTCAAGAAGGCAAAGAAAGCACTCGCCTCATACACGAACAAGTGGAACACGTTTTCCAGGGCCGCCTATTTCGTGAAGCCCGCGAAATCCGCCGCCGCGAAAAATGCTAAATCGGCAACCAATAAAGCTTCATCGACAATTCGAAAAAAGACGCACCCAAGAAGAAGAGTGGATTCTTCGGGGGTCTGAAGGGGCACTTTAGTGACGCCCTTGATAGTGTAAAAAATTCCAGCGTCGGAAAATTCGTGAGTAATCACTGGGAGGGCATCAAACTTGGCGTGACAGTCGTTGGCTTCGGTGCGTGCCTCGTCGTCTCGGCTGGTGCATGCATGGCCGTAGGGGTGATTGGAGCGACAATCTCATACGGAGGTGATGCCATGAAAACCGGAAAGATGGACTGGGCAGGCTACGGAAAGTCGCTTGCCTGGACGGTCGGTGGTGGTGCTGTGGCAGGGGTCGCAGCTCGCGGAATGGGAGCAGCCAACTGGAAGGGAGCTTTCACTGGCAACGCTATTGAGCGGGCCACAGTGAAAATCCCTGCATACCGAACGAAGCTGGGTGTCGGATCGGGAGTGGGGGGTGGAGTCAAGGGGTGGGCCACTCAGTCTGCCAAGGTCGTGGACCCCGGCCGGACGGCACTGAACATCGGAATTAATTCGCAACTCTCGCTGGGATTGTGCGGAGCCGGTAGTGCCAGCTTCGCCACAGGGCATGGATGTTGAAATGCAGAGCGCCAGAGGTTCGAGTGAATCATCGAAACGCATCCTGCGCCGCCGCTCATGGGTCGTGATGAACTGGCTCTCCATTAGCGCGGTCTGGGGCCTTTACTCCTTGACTCTGCCAGTGTTCTTGGAGAACGAGAACTACTCGGACGTTTTCTTTGTGGCGGCCGCATTCGCCACAGTTACAGCATTCGTACGGAGAATCTGCAGCTGTAAGGTCGTGTTGCGCGCTGAAGTGATTGCGGTGGAGAACCCCGTATTCACCTATCGGGTACCTCCCGGTATCGTTAGGAGTGTAGACACTTCATCTTCCGGCGGAGTGACGATCCGAACTCAGCATGAATCCGTTCAGGTTTTCGCATTCGGCGGCTCCGTCGTGGATTCCATATTCAAGACGAGCGAAAAAGCAGCCTCAGTTATGCGAAAAAGGCTGAAAACTGACGAAAAGGGAAAGAGGGGTGGACAGATGTCAACCATGACACGGCATGTACGTCACTGCTGGTCAGCCGATATCCTGCTCATCTTGGCCGCGATATCTGCGGTAGCCGGTGCCATCGTAAAACTCAGCTGAACAGCGGCGGATCTTTTCGCCATGCCCGAGGGCCTGGAGGAGGACGCCGAGGACTTCCAGGCGCAGATCGCCAAGGCCGCCCTGATGATCATCC
>NZ_JBSFFN010000084.1:0-7071 GCF_053596135.1 Streptomyces sp. NPDC001770 | reverse complement strand
TGCTGGGCGAGACCACGTCGGTGGGCCCGCAGGCTCATCAGGCGGACGGCTACTCCAGCGTCACGCATGAGCTGGCGCACCTGGTCCACGACGCGCTGTCGGCGGACGACCGGGCGCAGATCGAAGCGGTGTGGGAGAACAAGCGGGCACGTGGTGCCAGTGTGCCGTGGCCCGACGGGGTGCGACTGGACCTGGACGGCCGACGGGTGGACAACTACGCCTCGACCAGCGCGGACGAGTACTTCGCCCAGCTGAGCAACGCCTACCTGGGGACCAACCACGGCACGGACGCGGCGACCGGCCGGCCCCGCAACAACGGGGCGGCGTACGTGCGCCTCCACGAGCGGGAGCTGCTGCCGCTGCTGGAGCGGCTGTACGGCACCGACCCGGGTGCGTACGGCACACCGGCGAACCCGGTGGCGGCGACCGCGGCCGACGACGCCGTGTACGGGACGTTCGTGGACGCCATGGCACTCACCGGACAGAGCGGGCCGTCCCAGGACACGGACCCGACGCAGGTCCCCCCGGCAACCGGCCGGTCGCGAGCGGCATCCGGAGCGGACGCCGGCCCGGTCCTCGACCAGGTCCGTTCCTCCACGGTCATGCTCGGGCAGGTCGCGGTGGGACGCGACTTCCTCGCCCGGTGGCCGGCCGCGACACTGGCCGGGCAGCCGCAGCAGTACCGGTGGTTGGAGCACACCATCGGCCTGTCGGGGAGGAGGGGGTACGCGCCGTCCGGTGTACCGAGTCCCCTGCCGCCCGCGCTGGCGGCGCGCACGACCTACCTGGTGCAGGCACGGCTGGCCCGGGACACCCCGAACCGGATCCGGGTGATCGACGCGGCCTCGGGTGAGCCGCGGCAGCTGACGTTCGCCGAGTTCGCCCGAGTGCTGGCCTCTGATCCGCACCTGACGCGGACCGACCCCGCGGTGCCGGTCGTGCTGCTGGTGCCGGACAGCCTCTCCCGGAACCTCGAACTGCTGCGTGCGGTGCGTGACGCGTTGGGACGTCCCGTGTGGGGACACACCGGGCGCCCGATGCTCATCGAGGAGGAGCCCAGCCGACTGGGAATCGGAGTGGGACTCGACGAGGGCCGGGGCGCCGGCCAGTGGATCCACCTGCCGGCGGACTCCCGAGGACCGGAACCGGAGTCCCCGGAACCGGTCCGGACCGTGGACGGGCAGCTGATCGACCCCGCCGACCTGGCCCTGCGTCCGTTCGCCGACTCCGAAGGCCGTCTCGCCGGACACCGTTCCATGGAGGAGGCGGAGTTCGCCTCGTCCTTCGAGCACCGGCTGCCCGGGGCGGTGCAGTCCGCGGACTACGACCACGTCCTGGAGATCTCGGACGGCGAAGCCGTGGTCACCGGGACCGCCCCGGTCCCGTGGGTCGGCCAGAGCCCCGGCCCTTACTTCCTGCTCGCCCACGGCCTTCCCGGCGCGGCCCAGCTGGTCACCGCGGGCGGACGCCGTGTCAACTTCTCAGGGCAGCAGGTCGGATTCCTGCTGCGGCGTCGCCGGTCCTTCACGGAACTGTTCCGGGGCAGCAGCGTCGCCGCCCTGGTCTGCCACAGTGCGCTCGCCCCGGGGGGATCGACCACCACCTTCGTCCAGGCCCTGGCGAACACCACGGGACGCACGGCCTACGGGTCGCCCAGCCGGGTGGCCCTCATGGAGGAGGAATCATGGCTCGCCATCCACAGCGACCGGCGGACCGGCGAGGCGTACACCTGGAAGGTGGCCGTCTCCGAGCCGCGTGACGTGGTGCTGGACGCGCTCGCCTACGACACCGGACTGCGCTCCCGGGGCCATGCGCTGACCGCGCAGGACCGGATCACGATGAGGAACGTCCTGCGCACGAGCCTGGACCTCCAAGGCGTCGGCGGGAGAGAGCGCCAGGCACTGCGCCCGCTGGCGGCGCTGGCGCGCCTGCACCAGGACGCCTATGTCGGCCGGACGAACGCCGAGCCGTTCGACAGGAACGTCGTCCGGGAGATCGCCCGCGAGGCGTACGACTGGGATGCCTCGGCGACGGTGTCCGACGACGATCTCGTACACCTGCTGCGCCTGATCGACGACCACGGGCCGTCCACTCTGGCGGACCTGCTCGCCCTCGGCCGCGCGAACGCCCCCGTGTTCCCCTCCGACAACGGTCTGGGGTTGTTCCTCGCGCCGGAAGGCCCGGCCGACAGCGACGACCGGCGCGGGACCGGAGTGCGCGGCGCGCCCCCCGGCTCGCGGAGGTCGTCCCAGGCGGCCGTCGCGGGACCGTCGGGCGGCACCCGCCCCCGGGGACAGACACTCGTGTCGTTGAGCCCGGCCGAAGCCCGGCGGCTCGCCACCGCCGCGGTCGACGCGGAAGCCGTCGCACTGACCGCCGACGGCCGGTACGAGCGGGACGCCGAATCCGAGCAGAAGTTCATCGACCGGGTCGCCCAGCGTCTGCTGGAGTTCGTGCCGCAGGCGCAGGCCGTGCGGCCCTTCGCCCCGACGGCCGAACTCGGCAGACTCTTCATGGAGATCGAAGCGGATGCGGTGGCGGACGTCCGGCCCGAGGTACTGCCGTACCTGGCCGAACAGCCCGACCTGCTCACCTCGGTCAGCGAGTCTCACGACCTGAGGAGAGCGGTTCTCACCCAGCCGCTCGCTTTCGCACAGCTCCTGCGCGCACACCCGAACGTCCTGCGGGAACTGGGCACCGGGGCGGCCAACGCGGACTTGTACGAGCACGCCGCGCTCCTGGTCCAGCACATGGACGTCGTCCGGGCGATGGAGAACGACGCGGAGCTGCGCCGGCAAGTCGTCAAGAGGATCACCCTGATCGGTGACCTCGGCGGCAAACTTGTCCTGATCCGTGCCGTCGCGGACAACGACTGGCTGGCGGACGCCGTCATCGTGTGCCCGCAACTCGGCGAGGCTTTGCGGACCGCCCCGGCGCCGATGGCCGCCGTCAGGACGCTGAGGAACAATCTCGCGCTGACCAGTGGCTTCGACAACTACCCGGACGCGGTTCCGGACGCGGACCAGGTCAGAAGCCTGCTGGGGAACACCGCCCTGGTGCAGGCGACGCACCGCTACCCGCAGCAGGTGCAGACTCTCTTCCGGGTCCCGGAGCTGCTGACGGCCGCCCGTAAGGACCCCGGCATCCTCCGTGTGCTGGACGGCGACCCCGCCCTGTCGGACGTGCTGCCGGAGAGCCCGGAGCTGGCACGGCGGCTGGCCGGGGCGCCGGAGCTGCTGCGGACCGCCTTCTCCAACCCCCGCCTGGCCGAGGCGCTGTCGTACGAACCGAACCGTTTCGACTCCGACCTGGGCGACGACGCACGACTCGGACAGCTCCTCGGCGAAGCCGTCCCGGAGATTCCCCGGAGGCCCGAAGTACCGTCAGGAGCCCTGCCGGCGCTCCGGCTCCTCGCCCACCCGAAGGTCTACGCCGCGGTCGCGCGGGACAAGGAGCTGCGCCAGACGCTCCTGGGCGAAGCGGGGCTGACCGAGACGCTCCTCGCCCACCCCGATCTGCTCCGGGCCCCCCACGAGTACCGCAGACTGCTGTCACAGCACTACGCCGATCTGCGGGAACAGGTCAGGCCGGGGTCTCCGCTGCTGGTCCCCGGACTGCTCCGGGGCCTGCTGCGGATGCCGAACGGCGGCGGGTCCGTCGTCGACGAGTTCACCACCTCCGACACCGTCGACGCGGGGCAGGACGACACCCGCCGGATCCTCGCGGACGCATTGACCGGAAGTCCCGCACTGCAGGCCGCGGTGCAGGCCGACACCGTCGTCCTGGGACTGGCCTTCAACTCGGCCGAGCAGCTGCATCAGATGGACATCGCCGGAATCGGGCAGGCGCTGCGCACCGAGGGCCGCCTTGCGGCGCTGCTCGACCGGAACCCCTTCGTCGTCCCGCTCCTCGTCAAGCGGACGCGGGTGTTGTCGGACCTGCTGGCCAACGATTCGGCTCTGCTGCAGCTGGCTCTGGCCGCGCGTGAGGTGATCGCCACGCTGCAGGAGACGCCGGACCTCCTCCCCCACGTGGTGGAGCGTCCCGCGGTGCTGCGTGCCCTCGCCGGCTACGAGAACGACGTGACTCCGTCCGCGCACTGGGCGAGGCTGTTCGAGGACCGTGCGCTGCTCGCGGCGCTGGACAGTGCGGACGGCCTGGCGGTGGTCAAGGCGCTGGCGTCCAGCCCGGATCTGTTGACGGACGCGCTGGCCCGGGACGGGTTCGTCGAGCGGGTGAAGGAGCCCGGCCGGCTGCAGGAGTACGTGGAGCTGAACCGGCGTTCCTCGAAGACCTTCGCCGAGGCGGTGCGCGCCGCCGGCGAGCCGAGCCTCACCAGGAGCGGCATCCGGATCGCCGCGGAGCCGGCTCTCGTCGCCAGGGCCGTCCTCGACTCCCCGGACCGGGTCGGCGCGGTGGTCGACTCCCTGGCCGTTGACGAGGCGACCCGGGACCGCTACCGCAGGGCCGCGGAGGCGGCGGTTGTCGCGTTGAAGGAGCGGCCCGAACTGCGACGCGCCGTCGACCGTGAGTTCGGCATCGTACTGGCGATGCTGACGAACAGTGAGATGACCGCGACGCTGCTGAAGCGACCGGCGCTGATCGGGTACCTGTCGGACCGCACCAAGGGTGCCCTGAACGCGGTGCACGACCGTCCAGAGCTGACCCGCGCGCTGCGCGAGAACGGCAGGCTCTACCTGCGTTTCATCAGCGACGCGTACCTGGTGCAGTCCATGACCGGGCCGACCTTCGGGCCCTTCGTCGAAGCCCTCGGGCGGAACCGCGAGTTCATCCGGGCCTACGAGACCGACAAACCGGTCGTTCTGAGCGATGACCCCGGAGCCTTCCTGCTCCGGACCAGTGAAGCGCTCGCCGCCGCCCTCGCGGACAACAAGGAGGTCGTGGCAGCTCTCGCTGAAAGCCCGGACCTGCTCGACGAGTTGTACGACCTGTTCCTGGACGACGAGGCGCAACCGGTGACAGGCCCGGAGTGGGAGGCGGTCGAGTCGGTGGCGCGGGCCGTGGTGTCCAGCACGACGGTGCTGAGGGCGCTGGGCGACCACGAGGAACTGCTGGGCACGCTGGCGGCGGGGCTGGAGTTCTCCCGTGTGCTGGCGGAGAACCCGGGCGCCCTGACCACCGAGGAGGACGTGGTCGGGCTGCTGCGGAACGAGCAGGTGGTGGCGGTCCTGAACGCCTACCCGCTGCAGGCCGGGGTGGTGTTGCGCACCGCGGGTCTGCTGCCGGTCGTGATGGAGACGCCCGCGCTGATCGAGGCGATGGCGGGGTCGGAGCATCTGACGGGTCTGCTGGGGCGGGCCGACGTGCGGAGCCTGTTGGCGGAGCGGCCGGAGGTGGCCGAGGACCTGGTGCGGATGCCCGAGCTGGTGGACGCGCTGGGCGGTCTGCCGGGGCTGGTGGAGGCCATGCGGCTGAAGCCGGCCGTGGCCGGGCTGCTGCGGGACAACCCGGGGCTGCTGGGCGTGGTGCGGGCGCGCCGGACCCTGGTCGACGACCTCGCGCGGGACACCGCCCTGTGGCGGGCGCTCAGCCGGGTTCCGGCGCTCTCCGAGGCGCTGTCGCAGTCCGCCCGGATGCTGCGGCACCTGCGACGGCGGCCCGTGCTGGTCGAGGCGCTGGCCTCGGATTCCGTGCCGGTGACCGTGTCCGGTGCTCAGCTGCTGGCGGTGCTGTCGGACGACGTGCTGACGGCGTTGCTGGACAGCCGGCCGGGGCTGGTCGGGGCGGTGCTGGGATCGCCGGAGCTGGCGGGCCGTGCGGTGGAGGACGGGGGCTTCGCCGACCGGGTGCGGATCCTCGCCCGTGACCGGGCGAAGTTCGATGAGGCGCTGCGGGAGCCGGGCCGGCTGCTCGCCGAGCTGGACCGGATGCGGGAGGCGTCCCGTACGGCCGGGACGGCCGCCGGCCAGGCTCCCCGTAAGGGAGCGTCCACCACGCCGGAGGCCTCCTCCCGCACGACCGCCGCCGCGGCGGGTGCCCGGAGTTCCGCGGACGCCGAGATACAGGCAGCGGTGCGCCGACTGCCCGCACTCAAGCCGCTGCAGCGCCACCATCGCGAGGTGATGGTGGCGCTGACCCGGGACGAGGAGGTCCTTAGCCTGCTGGACCAGGGGGATCTGCTGCGCCGCGTGGTGGAGTCGCCGGAGCTGGCGGCGCTGGTCGCGGCATACCCGGACCTGGCGGAAGAGCTGAAGTCGGCGGCCCGTGCCGAGGAGTTCCGTTTCGACCTCTTCCTGGCGCGGACCGCCCCGGCATGGGACCTGGAGCGGGACTTCGCGGCCTACGCGGAGCGTCTCGGTGCGCTGGACGTGCCGCTGCACGAGGAGTCGCGTCGCTTGGTGCGCGGCGCGGCGGAGCCGGCGTGGCGGGCCGCCGAGGTCGCGCACCGGGAGACGGCGGTGGCTGAGCAGCGGGCGCGTGAGGAGCGGCTCTCCGCCTTCCGCGCTCACCTGCCGGAGACGTGGGAGTACAGCGGGGAGGTCCGGTACGGCAACGGTCTGCACGCCGAGTCGTTCACGGGTGCGCAGCTCCGGGTGCTCACGGCTCTGTCCGAAGGCGGCAGTCGTCCTCGGGAGCGGGTGTTCGGTGCGAATCAGGCGGTGCACGCGCATCTGGACGGTGGCAGTGGTGGTGTGTCGTTCGCGTACGTGCTGGGCGGCGACGGCCGGGTCGGACTGCTGGCCTACGGGCTGAGTACGTCCCGTCAGGGCAACGACTACCGGTGGGACGGCAACGGCAGTACGTACATCTCCGGGCCGCTCCCTCTGGAAGCGGTCGAGGACGCCCCGGCGCTGCTCGCCTCCCAGGACCTCGTCACGCAGGCCGACACCCGCCGGGCCGCGGATCCGACCCGTAGCCCCAAACTGAGCAAGAAGGCAGCGAAGAGCGGTGGCCGTGCAGGGACGGGCGTGCGCGGCGCGCCGCCCGGCACGGGGGAGCACGCACCGTCGGGTGCGGGTGCGGGTGCCGGCGTGGTGGTGCCGGTGGCGGTGGAGCCGTTGGGTGCGGGTGCGCTGGTGGAGCGGTTGCTGGGTCTGCCCGGGGAGGCGT
>NZ_JBSFFN010000083.1:0-7353 GCF_053596135.1 Streptomyces sp. NPDC001770 | reverse complement strand
TCTCGTCCGCGGGTTCCACGCCGAACAGGGTCAGGAGGACGGCGAACGATGGCTGCTGGACCAGTACGCCAAGGACCCTCGGCGGCACAGGATGTTCAGCGGCAGGCGCCGTGACGCGCTGGCCCTCATCACCGTCGGCGAACCGGATGTTCCGGCCGGACTCGACGACTGGTACGCGTCGCTGACCGCGTACAGCAGCGCGGTCCGAGAAGGTGACGCCGACGTCTCCCGCGTCCTGCGCTCGCTGCTGCACATGCACGCCAACCGGCGGCTGCGCCTCGGTACCGACCTGGAACAGGACGCCTACGCCCTGGCCCGGGGCGCCGTGGGCGCACATCACGACCGGCGCCGTGCCCTGCTGCGACAGCCCCGAACGGCGGCGACGGACCGGCAGGCCCACCGGATTCCGGGAACGGACACCGCCTAAGGTGAGCTCCATGACGACGACGTACGCACTCCTGCTGCGCGGCATCAACGTGGGAGGCCACCGCAAGGTGCCCATGCCGGAACTGCGGACCCTCCTCGCGGAACTGGGCCACACCGGCGTGACCACGTACCTGCAGAGCGGCAACGCGGTCCTCACCGCGGCGAGCGACGACGACAAGGAGGTCGCGGCGGAGATCGAGCGGGCCATCGCGAAGCACTTCGGGTTCGCCGTCGACTGCCTCGTCCGCTCCGGCGCCTACCTCCGCGCCGTCGCCGACGCATGCCCCTTCCCCGCCGCGGAGTTGGAGGGCAAGCAGCTGCACGTCACCTTCTACGACGAGCAGGTCACCGAGGACCGTTTCGCCCGGGTGGACCCCGCCGCCCACCTGCCGGAGGAGTTCCGGCTCGGCGACCGTGCCCTCTACCTCTACGCTCCCGACGGCCTCGGCCGCTCCGACCTCGCCGTCGCCCTCGCCCGGCCGGCCGTCACCAAGGGGCTCGTCGCCACCAGCCGCAACTGGAACACCGTGGTCAAGCTCGTGGAGCTGACCCGTGACTGAGCTCCCGTACCCCGTGGCCGAGGCCATCGAGAACGAACTGCGGCTGCTCGACCCCGAGGTACGCCGTTCCGCGCCGCTCCTCGCGACAGTGCTGCACCCCGAGTTCCGCGAGATCGGCACCAGCGGCCGGCTCTGGGACCGCGCCGCGATCATCGCGGAACTCACCTCCGAGGCCTCCACCCGCCCCGGCCCGCTGACCGCCTCCCGGATGGAGGGCGTCGAGCTCGGCCCCGGCCTCGTCCACCTGACGTTCGACACCGAGCACAAAGGCAGCCGCGCGCACCGGAGTTCACTGTGGCGGCTGACGGACGGGGGCTGGCAGCTCTACTTCCACCAGGCCACCCCGTTCGCCGAGGATGCGTTCAACGAGGCCTGATCCGGGGCGCGCCGCGCATCAGCGGCGGGTCACCCGCTGCGCGCGTGCGCTCCAGCGGCCCTCCGTACGCGTGATGCGCACCGGATGGCCGAAACAGTCGCTGACCCGGTCCGTGGTCAGCACCTCGTCGGCCGGCCCCGATGCCACGCACTTCCCGCCGCGCAGCAGCATCGCGTGCGTCGTGGACGCGGGCAGCTCCTCCAGGTGGTGCGTGACCAGCACCGTCGCCAGCTCCGGGTGCTCCTCGCGCAAGGCGTCCAGGCTGTCCAGCAGCTGTTCCCGGGCTGCCAGGTCCAGGCCGGTGGCCGGTTCGTCGAGGAGCAGCAGCCGGGGGCTCGGCATCAGGCTGCGCGCGATCAGCGTCCTGCCCCGCTCGCCCTGGGAGAGCGCCGGCCAGCGCGAGGCCTCCTTGCCGCCCATCCCGAGCATCGCCAGCAGCTCGTCCGCCCGCGCCCGCTCGTCGGCCGTCGGCGTCCAGCGCGGCAGCGGCTCGACCGAGTTGGTGAGACCCGTCAAGGTGACCTGGCGCACCGTCAGGGCCGACTGGAGCGGGTGACGGGGGTTGACGTGCCCGAGCAGCGTCCGCAGCTCCCGCAGATCCACCCGGCCCAGCGTCCTGCCGAGCACCTGCACCGAACCCCGGGTGGGGTGGGTGACCGCGCCGAGCAGCCCCAGCAGAGTGCTCTTGCCGGCGCCGTTCGCGCCCAGGAGCGCCCAGTGCTCGCCCTGCCGGACGGTGAGCGAGACGGTGTCAAGGATCGCCCTGCCGTCACGGACCACGGCGACCTCGTCGGCGTGGATCACCGGGACCGGCTCCTCGGGGGAGGGCCCGGCAGGGAAGGAGTGGGGACTGGCGACGGGGGCTGTGGTCACGATGGTTGCTCCTTACATCCATGCATCCGGCCTGTGGACCATATCGGTCCGGGATGTGGACGTGGAGCCGGGTCGGTCCCCGGGGGACGCTTTCCGGCCGACGGGCCCCGCTGGCCACGCGAGCCCCGCCAGGTCCGCGAGCCCCACGAGGTCGCGGTCAGGCCGACAGGGAGAGGGCGCGGGCCGCCCGTGCCTCGTCGTACCGCGCCAGCAGCAGCCGGGCCAGGGCCGGGGAGGCCCCGAGCACCTCGGAGAGCGTGTCCGCGCCGGCCTCGGCCGCACCCGCGACGATCCGGTCCGGAAGCCGGCCGGGCGCGATGACGTACGGCGCCACGGCGACCCGGGCCACCCCCTCGGCGCGCAGCGCGCGCACCGCGTCCCCGGTGCGGGGGAACCCACCGGGCGCGTTGGCGGAGGCGAACGCAGGCCGCACGGCGCACCAACCGGTGTGCCGCAGCTCCCGCGCGATTTCAGCGATCACTGCGATCGCCTCCGGGTCCGTGGAGCCCGCCGAGGCCAGGACCAGCCCCGTCGAGCGCTTGTCGGCGGCGGTGAGCCCGGCCTCGTACAGCCGCTGCTCCAGAGCGGAGTGGAGCAGCGGCGACGGGCCGAGGACGCCTGCCTGCCGGATGCGCAGCCGGGGCAGCCGGCCCCGGGCCTCCCGCAGTACCGAGGGGATGTCGGTCTTGGCGTGGAAGGCCCGGGTGAGCAGCAGCGGCAGCGCGACGACCTCTTCCACACCCGGGGTGCCCGGCTCGCCCGAGGTGCTCAGGGCGTGCAGGCGCTCCAGTACCCGGGGCACCGACGGCGCGTTGAAGTCGAGGAAACCCGTCTCCACGCGGAGCCCCGGCCGCAGCGACCGTACCCGCGCGGTGAGCGCGTGCACGGTCGCCGCGTGCCGCGGATCGCGGCTGCCGTGGGCGATGACGAGAAGGACGGGTGCGTGCATGGGGATGACTCAGTTCTTGACGAGAAGACCGCGGCTGCGCAGCACCCACCGCTCCAGCGGACTGAAGATCAGCAGGTCGATCGCGACGCCGACGAACAGGATGAGCAGGATCGACAGGAAGATGCCGGGCATGTCGAAGTTGTTGCGGCCGTTCTCCAGCAACTGGCCGAGCCCCAGGCCCAGATCGGGGGAGGAGGCGATGATCTCGGCGGCCATCAGCGAGCGCCAGGAGAAGGCCCAGCCCTGCTTCAGCCCCGCGAGATAACCGGGGAGTGCCGCCGGCAGCACGATGTGCCAGGTGCCGCGCAGCCCGGTGGCGCCGATGGTGCGGCCCGCGCGGAGGAAGAGCGGCGGGACCTGGTCGACGCCGGAGACCAGGCCGTTGGCGATCGACGGTACGGCGCCGAGCAGGATCACCGCGTACATCGTCCGGTCCACGAGACCGAGCCAGATGACGGCCGGGGCGACCCAGGCCACCGAGGGCAGCGACTGGAGACCGGAGAGGATCGGGCCGAGCGCCGCGCGGACGACCCGCACCCGGGCGACCAGCAGGCCGAGCGGGGTGCCGATGAGGACCGCGAGCACGAAGCCGAGCAGACCGCGCGAGACGCTGGTCCAGATGACCTCCAGCAGCGTGCCCTTGACCCACATGTCGGACGCGCTGTCCCAGACGGCGGACGGCGGCGGAAGCTTGTAGTCGTCGGTGACCTTCGCCCAGACCAGCACCTGCCAGACCAGGACGACCAGGACCACCGCGAGGACCGGCGGCAGCACCTTCTGGCCGAGGATCTCCCGTACCGGGGTGCGCCGGACCTGTACGGCGTCCAGCGCGTCGAGTCCGGCCTCCAGGCCCGCGAGGTCGTCACGCTTCGCGGTACCGGCCCCGCCCGCCGGTCCGGCGGACTTGATGTCAGTGCTGGCCATGGCGGCGGATCTCCCCACGCAGTTCTTCGGTGATCTCGACGGAGAGCTCCGCCACGGCGGAGTCCTCGATGCGGCGCGGGTGTTCGATGCCGACCGTCCACTCGCGGGCGATCCGTCCCGGCCGGGACGACAGCAGCACGACCCGCTGCGCGAGACGCACCGCCTCGCGCACGTTGTGGGTGACGAAGAGGACCGAGGCGTTGGTCTCCCGCCAGATCCGGGTGAGTTCGTCGTGCAGCACGTCGCGGGTGATCGCGTCGAGCGCCGCGAACGGCTCGTCCATCAGCAGCAGTTGGCTGTCCTGGGCGAGCGCGCGGGCCATCGCGACCCGCTGGCGCATACCGCCGGAGAGCTCGTGCACCCGCTTGCCGTACGCCCCGCCGAGGCGTACGAGTTCGAGCAGCCGCTCCGCTTCGGGGCGGCGCTCGGCCTTCGATACCCCGCGCAGCCGCAGGGCGAGTTCGATGTTCTTGCCCGCGGTCAGCCACGGGAAGAGGGCGTGCTCCTGGAACATCAGGGCCGGCCGCCCGCCGGGGGTCTCGATGGACCCCGCGGACGGGCGGTCGAGTCCCGCCACCAGGTTGAGCAGTGTCGACTTGCCGCACCCGGAGGCTCCCAGGAGGGTGACGAACTCGCCGGGAGCGACATCGAGCGTGATGTCGTCCAGGACGAGCTGCTGACCGGTGGGTCCGGCGAAGGACTTCGAGACGTGGGTGATACGAGCGGCGTGCTCGACCGACGCGCGGTCCTCGGCCTTGGTGAGGGTGCTGGTCGCCATGGTCGTCACCTCCTGGGAATCCTGGTTCGGGTGGGCGGACGGACTACTTGACGCCGAGACCGGCGTCGTCGACCGCGGGCTCGCCCTCGGCCTTCAGGACCTTGTTGAGCAGGGTCAGGTCGTAGATGCCGTCCAGGCTGGGCTTCTCCAGCAGGCCCGCCTTCACCGCGTGGTCGGCCTCCGCGTTCAGCGTGGCGGCCAGCGGGTCATTGGTGACCAGGATCGACTTCCAGGCCGGGTCCAGGATCTCCGGGGCGAGCGCCTTGCCGCTGAGCGCCTCCAGCGCCTTGTTGGCGGACGCCTTCGCCAGGTCCGGGTTCGCGTTGATCCACTTGTTCGTCTTCACCGAACCGCGCAGGACCGCTTCGACCACGTCGGGGTGCTCGGTCAGGAACTTCTGCGACACGATGATGTTGGTGATGACGAACTTGTTGTCCGGCCACAGCGTCGTCTCGTCGAGCAGCACCTTGGCACCCTCGGAGACCAGCTTGGACGCGGTCGGCTCGGGCACCCAGGCGCCGTCCAGGGAACCGGCCTTGTAGGCGTCCGGCGTCACCTTGTTGTCCGAGCGGACGACGGAGACGTCGCCCTTGCCGCTCTGCGCGTCGACCTTCCAGCCCTGCTCGGATATCCAGTTGAGGAACGCCACGTCCTGCGTGTTGCCGAGCTGCGGGGTGGCGATCTTCTTGCCCTTGAGGTCCGCCAGCGTCTTGATCTTGTCCGGGTTGACGACGAGCTTCACGCCGCCGGAGGCCGAACCACCGATGATCCGCAGGCCCTTGCCCTGGGACTTGGTGAAGCCGTTGATGGACGGCGAGGGGCCGATGAAGCCGATGTCGATCGAACCGGCGTTGAGCGCCTCGATCTCGGACGGGCCCGCGTTGAAGGTCGAGGTCTTGACCTTCGTGCCGCCGAGCTCCTTCTGGAAGGTGCCCTCCTGGACTCCGACCAGGGCGGTGGCGTGCGTGAGGTTCGGGAAGTACCCGATGCTCACGGCGTCAGCCGAGAGCTTCTTCGCCCCGGCGGTGGCGGCGGCGTCCGTCTTCTTCGAGTCGTCGTCGGTCGACTCGGAGCCGTAGCCGCAGGCGGTGAGAACCACGGCGAGCAGCGGCAGTGCGGCGGCAGCGACGAGGCTGCGGCGGACGGTGGTACGGGTGGCTGGCACGGGAGGCTTTCCTCTCGTTGGCCGGGCTCTACGTCCCTCGGGTCTCCGAGGGCGCGGCCGGGCGGTCGGCAGGTCTTCGTCTGTACGGGCGGTGCGTGTGGTGCGGGAGGGCGCGCAGGCAGTGCGCGTACGTCATCGCGCACATCGCGCCACCCCGCCCTGACCGCTGCCGAGGGCGCCGCTGCCCACCCGGCCGCCTTCCTTCGCGAAGGAGGAGAAGAAATCGGTTCCCATCAGAAGTCCCATTCGGCGTCGTCGTCGGCCGCTTCGGGTACGGACGCGCCCCGGGCGGCCTCGGCGAACGAGGCGCCCGCCATGCCGGCCGAGAGGGTCGTACCGTCCGCGGGGTCGATCAGCAGGAACGAGCCGGTACGCCGGGAGTCGGCGTACGCGTCGAGCGCGAGCGGTTCGGCGGTACGTACCACCACCCGCCCGATGTCGTTGGCGACCAGCTGCCCCGGGGCGGGGTGCTGGGAGAGGTCGTCGAGCGTGAGCCGCGAGGGGATGTCCTTCACGATCGCCTTGACCGTGCGCGTGGTGTGCTTCAGCAGCACCCGCTGGCCGACCTTGAGCGGCTGGTCCGCGACGTGGCAGACGGTCGCCTCGACGTCCTGGGTGGCGGCCGGGAGGCTGCCGCTCGGGGCGATCAGGTCGCCGCGCGAGACGTCCACGTCGTCCGCCAGCCGCACGGTCACCGACTGCGGGGCCCACGCGGTGTCCACGCTCACGCCCAGTGCGTCGATGCCCGCGACCGTCGTCGTACGGCCCGAGGGCAGTACGGTGACGGGCTCGCCGACCCGCAGCACGCCGGAGGCGATCTGGCCAGCGTAGCCCCGGTAGTCCGGGTGCTCGGCGGTCTGCGGCCTGATCACGTACTGCACCGGGAAGCGCGCGGGGCACTCGGTGAGGTCGTGGCTGACCGGGACGGTCTCCAGGTGCTCCAGGACCGTCGGGCCGCCGTACCAGTCCATGTGCGCGGACGGGTCCACGACGTTGTCCCCGGCCAGCGCGGAGATGGGGATCGCGGTGATCTCCGGGACCCCGAGGGAGGCCGCGTAGGCGGTGAACTCCTCGGCTATCGCGGCGAACACCGGCTCCTCGTATCCGACGAGGTCCATCTTGTTGACGGCGAGGACGACGTGGGGGACGCGCAGGAGGGCGGCGACGGCGGCGTGGCGGCGGGTCTGTTCGACGACGCCGTTGCGGGCGTCGACGAGGACGACGGCGAGTTCGGCGGTGGAGGCGCCGGTGACCATGTTGCGGGTGTACTGCACGTGGCCGGGGGTGTCGGCGAGGATGAAC
>NZ_JBSFFN010000082.1:0-7558 GCF_053596135.1 Streptomyces sp. NPDC001770 | reverse complement strand
AAGCGTCAGCGCGACGCGGCGGCGGCCGGCGAGGAAGCCGACCCGCTCCTCGCCCGCGCCCTCCTCCTCACCGTCAACGGTGTCGCGGCGGGCCTCCGCAACACCGGCTGAACCCGCGCGTCCCCACCCGCCCGTTCCCACCGACGCCCCCACCCGATGCCCCCGTCCGGACCCCCATCCGGACGGTGGACGAAGGAGCCCGGCCATGACAGACAGCACACCCGCCCCTTCCCTCCCTTCCCGCCGCCGAGTGCTGCGCACCGCGCTCGTCTCCGGAGCCGCGCTCTCCGTCCCGCTCGCGGGCGCCGTGCCAGGGGCGGCATCCGCCGCGGACACCAGGCTCCGCACCGGCGACGCCCCGCCCCGTACCGGGCGCCTCGCGGACCAGTCGGCCGTACGCACCCTCACGGTGGGAGACGTCCGGCTCACCTACGTCGTCGACGCCGCGATGGAGCTGGACCCCGTGGGCTTCCTGCCCGCCGTCCCCGCCTCGTACTGGAAGGAGAATCCGGGGGCGCTCGCCCCCTCCGGACGGATCGCCGCCTCGGCCGGCGGCGTCCTCGTGGAGCGGGGCGGCCGCCGGCTGCTGATCGACGTCGGGCTGGGCGGCAACGTACTGGCGCCCTCGTTCGGCGTCTCCCGGGGCGGAGCGCTGCTGCGGACCCTCCGGGCGCTGCGGGTGGCGCCGGAGTCCATCGACACGGTGGCCTTCACCCACCTGCACACGGACCACACCGGTCTCGGCTTCGTCCCGGGGCACGACGGGCGGATGCGCAAGGCGTTCCCCCGTGCCGACTACCTCGTGGCGGACGCCGAGTGGGAGCCGTTCTGGAACGGTGAGGTGGAGGTCGGGGCACCGTCCTGGGAGGGATTCATGGTGCCCATGGCGCGTGTGCTGCGACGGTTCGACGACGGTGCCGAGGTGTGGCCCGGCGTCACCGCGGTGATCACCCCCGGCCACAGCCCGGGGCACACCACGTACGTCATCTCGGCCGGCGCCGGCCGGCGCGTCCTGGTGTTCGGCGACGCCTTCCACACCCCGGCCCAGATCGCCCACCCCGAGTGGCCCTCCGGGCCGGACACGGACGTCGACGGCGTCCTGAAGGCCCGCACGACCCTGCTGGGGCTGCTCGGTACGCCGCGGACGTACGGGTTCGCGTTCCACTTCGGCGACCAGGCTTTCGGCAGGGTCGCCGCGACCGGCGACGGGGGCCGCCAGTGGCGGCCGGTGCCCGCACGGGCCCTGCTGCCCGCCCCGATCCGTCTGCCGTGACCGTCGTCCCGGGTGACCCGCGGGTGCGGGCCGCACGGGAACGGGCCGGGTTCCGCCGCACACGGAGCGGCGGAACCCGGCCCGGCTTTTCGGCCGGACCGTTCCGTCAGCAGGCTACTTCGCGCACTTCGCCTGGTCGGCCGTGGACTTGGTCACCTCCGGCGGCTTCACCGGAGCGGTGAGGGAGACCCCCGCACCCTTGAAGTCCTTGCCGAGGGTCAGCGTCATGGCGGGCAGACCCTGCGCGTTGTCGACGCTCTCACCGGGCTTCATCGCCGATCCGGACAGGCCCATCAGCGCGGCGAGCCTGCGGGCCTGGTCAGCCTGGTCGGGGGCGTACTCCAGCGTCGTCCTCGCGAGCTTCTCCGGAGCGTTGGCCCCGTTCTCGGACTTGGTCACGCCCACTTCGTTCTGGAGCCACTCCACGGTCTTCCCGGCAGAGCCGCCCTCGGCGCCGCCGTTGAGGACCCGTACCCGCACGTCCCCCGCGGCGGACTGGGTGCCCGCGAGGCGGGCGGCGACCGAGGCGGCCTCTTCCTTCTTCTTCTTCTGCTTCACCTCGGTGAGGGAGACGTCGTCGGAGATGGCCTGGAAGACCGGAGGCGCGGCCGCCTGGTTGAGGATCACCGTCACCGGGGGGTGCTCGTCCGGGTTGTCGAGCACCGGCACCGTGGTGAAGGAGATGTTCTTCGGCGGGACCTTCTTCAGCTCCAGCGCCATGTCCTTGAGCGTGCTGGGCTTGCCGATGCCGGTGTCCACGGTCAGCGCGTTGGTGGTCGCCTCCGCGAGCTTCACCAGTTTGGTGGGGCTGGTGAGCGTGTCGCTGGAGGACATCTTCCGCATCAGCGAGCCGAGGAACTGCTGCTGGACCGCGATGCGGTCGAGGTCGCCCTTGTTGCCGAAGCTGTGCCGGGTACGGAGGAAGGCCAGCGCCTGCTCGCCCTGGATGGTGTGCGTCCCCTTGCTGAGCTTCAGATGCGAGTCGGCGTCGTCGACGTCCTTGGCGAGGCACACGTCGACGCCTTCGACCGCGGTCGTCAGCGTCTTCACCGCGTTGAAGTCGGCCATCATGAAGTGGTCCACCGTGATGCCGGTGGTCTCCTTGACCGTACGCATGGTGCAGCCGGGGTCGCGGCCGTCCTGGCCGAGACTGGTGTTGAAACGGACGTGCTGCGTCCCCGGCACGATCTTCTCGGTGCCGTCCTCCTGCTTGGTCGGGCAGTCCGGTACGTCGACGATGAGGTCGCGCGGGATGCTCAGCGCCGTCGCGTTCGTCCGGTCCTCGGAGACGTGCAGCAGGATGTTGGTGTCGGCGTGGCCGACGCTGCCGGTGTCGCCGTAGCCCTCGTTGCCGGCGCCGGTCCGCTTGTCGGTGCCGATGATCAGTATGTTGAAGGCCTTGTCCTTGCTGAAGCCCGCGGCCCCGGCGTCCCCCACGTCCGTGGTCGTGACGTTGCCCTCGAGGTGCTTGAGATAGGCGTACCCGGCGGCCGACACGGCCACCAGGACGAAGGCCATCGTGCCGCCGGTCCAGAGCAGAACGCGCTTGGTCCTCGGCTTCCGCTTGGTCCGCGCCCCCCGGCGCCCCGGCGGCTCGGCGGGAGCTCCCCTGCGCCTGCGCGGAGACGGAAGGCCGGCGGGCGACTCCGTGCGGCCCGGCGTCCGGGTGTCGCGCTCGGGCCCGGCCTGCGTACGGCCGGAGCCGCCACCCTCCCCCCGGACCGGCCCCCGCGGGCTCGGAACACCCGTTCTGCCCGGTTGCGGTGCGGAAGGGGTCAATCGCAGTTCGTATTCGCCGGTGCTCGGGTTGAGCACCCACTGGTCTGCGGGGTCGATGTCGTCCGCCCGCCCACGGCCTTGCGCGTCCACGGTTGTCCGAATCCTCCGTCGGGGCCACGCGGCGCCTTCCCCCTGAAGGCGCTCGGGTCTCGTACAAGGTGCCACCAGACACATGCCTTCGGGATTGCCCCCGTGGCCGGTGCACCGGATCGCTCACCCTATCCGTCCGGATCGACGCTGAGCCAAGACGGGGAAACTCTTGACGCCCCCGTATCAGGGCAATTCAGGTGAAAGCGTCTGATGAGTCCTCCCCGTCTTGGCCATTGCCCTACGCAGAGCGCTGATCACGGCCCCTTCTCCGCCCCGCGCCGCACCGCCCGATCGCGTCCCGCCAGGATGCGGTCCGGGGGCGGGGCGTGCAGCGTGGGGGAGTGGTGCAGTCGAGGAGTGTGCTGTGGATCCCCGCCGGCGTCATCGTGCTGGCGGTCGTCGTCGACCTGCTCACCCCGCACGAGGTGACCTCGGCGCCGTTGCTCATCGCCGCGCCCGTCTTCGCGGGACCGCTCCTGCGTCCCCGGGGCATCATCCTGACCGGGCTCGTGGCGATGGCCGTGCACGCGGTCCTCGCCCGCGTCGACGGCACCTTCGGCTGGCGCCGGGGGGTGGCCAACCAGCTCACCCTGGTGGCCGTGACCGTGCTGGCGCTCTTCATCAACCGGAGGCTGGAGCGGCAGTACGCGCACACCCTGCGCGCCAGGCAGGTGGCGGCCGTCGCCCAGCGCGCCGTCCTCCCCGACCCGCCCGAGCGGATCGGCTCCCTGCGGGTCGCGGCACGCTACGTCCCCGCCGAGGACGAGGCCCTCATCGGAGGCGACCTCTACGTCGTCCAGCACACCGCGCACGGCATCCGCGCCCTGATCGGCGATGTCCGGGGCAAGGGCCTCGGTGCGGTGAGCGCCGTCTGCTCCGACCTCGGCGCCTTCCGGTACGCCGCCGACGAGGCCGAGGACCTCGCCGCCCTGACACGCGCCATGGAACGGGCCCTCACCCGCGAGGGCGACCGCCGCGGCGGACTCGAGCGGGCCGAGGGGTTCACCACGGGCCTGCTCGCCGAATTCGCCGCCGACCTGTCGTCCGTACGCATCGTCAACCGGGGGCACCCGCCGCCGGTGCTGCTCGACGTCGAGGGCACCGCCACCCTGCTCGAACCCTCCGAGGAAGCGCCCCCGCTGGGCATCGGCGCGCTGCGGGACTGGACCGCGCCCATCGACACCTTCGCCTTCCCGCCCGGAGCCACCCTGGTCCTCTACACCGACGGCGTCAGCGAGTCGAGGGACAGCACGGGGACGTTCTACGACGCCGCCCAGCGGCTGCCCGTCCTGGCCCGGCGCCGCATCGCCCTGGGCGACCCGGTCGCCCCGGGACAGATCCTCGACGCCCTGATCCGCGACGTCCGCCGCCACACCGGCGACCGGCCGCAGGACGACCAGGCCCTGCTCGCCCTGCACCGCCCCCCGGAGGCAACTTTTCGGTGGTAGCCGGTTTCGGTTCCCCGCTGTCGGTCACCCGAGAACCGGAGACGAAAACACGCAACCGGCCACCGGAAGTGGGAACCATGGAGAACTGGCGCACACGAGCGGCCTGCCGCGAGGAGGACCCGGACCTCTTCTTCCCGATCGGAAGCACCGGGCCCGCACTCGTCCAGACCGAGGACGCCAAGGCGGTCTGCCGCACCTGCCCCGTACGGGAGCAGTGCCTGCGATGGGCCCTCGACAACAACCAGGACACAGGGGTGTGGGGCGGCCTCGCTGAGGACGAACGGCGCGCGCTCAAGCGCCGTGACCGCCGCAAGGCGGGGCAGCGCGGCTGAGGGGGCGAGCCGAGGGGCGGGCTGTTACCGACCGGGTGCCGTGCGCGGACCGCGAGCGGGTAGACGATGAGCCATGGACCTCACCGCTTGGCTCGTCATCGGCGCCGTCGCCGCGCTGCTCACCATGGGTGTCGCCGCCGTCCTGCTCGTACGCGTCGTGCGTGCCCGCAAACTCCTCACCGACGCCGGGATACCGCTCCGGTCCAAGGCCCTGTTCTGGGCCGCGGTGATCTACACGATCTCACCGGTCGACCTCATCCCCGACCCCGTCTACCTCGACGACATCGGCTTCCTCCTCGTCGCCCTCCGCTCCCTGCACTCGGCCGCGAACGCCGCCGGCATCGGGGTACGGGCGGGCGGCGCGGGACGGCGGAGCCGCGAGAAGGCCCTGCCGAGGGCGACGCCCGACGGCGGCTGAGCGGTGCAGGCCGCCCTGCGCGGGTCGCCCCCTGCGCCGGGTGACCCGCACGGGGCGGCCGGCGGGCGGCCGAAGACGGCGCCGGGGGCGGCAGCCTTACGCGGTGGCGACCGAAGACGGCGCGGGAGGCGGCAACCTTTGCGCGGCCGGGGGCGACTGACGTACGCAACCGTCACCCGCCCCCGGCCGAAAGTGCGAACCGTGAACCCCACATCCGCTTCAGCCCGTTCCCCCCACCCACGAGGCAGGCGCCGCAGGACCGCCCGGACCCGCGCGCTCCTCAGCTCGCTGACCGCCGGTCTCCTCGCCGCCGCCGGCCTCGTCGCCGCGGGCCAGACCTCGCACGCCGCGACCCTGCGGCAGGCCGAGGCGCTGGACCGGGGCGTCGTCAGCGTGCACACCGACAGCGGCAACCTGATCAGCTGGCGGTGGCTCGGCACGGACCCCGACGCCGTCTCGTTCAACGTCTACCGGGCCGGTACCAAGGTCAACGCCTCGCCCATCACCGGCTCGACCAACTACTTCCACGCCGACGCGCCCGCCACCGCGGACTACACCGTCCGCGCCGTGGTCGGCGGCGTCGAACAGGCCGACTCCGTCCACGCCATCCAGTTCCGTACCGGATACAAGGACGTGCCCATCACCCCGCCCGCCGGCGGCACCACTCCGGACGGCGTCGCCTACACCTACGAGGCCAACGACGCCTCCGTGGGCGACCTGGACGGCGACGGAGCCCTCGACTTCGTCCTCAAGTGGCAGCCCACCAACGCCAAGGACAACTCGCAGTCCGGTTACACCGGCAACACCGTCGTCGACGGCATCAAGCTCGACGGCACCAGGCTGTGGCGCGTCGACCTCGGCCGCAACATCCGCTCGGGCGCGCACTACACGCAGTTCCAGGTGTACGACTACGACGGCGACGGCGAGGCCGAAGTCGCCATGAAGACCTCGGACGGCACCGTCGACGGCAAGGGCACCACCATCGGCAGCGCCTCCGCCGACTACCGCAACTCCTCGGGCTACGTCCTCACCGGCCCCGAGTACCTGACCATGTTCAACGGCCGCACCGGCGCCGCCATGGGCTCCGTCGACTACGTCCCCGCGCGCGGAACCGTCTCCTCCTGGGGCGACTCGTACGGCAACCGGGTCGACCGCTTCCTCGCCGGAACGGCCTACCTCGACGGCTCCCGGCCCTCCCTCGTCATGGCGCGCGGCTACTACACGCGAACCGTCATCGCCGCCTGGGACTGGCGCGGCGGCGCCTTCACCCGGCGGTGGACCTTCGACACCAACAGCTCCACCAACACCGGCCGGGGCTACGACGGCCAGGGCAACCATCAACTGTCCGTGGCCGACGTCGACGCGGACGGCAAGGACGAGATCGTGTACGGCTCCATGGCCGTGGACGACAACGGCTCCTCCCTGTGGACCACCAAGAACGGCCACGGTGACGCCCAGCACGTCGGCGACCTCGACCCCTCCCGGGCAGGCCTGGAGGAGTTCAAGGTCGACGAGGACGCCTCCAAACCCTCGTCCTGGATGGCCGACGCACGCACCGGACAGATCCTGTGGTCGACCCCGGCCTCCGGCGACAACGGGCGGGGCGTCTCCGACGACATCTGGTCCGGCAGCCCCGGCGCCGAATCCTGGTCCTCGGCCGCCGACGGCGTACGCAGCCCCACCGGCGCCGTGGTCGCCAGCCGCAAGCCCTCCAGCACCAACTTCCTGACCTGGTGGGACGGCGACACCACACGCGAACTGCTCGACTCCACCCACATCGACAAGTACGGCACCTCGTCCGACACCCGGCTGCTCACCGGCGCCTCCGTGCACGCCAACAACGGCACGAAGGCCACCCCCGCGATCTCCGGAGACCTCTTCGGCGACTGGCGCGAGGAGGTCGTCTGGCCGACGACGAACAACACCGCCCTGCGCATCTACTCCACGCCCTACGAGACCACGACCCGGATCACCACGCTGCTCCACGACACCCAGTACCGCACCGCGCTGGCCTGGCAGAACACGGCCTACAACCAGCCGCCGCACCCGAGCTTCGCCATCGGCAGCGGGATGCCGACGGCCCCGCGGCCGGCCATCACCACTCCGTAGGACCCGGTACACACGGGGGGGCCCCGCACTCGGCTCGGTGTCCTTCCATGCTGCCCCACCGGCGCGGACCGGTGTCCGGCGGGCCGGGTCTCCGCCCGCACACGGACAC
>NZ_JBSFFN010000081.1:0-8468 GCF_053596135.1 Streptomyces sp. NPDC001770 | reverse complement strand
GCTCCGGCACCTTCGTGCACGGCAACTACTGGGGCAGCTCCAGCATCTTCGGCTCGGCCAACACCAGCCACGGCTGCGTCGTCCTTCATCAGGAGCTCCAGGTAGCCCTTGACCATTACGGTGCTCCGGAGACCGCACCCGGCGGAGCGGGGTCGGCCAGGCTGAACACGTCCGCGCCGGTCTCGGCCCTCCAGACCAGCTCCTCCTGATCGCTGTCGACAGCGACGACCCCGGCCCTGGTCCGGATGAAGTTGTTGCTGCGTCCGAGGGAGTAGGCCCCCGTGTCGTGGAGGCACAGCAGGTCGCCGGGCCGGAGGTCGTCCGGCAGCTCCATGGCCGCGGCGTGGACGTCGTTCTCGTAGCACAGCGGGCCGGCCACCGACCAGGTACTCCGCCGGGACGAGAAGTCCCGGCCGACGGGTGTCAGGCGGTGGATCTCGCCGCTGCCGACCCACGGGGCGATGTTGTTGCCGCCGTCCAGGATGAGCCAGCGGGCTTCCGGCAGCTCCTTGCGTGACATCACCTGCGTCACCATGGCCATGGCGTCCGACACCAGCCAGCGGCCCGGCTCGCAGGCGAGGGCCACGCCTTCCAGGCCGGCGTGCTGCATCCGCTTGTCCAGCTCCGGAAGCAGCTGTGCGACCTCCAGGACCGGTTCGTCGTCCGGTGCGGGGGCGGTCCCCCCTTGCGCCATCCACAGTGCGGTCAGCGGGCCGGAACGGGGTCGTCGGATTCCCGGTACGCCGAAGCCGCCACCGATGTTGACCTCGCGCAGCCCGAACCGGCGGTGCAGGACCGCGGCTTCGTCCAGCACGCGTCCCAGAGCCTGGAGCATCAGGTCCTGGTGAACGATCTGGCTGCTCAGATGGGCGTGGACGGCGGTGAGGGACAGGTGGCGGGACTCGGCGATCTGCTCGACGAGACGAGCGAGCTGCGGTGACCCCGCAGGCCAGCCGAAGCGGTTGCGGGCCGCCGCCCGCTCGGCCTGGGCCCGGTACGAGGGGTCGGAGGAGGTCGACACCGGCACGCCGGGAGAGATCCGGATGCCCACCTCGACGGTCTGCCCCGCCCGGGCGGCGATGCTCTCCAGTGCCGCTATTTCCTGCTCGCCGTCGATGTTGACCCGCACACCGTGCCGCACCGCGGTGGCCAGCTCGGCGTCGGTCTTCACCGGACCGTTGAACACCGTGGCCGCCGGGTCGAACCCGGCGGCCAACGCGGCCTCCAGTTCGTATCCCGAGACAATGTCCGCGCCCATGCCGTGACCGGCCAGGCGCCGGAGCAGATACGGCAGGTAGTTGGTCTTCACCGAGTAGTACGCACGGGCCGGCCGGCCCAGGCCGCCGAGCACTTCGAGCAGATGCTCCGTCGCCCGGTCCAGCCGAGCGGAGTCCAGTACGTGCACGGGCGTGCCGTGCCGCTGCGCGATGCCGACCAGGCGCTCGTAGTCCCAGCCCGGTTCCGGCCCGCTGTCCGGCTGGTCCCGGCTCATCGGCGTATCCCCTTCTCGTGCGAACCTCGCGCCGGTGCGGCGTACGGCGAGACACCGGTGAGCAGACGGAAGCCCGCGTCGATGTGCCGGCGCGTGAGCAGGTCGGCGTAACGGCGATGCCAGTCACCGGAAGCGAGATCGTCGCTCAGCCGCGCGACGCCCCGGGCGACAGCCTGCTCGTCGGTCAGCGCGAAGGCCGAGCAGGCTTGACGCGTCGCAGGATCGAGATAGGCCTCCGGTCGCTGCCAGAACGCGGTCATGAACCCGTCCGTGAAGTCGTGCCACACCGGCAACTCCGTGACCTCGCAGGGTCCGAGGAGTGTGGTGAGACGGTCCAGGGACGGCACACGGGACCATTCGGCCTCGGCGATCTGCGGGACGTAGTCGCGGGTGAACCAGAAGTCGGCCTGTACGTCCATGTCGTACGTGACAATGGCGAATCGGGAGGCGACCCGGAGGAGTTCGGAGATCCCGGCCTCCAGGTCCGACCAGTGATGGACAGTCAGCACCGCCATGACCGCGTCGAAGCTCTGGTCGTCGAAGGGCAGGCTCTCCGCGTTGCCGGCGACGCAGGGAGCGGCGTCCGGGCTCCGTTGCGCCCGCATCTCCCCTGACGGTTCGACCGCGACGACCGGCACGCCGGCCGGCTCGTACGCGCCGGTTCCCGCTCCTACGTTGAGGACCGAGCGGGGGTTTCCCAACGACTCCTGAATCTGCTGCGCCCACCGTGGGTCGGGGCGGCGTACGGAGGAGTAGCCGACGCCGATGCGGTCGTAGACGGGCGCGGTGTCACCGGCTGTCGCAGCGGCCGGGGGCGTAAGTACGGGATTCAGCATGCCGATCACGCCTCGTTGCTCGCGCGGACCTCGGCTTCGTACTCCTCGCCGTAGCGGCGGTTGTCCCAGGAGTTGACCGCCACCAGCCACACGTCCCGGTGGCCCCCCTCGTCGGTGAGGTGCTCGATGTCGGTGACATTGTGGAACATCAGGCGGTCGTCGAAGGCGATCGCCTGGCCGTCCTCGAGGGTGGTCCGGAAGAACGGCTCGCCCCCGCCGAGCGGCATGAGTTCGGTCTCGCCGCCGGATATGTTCTGACGGCGGGTGACGGCGACGATGCCGTACTCGTGCCCGTCGCGGTGCGGCCCCTCGGGTGCGGCGACGCCCTCGACATCGGGGGTGGACACGACCCGGCACTGATGGATGTTGAGCTGCCAGACGGTGTCCTTGTCGAGGCCCAGGGCCTCCGCGCCGGCCGCGATGAGCGGCGCGGGGTCCCCCGTCAGAGGTTCCAGGGTGCGCATCCGGCCACCGACGAGGTCGTTGAACTGGCGCGGCTGGGCGAAGTGGCGGTGCGGCAGCAGTTCCAGCTTCCACTCGCCGTCGTGGACAAGCCGGAACTGGGAGAAGCGGCGGTACCTCTGAGTGGAGCCGGTGTAAGGGTCGAGCGGCAGTTTCTCGAACTCGGCCAGTGTGCGGTCGTCCAGCGGAGGCGTGTCGATGATGGCAAAACCCTGCGCGTTAAGGCCCATCCGAACTCCCAAGGTCAGGTGCCCCGATGCCCGAGGGTCCGGGGCCGTGAACGGCTCCCGGAGAGGTTAGACAGGTGAACTCCGCGCTAACAAGAACTTGGTTGCTTCATGAACTCGGGTGGAGTTCGACACGGTGTCGTATGGACATCACACGTGATCGCGTGTAGGCGACGGGCGGGATGCGTGCGAGGCCGAGGGAGGGCCGCGACGGCCGCGATGGCGGCGGCGACCAGTGCGGATCGTCGAATCACAGACTTGATCACAGGAACCCCGGGGACCGAACCGCTGGAGCGTGACGACCGCGAAGTGCCCGGCCCTGCCCGCGAACGACGGTGGATCTCGGTCATCGCCCCTTTCCATACGGAACGTTGATGCCGGAGTTCCACTCGGGCTGGAATCGAACACCAGGGAAACGGCAGGCTGGCGCGTGTGATCACGACTCCTTCAGCCGTCCCGCACGGCACCCCGCGCTCGCGGCACATGGTGATCTGCGGTGACGACGGCCTGGCCCGCCGCCTCGCGGTCGAACTCGACGCGGTGTGCGGAGAGACCGTCACCGTCGTTTTGCCGTCCCGCCACCACGAGCACGGCGGAGAGATCGACGCGCTCCACCGGGACCCCTCCTCCGGCATCGAACTGCTGGTCGCGGCACGTCCGGACGAGCAGACGCTCCGGGCGGCGGGGGTCGAACAGGCCGCCGCCCTCGCCCTGACCTACGGCGACGACCAGACCAACATGATGGCGGCCCTGCTCGCCCGGAGCATCAATCCGTCCGTCCGCCTGGTCATCCGGATGTACCACCGCGAGCGCGGCCGCCACCTCGAACAGCTGCTGGACCGTGCCGTCCTGGCCCGCCGGAACCGGCCGGAGGCTCCGCCCCAGGATGCCCCGCCGGCCGGCCTGCCGCTCGACACGTCGACCACGGTGCTCTCCGACTCCGACACGGCGGTTCCCGAACTGGTCGCCGCGGCGGCGCTCGGCCACGGCCACACCCTCCAGGTCGCGGGCAAGGTCTTCCGGGGAGTGGTCCGCCCGGCCGGCACTCCCCCGCACACGGCGGACCTGGCCACCCTGGCCGTCTTCTCCGGGACGGACCGGCACGATCCGCGCAGCGAGGACAGCGCGGAGACCCCGGGGGACGGCGGAACCCAGCTCCTGCCGGACACCGTCACCGCGTACCACAGCCAGTTCACACACGGCCGGCTGATGCTGGAGGAGGTGACCGCCGACCGCACGCTGGAGGCTCCCTCGGCCTCGCGCGGAATCGGCGGCTGGCTGCGTGAACGGCTCACCCATCTGCCGTGGAAGGTGTTCGTCTCGCGCGAGATGACCTCCGTCTTCGGTGTGCTGGCGGCAGTGGTGGCGCTGCTCTCCCTCGCGACCTACGCGGCCGTCGACGGCATACCCCTGTGGAAGGCGGTGTACCTTCCGCTGCTGGACATCTTCACGATGGGCGATCCCGCCACCTCAGAGCCCCGGGCCCGCAAGTTCCTCCAGCTGATCGCGGGCTTCACCGGCATCGCGATCCTCCCGCTCGTGGTGGCCGCCACCATCAACGCGACCGGCGCCTTCCGCGCCGCCTCGGTCAACCACCTGCCCGCCGACGACCTCCGGGACCACATCGTGCTCGTCGGGCTCGGCAAGGTGGGCACCAGGGTCCTGGTCCGGCTGCGCTCCGCCCATCACCGGGTCGTCGCAGTCGAACGCGATCCGCAGGCGCGGGGCGTCGCGGTGGCCCGGGAGCTCGGTGTGCCCCTCATCCTGGAGGACGCCACCGGCCCCCGCGCCCTGGACCTCGCCCGGATCGGGCAGAGCGCTTCCCTGCTCGTCCTGACCAGCGACGACAGCGCCAACCTGGACATCGTCATGGCCGCGCGCGAGGCCAACTCGGGCGTACGGGCAGTGATGCGGCTGTACGACGACGACTTCGCGGCCACCGTCTCGCTCACCCTGCGCGCCTCCTATCCGGACGCGGTGACCCGTAGCCGGAGCGTCTCGGCGCTCGCCTCGCCGGCATTCGCCGCCGCGATGATGGGCCGCCACGTCGTGGGTGTGATGCCGGTCGAGCGAGGGGTGCTCCTGTTCACCACGGTGGACGTGGCCGGCCATCCGGCGCTCGAGGGCTTCTCCGTACATGAGGCGTTCGCCCGAAACGAGTGGCGCGTCCTCGCCGTGGGTTCGGCTGTTCCGGGAACGCACGTCGGCTCCCCCTCCGACACCCTCGGAGGCCAGGACCTCTCCGAACGCGCCGGCTTCGACTGGCGTCCTCCCCACGGCCGCGTCCTGCGGGCGGGCGACCGGGTCGTCCTGGCGACGACCCGGCGCGGACTCGACATCCTCACGCGCGGAGCGCCGACCGCTCCGGACGCCGCCTGACGGACCGTACGGGACCGGGACGGGACAGCCGGGGCGCGGCGGGAGCAGCAGGGGCGTGCCCATGGCGGCGCGCCGGGGGCAGCCGGGCCGTGGCGGCGGGGAGGCGCCTCGGACGGGCTAAACGCCCTCCCCTTTCCCCTCCGGGGCGGCCGCCTTGTCCGTAGTACGTCAAAGTCGTGCCGGCAGCCGGCCCGCGCCCCGTCCACGGCAGGCGGAACCGGCAGCACCGGGGATTTGCTGGGTGTCCGAGGGTCCGGCTCCAGCCGGAGGCTTCCGCGGGGAGCCGGCTGGTTCAGGGGGCGGCCCTGTCCGACGCACGGCCCGAGGAGCATGGAATGGCCGACGTGGTCTTCGTCGTCACCACGATCGCGGTCTTCGCGCTGGTGATCCTGATCGCGAGGGGGGTGGCGAAGCTGTGACCGCCGAGAACGTCGTCGGCCTCGTCGTGGCCGTCGCCCTGCTGGGCTACCTCGTCCTGGCCCTGCTGTATCCGGAGAGGTTCTGAGGCCGGTATGAGCCCCGTTCTCGCCGGTGTGCTCCAGGTCCTCGCGCTCGTCGTGGCGCTCGGCCTGGCCTACCGCCCGCTCGGCGACCACATGGCCCACGTCTACTCCTCCGAGAAGCACCTGCGCGTCGAGAAGTGGGCGTACAAGGCCGTCGGCGCCGATCCGGACACGCAGATGCGCTGGCCCGCGTATCTGCGCGGGGTGCTGGCCTTCTCCGTCGTGAGCGTTCTCTTCCTGTACCTGTTGCAGCGGGTTCAGGGGGGCCTGCCGGGTTCGCTGGGGTTCTCGTCGATCGATCCGGACCAGGCCTTCAACACGGCGGCGTCCTTCGTCGCCAACACCAACTGGCAGTCGTACTACGGCGAGCAGGCCATGGGCCACGTCGTGCAGACCGGCGGCCTGGCGGTGCAGAACTTCCTCTCCGCCGCCGTCGGCATGGCCGTCGCCGTCGCGCTCGTCCGCGCGTTCGCCCGTACGGGCACGGGCGAGCTGGGCAACTTCTGGTCCGACCTGGTGCGCGGTACCGTCCGCGTCCTGCTGCCGATCGCGGTGGTCGGGGCCGTGGTGCTGGTGGCGACGGGTGCCGTCCAGAACTTCTCCGGCATCCACGACGTCGGTCAGTTCACGGGCGGCTCCCAGCAGTGGAACGGCGGCGCCGTCGCCTCCCAGGAGGCCGTCAAGGAGCTGGGGACCAACGGCGGCGGCTACTTCAACGCCAACTCCGCCCACCCCTACGAGAACCCCAACGGTCTCTCCAACCTCTTCGAGGTCTTCCTGATCCTCCTCATCCCCTCCGCCCTGACCCGAACCTTCGGACGGATGGTCGGCTCGCTCCAGCAGGGGTACGCGATCCTCGGCACGATGGCCCTCATCTGGGTCGGCTTCACCGCCCTGATGATGTGGACCGAGTTCGCCCACCACGGACCCGCGTTCGACATCGCCGGCGGGGCGGCGGAGGGCAAGGAGGCCCGCTTCGGCATCGGTGGCTCGTCCATTTTCGCGGTGGCCACGACAGTGACGTCGACCGGAGCCGTGAACGCGTTCCTCTCCTCGTTCACGGGCCTCGGCGGCGGTATCGCCCTGCTGGGCATGCAACTCGGCGAGGTCGCGCCCGGTGGTACCGGATCGGGGCTCTACGGCATTCTGATCATGGCGATCATCGCGGTGTTCATCGCCGGTCTGATGGTCGGGCGCACGCCGGAGTACCTGGGGAAGAAGATCGGTACCCGCGAGATCAAGTTCGCGGCCTGCTACATCCTGATCACCCCGGCCCTGGTGCTCGGCTTCGCGGCCACCGCGATGGCTCTGCCGACCCCACCGCGTTCGATGCTGAACCCGGGCGCGCACGGCTTCTCGGAGATCCTCTACGCCTACACCTCCGGCGCGAACAACAACGGCTCCGCCTTCGCGGGCCTGAACGCCGACACCCAGTGGTTCAACACCACGCTCGGGATCGCGATGCTTCTGGGCCGGTTCCTGCCCATGGTGTTCGTCCTCGCTCTGGCGGGCTCGCTGGCCGCGCAGAAGCCCGTACCGGCGACGACGGGAACCCTGAGCACCCACAAGCCGCTGTTCAGCGGGCTGCTGGCCGGCACGATCCTGATCGTCACCGGTCTGACCTACTTCCCGGCGCTCGCGCTGGGCCCGCTGGCCGAAGGGCTGGCGTCATGACCACCGGTCCAGAGCAAGAGGACTCCATGTCCGCTGTCACCCCGTCCCGGGCGCCGCACCAGGACGCACCCACCGGCCGTCAGGGCGAAGGGCGCGTCGGCGGTGGCCTCTTCGATCCCCAGCAGCTGCTCAGGTCGCTTCCCGACGCCGTGCGGAAGCTCGATCCCCGGGTGATGGTCAAGTCCCCGGTGATGTTCGTGGTGCTGGTCGGGTCGGTCTTCACCACCGTGCTCGCGGCCACGGACCCCACGGACTGGTTCGGCTGGGCCATCACGGCCTGGCTCTGGCTGACGACGATCTTCGCCAACCTCGCCGAGGCGGTGGCCGAGGGCCGCGGCAAGGCGCAGGCCGACACCCTGCGCAAGGCCAAGACCGACACGGTCGCCCGCCGGGTCGCCGACGGGAAGGAGGAGCAGGTTCCCGGCACCGAACTGCGCGTCGGCGACCTGGTGGTCTGCGAGTCGGGCGATGTCATTCCGGGCGACGGTGACGTGGTGGAGGGCGTCGCCTCGGTGGACGAGTCCGCGATCACGGGCGAGTCGGCCCCGGTGATCCGTGAGTCCGGCGGTGACCGCAGTGCCGTCACCGGGGGTACGAAGGTCCTCTCCGACCGCGTCCTGATCAAGATCACGACGAAGCCGGGCGAGACCTTCATCGACCGGATGATCAACCTGGTCGAGGGTGCGGCACGGCAGAAGACGCCGAACGAGATCGCGTTGAACATCCTGCTGGCGTCGCTGACGATCGTCTTCCTGCTCGCCGTCGTCAGCCTCCAGCCGTTCGCGGTCTACGCCGGTCAGAAGCAGTCGATGATCGTGCTGGCCGCTCTGCTGGTCTGTCTGATCCCGACCACGATCGGTGCGCTGCTCTCCGCGATCGGTATCGCCGGTATGGA
>NZ_JBSFFN010000080.1:0-9487 GCF_053596135.1 Streptomyces sp. NPDC001770 | reverse complement strand
CTGATCCTCTGGAGTGCCTTCTTCCACCGGCGTAGCCGGACCAAGGTAGAGGTTCCTCCGCAGACCAGGTACAACATGCCCATCGAGGCGCTGTAGTCCTGCCGGACCGCGACCCCCGCACCCCGGCGGTAGGCTGGCCTCGCCCCAACCGCGCGAAGTTCAACCGCATGTTCGAAGGGACCCGCCCCATGGCGCTCGAAGCCGGCCTTCTGGAGATCCTCGCCTGCCCGGCGTGCCACTCCCCGCTCGACGACCGCACGGCGGACGACAGCCCGGAGCTGGTCTGCACCGGCGCGGACTGCGGTCTCGCCTACCCGGTCCGCGACGGCATCCCCGTCCTCCTCGTCGACGAGGCCCGCCGCCCCGCGTGACGGAACGCCAGGCACGTGTCGCCGGCACTTCCGGAACCCCCGGCGGCGACAGACCGCGACCGCGCCCGGCACCCGCACACTGATCCGCACGGTGATCGGAGGCCCACCGCCATGCTCGACGAGACGTTGCTCGACGCTCCGGACGCCCTGGCCAGGGCCGACCGCCGAGGGCTCCTGCGCGGGGCCGCCGAGGCCGGCGCCCGCGTCCGTACCGCCGCCCTGCACACGGCCGAGGCCGGCATCGGAGCGCTGACCCCCGAGGGCAGGCCGCGCTCCGTCCTCGTCGCCGGCCCCGGTACCGCCGCCACCGGAGTGGCCGACATCATCGGCGCCCTCGCGGGAGCCGCCGCACCGGTCACCCGCATCCGCCCCACCGGGGTCGCCCCGGCCGGCGGCGCGCTGCGCTGGACCCTGCCCGGCTGGGCCGGCCCGGTCGACCTGCTCCTCATCGCCACCGCCGACGGTGCCGAACCCGGCCTCTCGCTCCTCGCCGAACAGGCGTACCGGCGCGGGTGCTCGGTCGTCGCCGTCGCCCCCACCCGCTCGCCGCTGCGCGAAGCCGTCGAGAGGGCCCACGGGCTCCTCGTCCCCATGGCCGCCGCTCCGCACGGCGAGTACGACGCCGAGACCTCGGCGGCGGGCCCCGGCACCCTCTGGGCCCTGCTCACCCCGCTCCTCGCGCTGCTCGACCGGGTCGGCCTGCTCGCGGCGTCCGAGGAGGACCTGCGCAAGGTCGCGGACCGGCTGGACCGAACCGCCGAACGCTGCGGGCCCGCGATCGCCACGTACAGCAACCCGGCCAAGACCCTCGCCGCCGAGCTCGCCGACACACTGCCGCTGGTGTGGACCGAGGGCGAAGCGGCGGGCCCGGTCGGCCGCCGCTTCGCCGCCGTCCTCGCCGAACTCGCCGGCCGCCCCGCGCTCACCGCGCCCCTCCCCGAAGCGCTGCCCTCGCACGGCGCCCTGCTCGCCGGGGACTTCGCCGCCGGAGCCGACCCCGAGGACTTCTTCCGCGACCGCGTCGACGAGCAGGAAGCACTGCGCGCCCGGGTCGTCCTCCTCCGGGACCGGCCCACCGGCGGCCTGACCGCCGCCCCGGCCGCCCGCGAACTCGCCCTCGGCCACGACACGGCCATCAGCGAACTCGAACCCGACGAGGGCAGCGAACTCGAAGCGCTCGCCGAACTCCTCGCCGTCACCGACTTCGCCGCCGTCTACCTCTCGCTGGCCACCGAGCCGCCGACCGCCGAGAACCCCGCCTGACCTGTCCGAACTGCACGGCCTGTCCGAACTGCATGGCCTGTCCGAACTGCATGGCCTGTCCGAACTGCATGGCCTGCCTGAACCGCCTGGCCTGCCTTACCGACGAGGGGTGGCCCCCGGGGCGCCGGAAGCGCAGCCGCCGGGAAGCCCGGAGGCCCGCCCGTATGCCGGAGCCGCCGTCCCCGCGTCGCTCCCGTCCGTCACACCTGCCCCGTCCGTCACACCTGCCTCACCCGCTGTACCTGCCTCACCCGCTGTACCTGCCTCACCCGCCGTACCTGCCTCACCCGCCGTACCTGCCCCACCCGCCGTACCTGCCTCACCCGCCGTACCTGCCTCACCCGCCGTACCTGCCACGCCTGCACACCTTCACGAAAGCCCGAGGACAACTCCATGGACCGGCTCTCCAACACCGTGCGCCCCTACGCCTGGGGCTCCACCACGGCCATCCCCGAGCTGCTCGGCACCCCGCCCACGGGGGAGCCGCAGGCCGAGATGTGGATGGGAGCCCACCCCGGAGCGCCGTCCCTGCTCACCCGTGACGGCGCCGAACTCCCGCTCGACCAGGTCATCGCCGCCGACCCGGTCCGTGAACTCGGCGCCGCGACCGTCGAGAAGTTCGGCCCCCGCCTGCCGTTCCTCCTCAAGCTCCTCGCCGCGGGGGCCCCGCTCTCCCTCCAGGTCCACCCCGACCTGGAGCAGGCCCGGCTCGGCTTCGCCGACGAGGAGGCCCGCGGCATCCCGCTCGATGCCCCCGACCGCACCTACCGGGACGCCAACCACAAGCCCGAACTGATCTGCGCCCTCACCCCCTTCGAAGGACTCTGCGGCTTCCGCCGGCCCGACGAGGCCGCCACCCTGCTGGAGGCACTCGGCGTCGACTCCCTCAAGCCGTACGCGGACCTGCTCCGCGCCCACCCGGAGGAAGCCGCCCTCCGCGAGGTGCTCACCGCGATCCTCACCGCCGACCCGGAGGAGATGGCCGCGACCGTCGGCGAGGCCGCCGCAGCAGCCGAAGCCCTCGGCGGTGACCACGCCCCGTACGCCGAGATCGCCCGCCACTACCCGGGCGACGCAGGGGTCGTCGCCGCGATGCTCCTCAACCACGTGCGGCTCCAGCCCGGCGAGGCGCTCTACCTCGGCGCGGGCGTCCCGCACGCCTACCTCGACGGCCTCGGCGTCGAGATCATGGCCAACTCGGACAACGTCCTGCGCTGCGGACTCACCCCCAAGCACATCGACGTCCCCGAACTCCTGCGCATCGTGCGCTTCGAGGCCACCGAACCCGGCGTGCTGCGCCCCGAGGCGGCCCCCTCCGGCGAGGAGCCGTACGAGACCCCGGTCGACGAGTTCCGGCTGTCCCGCTTCGACCTCTCGCCCGGCGCCGCACCCGCCGACCTGACCGCCGCCACCCCGCAGATCCTGCTCTGCACCGCCGGCTCGCTCCGCACCGGTGAGCTGGACCTCGTTCCGGGCGGCTCGGTCTTCGTACCTGCGGGCGAAACGGTCGAAGCGGCAGGTAGCGGCACACTCTTCCGGGCCACCGTGGTGGCCTGACGTACCGTCCGCCCCCGGTGCTGCAACAATGTGCGGCCGTACCGCGGCGATCCGCGTGCGCAGCACCGATCCGCGTTTGCAGCACCGAGGAAGGGACACCAGGCACCCATGAGCGCGTCAGGCGGAACCAAGGCGATCGTGGCGGCACTCTCCGCCAACCTCGCCATCGCGGCGGCCAAATTCGTGGCGTTCCTCTTCAGTGGCTCCTCGTCGATGCTCGCGGAGAGCGTCCACTCGCTGGCCGACTCGGGCAACCAGGGACTCCTGCTGCTCGGAGGGAAGAAGGCGCAGCGCCAGGCCACCCCCGAGCACCCCTTCGGCTACGGGCGTGAGAGGTACATCTACGCCTTCCTCGTCTCTATCGTCCTGTTCTCGGTCGGTGGCATGTTCGCGGTCTACGAGGGCTACGAGAAGATCAAGCACCCGCACCCCATCGAGGCCTGGTACTGGCCGGTGGGCGTGCTGGTCTTCGCGATCATCGCCGAGGGATTCTCCTTCCGTACGGCGATCACCGAGTCCAACCAGACCCGCGGCACGCTGAGCTGGACGGACTTCATCCGCCGCGCCAAGGCCCCCGAACTCCCCGTCGTGCTCCTGGAGGACTTCGGGGCCCTCATCGGTCTGGTCCTCGCCCTCGGTGGCGTCGGGATCTCGCTCGCCACCGACGACGGCGTCTGGGACGGCATCGGCACCCTCTGTATCGGCATCCTGCTCATCGTCATCGCGCTCGTGCTCGCCGCCGAGACCAAGTCCCTCCTCCTCGGAGAGTCGGCAGGGGCCGAGCAGATCGAGCGGATCAAGGCCGCCGTCGTCGACGGGGACACCGTGACCGGCATCATCCACATGCGCACGCTCCACCTCGGCCCCGAGGAACTGCTGGTCGCCGCCAAGATCGCCGTGCAGCACGACGACACCGCGACCGAGGTCGCCAACGCCATCAACGCCGCCGAGACCCGCATCCGCGCCGCCGTGCCGATCGCCCGGGTCATCTACCTGGAGCCCGACATCTACAACGCGGACGCCGCGTCGAAGGGCACCAACCCCGGCCGGTCCGCCCTGGCCGGTGCGGCCGAGCAGCCCGCCGAGGGCGCGGCCGGCACCGACGACGCCGAAAACACCGACGGCCCGGCCGGCCCGGACAGCGGGAACCCCTCCGGCCCGGGGCACTGATTCAAGCCATTCCGTGCGTCCCGTGAGCGCACCGTTCCCCCGTGGGCCGGTGCGCTCACGGCTGCTCGGTGTAGATTCGTACGCGTACCAGACGTCGCTGCTGATGGCGGTCGATCGGCCCGCGGAAGCGGACCGGCCGAGGGAGAGAGGGCCTCCGACGGACTGCGCTGCGAGTCCCGGGCATTCGTATGCCCGGCGCCGCACAGCCAGCCAGCCCACCCTCGACCCTTACGAGGAGCAGACCCGCCATGACGACGGTCAGCCAGAACCAGGACTTCAAGGTCGCCGACCTTTCCCTCGCGGTCTTCGGCCGCAAGGAGATCACCCTCGCCGAGCACGAGATGCCCGGCCTGATGTCGATCCGCAAGGAGTACGCCGCCGCGCAGCCGCTGGCCGGCGCACGTGTCACCGGCTCCCTGCACATGACCGTGCAGACCGCGGTGCTCATCGAGACGCTCGTCGCCCTCGGCGCCGATGTCCGCTGGGCCTCCTGCAACATCTTCTCCACCCAGGACCACGCGGCCGCCGCCATCGCCGTCGGCCCGACCGGCACCCCCGAGGCCCCCGCCGGCGTCCCGGTCTTCGCCTGGAAGGGCGAGACGCTGGAGGAGTACTGGTGGTGCACCGAGCAGGCGCTGACCTGGCCGAACAGCCCCACCGGCGGCCCGAACATGATCCTGGACGACGGCGGTGACGCCACCCTCCTGGTTCACAAGGGCGTCGAGTTCGAGAAGGCCGGCGCGGCCCCGGACCCGTCCACCGCGGACAGCGAGGAGTACGCCCACATCCTCACGCTCCTCAACCGCACCCTCGGCGAGTCCCCGCAGAAGTGGACCCAGCTCGCGTCCGAGATCCGCGGTGTCACCGAGGAGACGACCACCGGCGTCCACCGCCTGTACGAGATGCACCGCGACGGCACCCTCCTCTTCCCGGCGATCAACGTCAACGACGCCGTCACCAAGTCGAAGTTCGACAACAAGTACGGCTGCCGCCACTCCCTGATCGACGGCATCAACCGCGCCACCGACGTCCTCATCGGCGGCAAGACCGCCGTCGTCTGCGGCTACGGCGACGTGGGCAAGGGCTGCGCCGAGTCGCTGCGCGGCCAGGGCGCCCGCGTGATCATCACCGAGATCGACCCGATCTGCGCGCTCCAGGCGGCCATGGACGGCTACCAGGTCGCGACCCTGGACGACGTCGTCGAGCAGGCCGACATCTTCGTCACCACGACGGGCAACAAGGACATCATCATGGCGTCCGACATGGCCCGGATGAAGCACCAGGCGATCGTCGGCAACATCGGCCACTTCGACAACGAGATCGACATGGCCGGCCTGGCCAAGATCGACGGCATCGTCAAGGACGAGGTCAAGCCGCAGGTCCACACCTGGACCTTCCCGGACGGCAAGGTCCTCATCGTCCTCTCCGAGGGCCGCCTGCTGAACCTCGGCAACGCGACCGGTCACCCCTCCTTCGTCATGTCCAACTCCTTCGCGGACCAGACCCTGGCCCAGATCGAGCTCTTCACCAAGCCGGAGGAGTACCCGACCGACGTCTACGTGCTCCCGAAGCACCTCGACGAGAAGGTCGCCCGCCTCCACCTGGCCGCCCTGGGCGTCAAGCTCACGACCCTCCGCCCGGAGCAGGCCGCCTACATCGGCGTCGAGGTCGACGGCCCGTACAAGTCCGACCACTACCGCTACTGATCCCGCCCGCCGTCGGCCCGTCCCCGCAGGGGAGGAACCGGCCGACGGCGACCGGAACAGTCTCAGCAGCAGGTCCGAGCGCAGGCCCCCGCACCCCCGTGCCGGGGGCCTGCCCCGTACCCCGCCCGCGCAGCCCGAAGGACCCCATGCCCCGCGGCCGATATTCGCTCCACGATCCGCACGATCGCACCCCCCTCGGTGAAGAGCACTTCCACTGCGCCCCCGGCCCTTCCGGCTGGCGCTACGTCGCCCAGAGGACCGCTCCCTCCGGCGACCACCTCGGCTCCACCGACCTCGCGCTCGACGAGCTCGGCCGGCCCATCCGTCTGGAACTGCACGCGGGCGGCTGGCAGATCCGCGGCGCCGCCCTCGAAGGCGTCACCTGGGTACGGACCGACCCCACCGGCACCGAGGCGACCGAGGGCAACGTCCGCGCCCACGCCTTCTCCGGCACCTCTCCCGCGTTTCTCGTCGCCGTCACGCGACTACTGCGTCTCACCCCCGGTTCCCCCGAGACCCGCATCCGTCTGGTCACCTTCACGGATCCGGTCCTCGCGCCCCTGACCGTCGATCAGTCCTGGGCCCTGGTGGACAGTGAAGCGCACCCCACTGACAACGGCCCCCTGCACGTGGACACGTACCAGGTCGGCGACCTGAACACGGGGGAGCGCCACACGGTGCACATCGCCGGGGACGTGGTCCTCGCCGCCCCCGGCATCGAACTCGAAGACCTCGAATCCCCGCCCTCCCCGAAACCCGCACCGCGACCGGAGCACCCGGCCGAGTAATCCGCCGGCCCGGACAGGAAGCGGCTCAGTCGGACCGCAGTTCAGGCAGACGGCAGTTCAGGCAGACAGCAGTTCAGGCGGGCAGCGGCTCAGGCAGACGGCGGCTCAGGCAGGCGGCGCGAAGCCGGTGGAGGCAGGCGCGGCGGCAGGGGTCGCGGGAGGCCCCGGCGCCACGGGTGCAGCGGGCGGGACCGGCACGGCCTTCGGGCCGGCGACGGAAGCACCCGCGGGCGCACTCCATCCCCCCGTGGCGCCGGCTGTGGTGCCGGTCCCCGGTACGGGCACCCCCGCTGCCCCCGTTGTCCGGTCAGCCGCGCGTTCGGCCGACAGCATCCGCCGTACCTCGCGCGTCCGGCGCTCGTGCAGCACGGCGGCCAGATAGGCCGCATGGGGCACCCCGTCCGGCGGTGGCACGGCCGTCCTGGCCGCCAGCTCCCCGGCGAGCCGCTCGCCGATCGCGTACCCCACGGCGGGGTCGAGTTGGTGCAGGCGGGACACGTACTGCCGTGCGGAGAGCCAGAATTCGTCCGGTACCGTCGACAGGTCCAGCTGGGCGAAACGTCCGGCGAGCCACGGCGGAGGCGGCGGCAGCGCCCGGGACCGGTCGTCCGGCACCCGCTCCCGCACGACGAGCGTCCCGGCGAACACGTCCCCGAGCCGCCGGCCCCTGGCGGAGACCAGGGACGCGATCGCGGCCACCGCGCCGAAGGACGACAGGATCTCGACGACGCCCATCGCCCCGCGCACCAGCGCGTGCCGGAACGCGATGGGCCCTCCGTCCTCGCGCACCACCCGGAGACCGCAGGCGAGTTTGCCCAGGGAACGACCGTGGCTCAGGGTCTCCACCGCGATGGGCCCGCCGACCAGCACCAGGAGGAACGACGCCACGGAGACCGCGGCGACGGCCGCGTCGTCGAGCGTCGCCGTGGCGAGGGCCAGCGCGATGCTGAGCAGGACGAAGACGATCAGGAGCAGTGCGGTGTCGATGGCCTGCGCCAGCGCCCTGCTCGGCAGCCGTGCCGGTCTGAGCTCCAGAACCACCGCGTCCCCGGTCACGAGTTCGCTCATTGCCCCGCCCTTCGTCGCCCACCCCTGCCCCCGTTGTGCGACAGTCTGCCAAGCTGATCGCCGGCGCGCCGCCGTGTTCGGGACCCGTACTCCCCTTCGCCCTTCGCCTGGAGCAGACACCCACCATGGACCTCGATGTCTTCGTCACCGCCCACCGCGCGGAGTGGGACCGTCTGGAACATCTGCTGAAGCGGGGCCGGGGCCTCACCGGCACCGAGGCGGACGAGCTCGTCGTGCTCTACCAGCGGACGGCCACCCATCTCTCCCTGATCCACTCCCAGGCACCCGACCCGCGCACCGAGGGGCGGCTGACCCAGCTCGTTGCCCGCGCCCGGTCCGCCGTGACCGGTACCCGCAAGGCGTCCTGGCGGGACGCGACCCGGTTCCTCACCGCTGGGTTCCCCGCCGCGGTCTACCGCTCGCGCCACTGGTGGGTGCCGACGGCGGTGCTCTCCACCCTCCTCGCCGCGCTCATCGGCTGGTGGATCGGTACGCACCCCGAGGTCCAGGCCGCCATAGGCGCCCCCGACGACCTGCGCGCACTCACCCGGCCCGGCGGCGAGTACGAGACCTATTACTCCAGCCACCCCGCCGCCTCCTTCGCGGCCCAGGTGTGGACGAACAACGCACAGGCAGCCGCCATGTGCCTCGTCCTCGGCGCGTTCTTCTGTCTGCCGGTGATCTGGATCCTCTTCACCAACGTGCTCAACCTCGGGGTCGGCATGGGGCTGATGTCGTCCGCCGGCCGACTGGACACCTTCCTCGGTCTGATCCTGCCGCACGGCCTCCTCGAACTCACCGCGGTCTTCGTGGCCGCCGGTACGGGCCTCAAACTCGGCTGGACCCTCATCGACCCGGGCCCCCGTCCCCGCCGTGCCGCGCTCGCGGAGGAGGGCCGAGCCGCGCTCGGCATGGCCATCGGTCTCGCCCTCGTCCTGTTCGTGTCCGGAGTCATCGAGGGATTCGTGACCCCCTCCTCCCTCCCCACCTGGGCCAGGATCGCCATCGGCGTCGCCGCCGAGCTGGCATTTCTGCTGTACGTACAGGTGCTGGGCGGCCGCGCGGTCCGGGCAGGCGACACCGGCGACGTCACCGCGGCAGAGCGCGCCGCCGCCCTGCCGACCGTCGCGTGACCCGCCACGTCACGGCGGATGTGCGTCGGACCTCGCTGAGCTGCTAGTCTCCTCTTCGCCCACAAAAGCTGTTGACACAGTGGTTGTGGGGAGGTAGATTTTACTAGTTGGCTCGAGCTGGACAGGTTCGGGTTCGACCACTAATGTGTATCTCGCTCTTGCAGGGAATGTTCATTCCCGCAGAGCCACTTGATTCCCTTCATGCAGAGTCCGGGTCGTTCATTCGTCCCCAATTGCTCTGATAAAGTTGAATCAGCCGAAAGGCAAAGGCCCACCAACTGGCCGCCGGAATCAAATTCGGACCGGAAACGGAACGAAATAGAGTCTGGTAGGGTTGGACTCGCCGGAAAGGGAAACGCGAAAGCGAAGAACTGGAAAGCGAAAACTGCTTGACCCGCTTCGACCGGGAATCGGACACGAAAGAGTCTGAT
>NZ_JBSFFN010000079.1:0-10611 GCF_053596135.1 Streptomyces sp. NPDC001770 | reverse complement strand
CGCCGGTCGCCGTCGATCAGCGCGACGGCCTCCGGTGCGCGGGAGACCTGTGCTTCGAACCGTTCCACGAGCGAGACGTCGTCCCGGTCGGCCACGGGCCCGGCCCACGGGCCGAGCAGCAGCTCCCGCTCGGCCCCCGACAACACCTCCAGCTCCGCGACCCTGCGATCGGCCGGCTCCCCCCGCCCCTCGGCCGGAGCGAGGGCGGTTGCGAGGAAGGTGGTGAAGCGATCCTGGTGGGAGGCGACGGCGGCCGTGTCGACGCCGTCGGCCGGGGTGTCGAAGTCGATCCGCAGGCCGTCCGACGCGCCCAGGTCGTACACCGCGACGCTGAGGTCGTCCACCGGGCCGTTGCTCACGTTGTGGTTGACCGTCGGGTGGCCGCACACCGTCATGTCGGCGTTGAAACCCATGATGTTGAGCACGGGTCCGGTCAGCCTGCGGGATCCGGTGAGGACCCGGGCATCCCGCCGAAGGTCCTCGTAACGGGTCAGCTGGTGGCGCAGACCGTGCTTGACCTCGGCGGACACGCTCCGCACCAGCGTGCGGAGGGTCTCCTCGGCGCTCACCCGCAGCCGCAGCGGTACGACGTTGGAGGTCATGCCGGGCGTACTGCGGGCGGCCTTCGTGGTCCGGCCCGTCACCGGCAGTGCGAGCGTCAGCTCGTCCTGGGCGGTGACGCGGTGCAGGTACACCGTGAACAGGGCGATCACCAGGACCGGCCAGGAGACCCGCTCGGCGCGTGCGACGGTCCGCAGCCGGTCCGCCTCCGCCGCCGGTACCAGGACCGTGCGCCGGGCGAAGGGCAGTGCGCCTCGGGCCGGCACCGCCCGGCCGGTGCCCCGTACCAGGCTGTCCGGCATCTCCTGTGCTCCGGCCAAGTGGTCCTGCCAGGCGGCTCGTTCGGTGGCAGCCTCCGCCGAGCTCCGCCAGGCGGCGTCCTCCGCGTGGAGGTCGGCCAGCCGGCCGAACGGGGAATCGTCCCACGGCTCGCCGGCGACCGCCTTCTCGTACAGCTCGACCAGCCGCTTCAGCAGCATCGAAACGCTCACGCCGTCGACCAGCAAGTGGTGGAAACCGTAGAAGTAGAAGTACCGGTCCTCCGCCAGCTTGATCAGCGCGCAGCGGACCGGGGACTCGCGGGTCAGGTCGAAGGGGGCGCCGATCGCCGCGTCCACCAGGCTCCAGGCCGCCTGCTCCGGGTCGTCCGCGGCGCTCACGTCGGTGAACGGGAGGGTGCGTGCTCCCGGTTCGGCGTCGATCAGCTGCCACACGGATTCGCCGTCGTCCTCGAAGCGGAGGGTGCGCATGACGTCCGCTTCCTCCACGAGGCGGTGCCAGGCGGCCCCCATCAGCGCCGGGTCGACCGGGCCGAGGATGTCCCGGCACTCGCCGACGTTGTACTTCAGGCCGGTGCGGTCCAGCGCGTGGGCCGTCCAGATGTCACGCTGGGCTTCCGAGAGCGGCAGCCGGAGGACGGCCGGAGCGGGTGCGACGGTCGCGTCGGACGGCATGGGATCTCCTGTGTGGGTCGCGGTGGGGACGAGCGGTCCTGGGTGTGCGGAGCCGGTAGTGCGAGCGGTGCGGGCGACGGGCCGGGAGGGAGGGGCCGGACCGGCCGCCCTCGGCCTGTCCGTCGTGCCGGGCCGGTAGAGCCATACAACCGTCGGAGCCGGGTGCGGAGCGGCAGTTGCTCCGGCGGTAGGGCCAGCAGTTCGGCGGGTCTGCGGCAGTCAGACGGCAGCCGTGGCGCCGGCCGACGCGCGGACCACGCACAGGACGCGGAACCCCGACCGTCCGCTGTCCGCGCTGGACCGGATCACACCGCTGACCAGCAGCTCACGGATCAGCCGGCCGCACTCGGGCAGCGTGCGGCCGGTCAGCCGCACGACGTCATGGAGCAGGAACTCCCCGTCGGCCGCGCGGCACAGGTCGCCGACGAGCGCCCGGTAAGGGGTGGGCAGCGCGGCGAGGGTACGACCGACCCGGTCCTGGAGGCCGGAGCCGTGCGGGTCTCCGGCGAGGTGGTCGAAGAGCGGGGCCGGATCCGATTCGACGATGTCGCGCAGGGTGGCCAGATCGCACACGGCGAGCCAGGAGGCGGCGGCTTCCAGCGCGGCCGGATGACCGTCGAGGCGGTGGCAGATCCAGGCGACGTCGGCGAGCGCCTGCGCGTCCGGCACGATGTCGGGGCGCACCCGCCGGAGCTGGCTGAGGAAGAACCGGATGGCCGCCGCGTCCGTGGACCCGGCGGTGGGGGCGGGCGCCTCCAATGGAGAGAGCAGGAACAGGCGTTCACCGGGTACGCTCCACGGCCGCTCTCCGGTGATCAGCAGCCGCAGGCCGGGGAACTCCCGCAGCAGACGGCTCAACCGGCCGAAGTCGAGGCCGCCGGTGTCGACGCCGTCGAGAACGAGCACGGTGCCCTGTCCGCCGATGGCCTCTACGACATCCGCCAGTTCGGGCAGCAGGTTCCCCGCTTCTCCGCCGCCACCCAGGAAACGCGCGCACGCGTCGGCCAGCCGGGGGAGCGGGTCGTCGCCGGCCCCGAGGCAGTCGGCGGCGGCCCCGTCACCGGAGTGCCACAGCACGGGCAGACCGGCATCGTGCAGGCGGGCAGCCGCTTCCAGGGCGAGCCGGGTCTTGCCGACGCCGCTCAGCCCGACCACGGTGACCAGCCGTTCGGCGCCCGACCCCAACTCCTCCACGACCACGCCGGTTTCCGCCTCCCGGCCCACCTGCGGGTACAGCGGTACGGGCGGCGCCGCCCGTACCACGGACAGGCGATGCACGGCATCTTCCGCCCGCGCGCCCCCTCTGGCCGCCCCCTCCAGCTCCGTACGCGACCGCGGACCGAGTCTCAGCGCGTCGGCGATCAGACGCACCGTTTCCGTTCTCGGCCGCTGGGCCTTCCCCTTCTCCAGGTCCCGGATGGCACGCACGCTGATGGTGGAGAGGTCCGCCAGCTCGCGCTGCGTCAGCCCGATACGGAGGCGGTGGCCGCGTATCAGGGAACCGAGCGGGGCGGTGGTCGCCGGGCTGTCCTGCTGGGGGAGGGTGAGCGTCATGAAAGGACTCCTGCTCGTCGGGGAGAGCCAACCCCGGAAGCGGCTGCGGGCCGGGGCGCTGTGCGGGACGGCTGTCGTGCCTTGCTTCTGCCGGAATCCTCCACACGCGCCCTATCCGGGGGGCATCGCGGGACCAACGCGGTCCACGGCCGGCCGGGCCCGTCCCGAGATAGCGGAGAGGCGCGTACGAGAAGCGCGCCACGCCCTGCCGGGACCGGTGCGCGCTGCGGGTGATAGGGGCGGCGGACCGTGATAACGGGGCGATAGGACCGGGACCGGTGCGGTGAATCCGGTCATTCCTAACTTGGTGTCCAGAAGGAAACGGAACACCGACGAGAGGACAGTCCGATGTCGAAGAACACCACCGCCCGCAACGCCCTCCGCACCGCTTTCGCCACCGTCGCGGTCGTCATCGTGACCGGAATCGGTGTCCAGGTGGGCTGGGCCGACGACACGTCGGGGGCCGGCACCCAGACGACCGGGACCTCGACCGCGGCCACCCCCACCCCCAGCCCCAGCAGCTCCACGGACAACAACCCCTGGGACTGACGTACTCCTGGGCGCCCGCCCGTCGGGCTCGGGCCCGAGCACACTCGGTGCCCGCCTGCTCCTCGGCCTCCGCCCCCGCTGACCTCGGCCTCCGTGCCGACGGACGGACCTCAGCCCCGTGCCCGCGGAACGTCAAGCCCGTACCGAGCCGGCCGCGACCGTGAAACCTCCGCGCCCGCCCGACTCAGCCGGTGCCGAGCAGCTGCCGCGTCTCCGCCAGTTCCCGCGTCATTCCCCGGTCCCTGAACACTCCCAGCGCAGGGGCCAGCAGCTCCCGGCGACGCTCCGGTTCGTCCTCCAGCAGCCGTGCCAGATCCAGCCGTGCCAGGGCCCCGCCGTTGAAGTCCATGATCTGCTCCCGGGCCGCGACGGCCCGGTCGAAGAAGTACCTGGCCCGGTCGGGCCGCCCCATCAGCACGAAGGCCTGGCCCAGATCGCGCAGCAGATGTCCTTCGCCGATCACGTCGCCGGAGTCCCGGCACAGCTCGAGGACCTCCGTGAACGTCAGCACCGCGAGATCGAGCTCACCCCGCTCCAGCAGCAGTTGCCCCACCCTGCGCAGGGTCCGTGCCCTGCCTCCCTGATAGCCGACCCCGTCGTAGATCTCCAGCGCCTCGTCCAACTGGGCCTGGGCAGCGGCCTTGTCACCCCGGCGCATCCGTATGTGGGCGCTCTGTGTGAGCACGATCGCCCGTCCCACCACGTCTCCGGCGCGGTCGAAGTCGGCCAGGGCCCGTTCGTACAGATCGAGTGCGGTGTCGTCCTCGCCGTTCGTCCGTGCGATGAGGGCCATGTCACGGCGGCACAGCGCCTCGCCCTGCGGTTCGTCCAGTGCCTGGAAGACGTCGAGAGCCGACCCCAGCGCCTGGCGTGCCATGCCGAACTCGTTGCGGCTCAGGTACAACGAGCCGAGCGAGGCGCGGACGGCCGCGGTTCCCCGCAGATTGCCGGCCTTGCGTACGGCCGCCAGCGCCCGCACATGGGTCTGCTCCCACAGGTCGTAATGGCCTCGAACTTCGAACAGGGTGACCAGGGTCGTCGCCAGGTTCCAGCTGACGTCGTGCAGTCCCTCGTCGGCGGCGTGCTCCACCATCGCGCAGAGGGCAGCCTGCTCCGCGTCGAACCAGGCCAGCGGGTCGGCGAGCAGCTCCCGGGTGCAGGAAGCGGGCGGTACCCAGCGTGGAGCGTCGCCGTGCAGCACGGTGAAGTCACCGCCGTAGACCTTGCGATGGGCCTCCTGGGCGAGATACATCCAACCGCCCGCCATGCGGGTGAGCGCGGCCCGCTGTGTCTCCGGGGCGTCGTGCAGGGCCAGTTGCTCGCGGGCGTAGACCCGGATGATCTCGTGGAACTGGTACCGGTAGCCGCCGGTGCGCTCCACACCGACGACGTCCAGCATCTGCATGTCCACGAGTGGTTCCATCAGGTCCGACGGCACGGGGCGGTCGTCTTCCAGCAGAGCGCCGGCCAGCCAGCTGGGCAGCGTCGGCGTCCGGGACATGCTCAGCATCCGCAGCAGCCCGCGGTCCTGCGGTGCCAGGCCGTTGTACGTGAGCGAAAGGCTGGCCCGCATCGTCATCTCACCGTGGGCCAGTTCGTCCAGACGGTGTCGTTCGTCGGCCAGTCTGAGCACCATCGACGCGAGCGTCCAGTGCGGGCGGGCGGCGAGCCGGGCCGCCGCGATCCGCAGGGCCAGCGGCAGCCGTCCGACAGTACGGACCAGAGCCTTGGCGGATGCCGCTTCACCCTCGACCCTCTCCGGCCCGATGATGCTGGACAGCAGTCTCAGCGCGCGGTCCTCGTCCAGCACGTCCAGCTCCACGCGGTGCGCGCCCGGCAGCGCGGTCAGCCTGGCCCGGCTGGTGACGAGGACGGCGCAGTCACGGCTGCCGGGCAGCAGCGGTTGCACCTGGCTCTCGGTGGCCGCGTCGTCCAGGACCACCAGCAGGCGGCGTGAGGCGAGCCGGGTCCGGTACATCTCCGCCCGTTCGTCCAGCGAGTCCGGGATCAGCTGACCGGGGATGCCCAGCGCCCGCAGGAAGCGGCCCAGCACCTCAAGGGCGGTGGCCGGTGTGCCGGTGCCGCGCAGGTCGCAGTAGAGCTGACCGTCGGGGAACCCCATTTCGGCGAGCCGGTGCGCGACGTTCACGGCGAGCGTGGACTTGCCGGTGCCCGGCTTGCCGGTGATCACGGCGAGCCCCACCGCCTTGCGGTCCCGGTTACTGGCCAATGCCCGCTCCAGAGCGGCGATCTGGCCCTCGTCGGCGACGAAGTCGGACGTCGAAGCGGGGAGTTGCTGGGGCCGCGCGTCGTGCGGCTGGGGTTCGGCCGGATCGGGCGAGCCGTCCCGGACGGTGAGGTGGAGCGGCTCACCGGCACCGCTCCGGTCCGCGGTGTACTCGTCACCGCCGTGCGGCCCGGGTCTGCCGGACCCTGCTGGGCTTCCGCCCTCCGCGGGCCCGGCCGCGGAGGCCGGTGCCGGACCCGGGCGGCTCCCGGCCGCTTCTTCGCGGGACCGTATCGCCCTTGCAGGCGGGGGCAGTTCACCCGCGAGGATTGCCGCCTCCAGCCGCCGGAGCTCCCTGCCCGGCGCCAACCCCAGTTCCTGGTCGAGGATCCTGCGCCCCGTGCGGTAGGCCTCCAGTGCCTCCGCCTGGCGCCCCGACCAGTACAGGGCACACATCAGCTGCTCGCGCAGGCGCTCGCGCAACGGGTTCTCGTGGGTGAGCAGTTGGAGCTCGCCCACGAGCCGGTCGTGCCGTCCCAGCTCCAGTTCGATCTGCAGACGCAGTTCGACGGCGCTCAGCCGTTCCTCGTCGAGCTTGCGGGCTTTGTTGGCGAGCGGTCCGCTCGCGAGCCCGGTCAGCGAATCGCCTTGGCCGAGGGCCACCGCCGACTTCAGCAGCGTGACCGCCTTCTCCGGCTCGCCCTCGTCACGATGCCGTCGGGCCATCGCGACCAGGCCGGTGAACAGCAGCGAGTCGACGTCGCCGGTGTCGACCTGGAGGACGTAACCAGGTGGCCGGGTCGAGATCGAGACCGTGCTGTCCGCTCCGGCCAGCAGTTTCCGCAGCCGGGACACGCATATCTGCACCTGGGTGCGCGCGGTCTCCGGAGGGTTGTCCTCCCAGATGAGGTCCACCAGATAGCTGGTGCCGACGACCCGATTCGCCTCCAGCAACAACGCGGCCAGGATCACCTCCTGCCGCCCGGGTGGCACCCGCAGCGGCCCGTCCTTGCCCCGCACCTGGAGCGGACCCAGCAACTGGAAGGGCGGCCGCGACGCGCCGGGGACATGCTCGACCGTATGCGGCGTGCCCTCGGTCACCGAGCCTCCGACCTCGTAAGCGACTTGAACTCGGGATCAACTTTCCCAAAGGTTCCACAACCGTCACGGTCTGTCCATCCTTCCGCGTGCCTGTCGTGATCACTCGGCGAATAGCGGCGCGATAAGCGAAGGTTGGCGCGCTACGGAAGAGTGCCTGGCGGAGGAGAAAGGAGGCGTCCCATGCACGCCGACGTCTGGACGAGCACAGCCCCCGATTCGGTGGTCGACCTGGTCACCGCAGCCGGTACCGACCACGTCCGCCTTGTGTACGACTACCTCGACGCCGGCGACCTCGACGCGTGCGCATCCCTGCTGCACGACCACGTCGAGCTGGAACTGCCCGGTGTCCCCACGGCCCGCGGACGGACCGCCGTCCTGCGCGCCCACCGCGACCACAACGGGTCCGACACCCGCCACGAGATCGACCGCGTCGTCGCCCGGGACCGGAGCATCGTCGCCGCGGGCCGCCGCATCACCCCCGGCAAGGAGGACACCGGCCTGCGCTTCGTGGACTTCTTCCGGATCGCCGGCGACGGCATGGTCGAGTCCTGTACGCGCTACTACCACGCGGAGCCGGGAGGCACCGGTGCGAAGTCGTGGAGATCGGCCGGGTTCCCGCCGTCGTCCCGTTGACAGCGGGCCGGCAGACCGGGGAGCCGGGCGGGCCCCGCCCGGTGGGGTGCTGCTGGCCGATTCCCTGCGGGACGGCAGCTCAAGGCTGTCGGTCCACGCGGCGGAGCGTGGTGGCGCCGTGCTCGGAGGCGGAGGACGGCGGCAGCACGCCGGGGTCGCCTTCGCGCCGCTCGTAGTCGTCAATCCCCCGCCGGGCCGGGAACGTCACCGCGGGGGCTGACGGTGTGCGCCGGTCGCTCCTGGCCGTAGGTGCGATCCCCGGCCGGCCTGCGCCTGCCGCGCAGATCGCGGCGTGTCTCCCCGGTCGACCGGGGCAGCCCCGGTGACACGCCGACGTACCCGCCGGGCTCCGACGGCACCGTACGACGGCCTCTGCCGGACGGGACCGCGCACCCACTGAGCCCGGACGACACCTGTCTCCTGCGGACATCCGCGCGACGGTTTCCGAGCGCGATCCGCTGCCCTTCGCCGGCCGCGGTGTGCGGCCCGCCGTGACGGACGGCACGGAAGCGGGCATGTGGTCCCGAACGGGCCGCGTCGGGAGGCCCGGGCCGTTCTGCCGGCCGGGTGAGCCCCGGTTTCGGCCGGGTGCGAAAAAAACCCCTGTGCGTCGGCTCGCACACCTCTGCGACCATCCCCGAATGGCGCACAGTCTCGAATCGCTGGTCATCCGGCATACCCATCGGCTCTCCTCTCCCATGGGCTCCGACGGTGAAGGAGCCACTGCCGCGCGACAGTTCGACGCGGCTCTGACGTCAGTGGGCTTCAAGCTCTCGGCGGAGCTGCTCGATCGGCTGTCGGGGCTGTCCGAGGCGGCGGTCGTGCACACCGCGAAGCGGACACTGCGCACCGTGAGCCAGATGGTGGGCGACCACGTCCGGCACAACGCGTACTTCATCGACTTTCCGGCGAACGTGCCCGACACGGAAGAGTTCTGGATGCGGTGCGTGGCGCAGGCGCTTGGCGACGACACGTCGCGCCGGAACGTGCTGACGCAGTTCGTGCAGGGAAAGCTGGACCTGCTCGGCCTGCCCAAGTACGGCCGGTACCAGCACACTTACGAGGAGATGCTCGCGGCGCAGGACGCGCTGATCGCCGCAGCGGGCGACCGGGTGACCGTCCTGCACCTCGGCCGGGAACTGGACGACGAAGTCACGGACCTGTACCTGGCCTTGGCGGGCAGCACGACTCCGCTGGGCGAGGACGACCTGCGCGATCTCAAGGTCCTCGCCGAGCGGTGCGCGCCGGGCCCCCAGCCGGAGTCGATCCCGGTACGGGAGAACCGCGCGGTCGTCAACGAGGCCCGCCTCGGCGTCGGGGCGGACCTCCTCCTCGACACCGTCACCGATGTACTGCGGCTGGCCTGCGCCCTTTCGGGCGGCGACGTGACGCTCCAAGGACCGACCCGGTTCCGTGCGCTGTCGCGGCCGGTCCGCCGTGCGCTGCTCGCGGGCCTCGACGCCGTTGTCGCGGCGAGTCCCGCGAAGCTCGCCGATGTGCACGCGCACCGCGAACCCTTCAAGCGGCTCGGCGAGCGACTCCACCCGCATGAGTACCCGCGGTGGCCGCATGCCGCCGATGTGTTCGCCGTCGCGCGGGGTGAGAAGGAGGCGCGCTCCTTCGAGGGCCGTGTCGAGACGCTGCTGGACGAGTCCGACGTCCTCGGCGCGGTGCGACTGCTGAAGTCCGCTCCCGGCAAGCTGTTCCGCGCCCTGGACCTCCTGCTGCGGATCGCCGCGGACCAGGAGGAACGGGATGCGGTGGTGGCGGCCGCGGTGCAGGTCGCTCCCGGCGTCTCCGGCCGGGTCGTGCTCTCGGTGCGCGAGCACCTCCAGAACCGGGAGCGGGAGACCGGCAGACCCCGCATCTTCGTCAACCGAAGGGGCCGGGCCTGGATGACCCCCGACTTCCGGCCGCCGGTTCCAGGTGCCGATCGCGACCGTCTGATCTCGGCCCTCGATGCCGAGATGCGCCGACGGCTCCCCGTCCCGGAGCGGCTGCTGATCGACCCCGAGGTCCTTGACGTGGCGCTCCCGCTCAGCGGCATGGCGACCGCGTCCGGGCTCGGGGTACTGCCGCGAGGATCGGTCTCGGCGGTCGACGGCGAACAACTGCGCTTCTTCGTGTACTGGAAGGAGACCGGGACACGGACCGACTACGACCTTTCCGCGCTGCTTCTCCACTCCGACTACAGCACCGATTCCTGGCTCTCCTACACGTCCCTCAGGGCAGCCGGGGGCGAGCATTCGGGCGATGTCACCGAGGCGCCCGAGGGGGCCTCGGAATTCATCAACCTGTCCCTGGACCGGGTGCGCAGCTCGTTCATCGTTCCGCAGGTCAACATCTTCGCGGGCGAGGGCTTCGAGGAGGTCGAGGAGTCGTTCTTCGGGTTCATGGTGCGCGACGGTGAGCAGAAGGGCCGGCCGTTCGAGCCGCGTACGGTGCGGATGAAGTCGGAGCTGCGCGGAGTGGGCCGGGTGGCGCTGCCGCTCGTATTCCGCCGGGGGGACGACGGCCGGTGGCGCTCGAAGTGGTTGCACCTGTATCTCAGGGGCATCTCGTCGGCCAACCGGGTCGAGGAGAACCAGGTATCGGTGTCGAAGGCGGTACGCGCCCTCGTGGAGCGCGAGCAGCTCACGGTGGGGTACCTGATCGACTTGATGTCCGGCGGCACCACGGTCGTGGACCCGTGGGACGGCGAGACGGTCCCGGACGGACCCGTGATGTACATCGGCTTCGAACGCCCTGAAGGGCTGCACCCGGACTCCCAGGTCATCACGCTCGAAAATCTGCGCGACGTGATCCCGGGCTGAGTGCTAGCGTCACCCGTGGCGAGGCCATGAAGGGGCTTCCTTCTCCCTTTCCTTTCCTGAAAACAAGTTCCTTCGCTTTCCTCGCCCTCGAATGTCGCTCCGGGCGGCGCCCGCGGTCACCGCGGACATCCTGTGCCGCCGAGGGTCCTTGGCGTACTGGTCCAGCAGCCATCGTTCGCCGTCCTCCTGACCCTGTTCGGCGTGGAACCCGCGGACGAGA
>NZ_JBSFFN010000078.1:0-11983 GCF_053596135.1 Streptomyces sp. NPDC001770 | reverse complement strand
GGGTGGCGGGGCCGGTTCCGAGGGGGGAGCGGTCGGTGGCCCGACTGCGGGGAACGCGGACATCACCCTCTCGGGGATACGTACGGACCCACGGGGGGTAGGTTCCGGTGCTCCTGCGGGAGGGACTGGAGCCACGTCGGCAGCCGCCGGGGATACCGGCGGCGGACGCATCTCGACCGTGAGCGAGCCCGGGACGGGCGTCGGCGAGGGCACCTCGGCGCTGCGGCCCGATGCCGGTGCGGGAGAGCAGAACAGTGCGCTGGTGTCGGTCGGGCCGGGGACCGGGGAAGCGCCGGTCGTGTCCGGGGTGCCGTCGTCCATGTCCGCCGCTGCGGCGGGGGCCGGGGCCGGTGTGCCTTCCTCCGCGTCCGCCGGCGCGCCCAGCGATGGCCGGACGGCGGGGCGGGAACCGGGTGAACCGCTGGCCGGCGTCGGTACCGGTGAGCCGGACGGTGTGCCGGCGCCGGAGGGCCAGGGGGCCGTCGAGTCGCCGGTCGTGACGGGCGCCGCGGCGGGGACCGGCATGCCGTCCGCCGTGTCCGGTACGGCTGCGGGTGAGGGCCGGGCGCAGCCGCGGGAGACCGGTGACACGCGACCGGTCGTGAGTTCGGAGGCCGCCGACGCGGCCGAAACGGGAGCCGTTGCGGCCTCGGAGACGCAGGCCCCCGAAGCGTCGCCCGGCACCGCTTCCCCCACCCCCGCCGCGCAGGCACCCGCGACGCCCGCTGCGGCGCGTACGGCCGACTGGGTCCGGCAGGTTCTGGGCGCGGACCGGGCTACCGAGACCGGGGCCGACGCCACGGCCCAGGACCCGTCGCAGACGTCCACCGTGACGGCGGACGGCGTAGGAGCCGCCTCGGAAGAGGCTCCGGCGAGGGTGGTGAGCGATCCGGGGCTTGCTCCGGTGCCGACGGCTCTCGGCCTGCAGCCCGATGGGACGGCCTCGGCCGGCGACGGCCTGCTGGGCGCGCTGGTCGGCGCGGGCCAGGACGGCCACCTCGCGGGTGGGGAAGCCATGCCCGCGCCGACGCAGGTACCCGGCCAGGCCGGGGAGCGGCTGGCGCATGCGCTCACCGCCGAGCTGGACCGGCCTGCCGGCGAGGGGCGTCCCCTGTGGGATGCCCTGGACGGGCGTGCGCAGGCCGCATGGGCCCAGGGCCTGGTGGGTGGCGGCCCCGCCCAGGCGCCCACCGTGTGGGGGGACGACCAGCGACGCGCCGTGGTCGGTGCGCTGCAGGCTTCCCAGAGCGCGCCCCAAGTTGCGGGGACGGGGCCCCAGGCCGCCGGCACCGGCACCGCGGCAGGCGAGGGGAACGCCCGGCAGCCGGCGCAGAACGTGCCGACCGAGGCGCAGCGCATGGCCACCGTGTCCGACGCGTCCTGGCAGGAGGACCTGGGGTCGCCCTCCGAGGACGCGGCGGATTCCGAGAGCGGGACGACTGGGTTCGACGACGACGCGTCCTCGGTGTCCAGCTACGTGAGCGACGACCTCTGGGACACCGGCAGCATCGCCACCGAGACCGACGCGACGACCGATGCCGGCGGACTCGGGATGCCCGGAGCCGGCGGTTTCCAGAACCAGGCAGCCGAGGGGACGCCGACCTTCTGGAACGACCTGAAGGCGGAGACCGACAGCACCCTGCGCGACCTCGGCATCGACCACACCGTCGACGTCAAGGAAGTGCGGGAGCAGTACGCCGCTCTGTCGTCCGAGGACCGGGCGCTCGCCCGCAACATGAGTGATCTGGCGTTCCGCATCGCCGCCCGGATCGCGGTTCCCGGCCGGAAGCTCGGTCTGCCGGGCGGTGCGACGCTCGCCGCCGACGACTTCACGCGAGGGTCCGACAGCGTCCTGGTCGCGGCGGCTTCCGAGTTCCTGAACCGGGACACCCCCGGGAAGGGCAAGAAGCGGGACAGGACCAGGGAGGAACTGGAGGTCGCGTTCGACCGGCACATCCAGACCGAGTCGGACCTGGTGGACGCCGTGACCGGGTTCGCCCGCTGGATCGACTACGTCCCCGACTCCGGGGCGCCGGAGGCGCCCGCCAGCCGTGAGCAGTACGAGGCGGCCAGGGACGCCTTCGACCGGGCCCAGCTGCGCCACGAACTCGCCGACGCCAGGCTGCAGTCCGCGCTGGAGAGCGCGGAGCGGGAGCAAGGGTCCCGCGAGCAGCAGGCCGCCCCCGCGCCGGCGGGCGGATCGGGAGAGGCGTTCTCCCGGGGCACCGATGCCCGGGGCGCCGAGCCCGAAGCCGCCGAGGACGAGTCGGCGGCGGTGGCCGCCACCACGGGTGCCCTGGAATCGTCCGATGCGGACCAGGCGCCAACGGCCGTCCCTGAGCTGGAGTCGGAGGCCGGGCCGAAGGAGCCGGAGTCGCAGACCCCGGAGACCCTCGCGACCCCACAGCCCCCCGTGACTCCGGAGACCCCGCAGCCCCCGGCGACTCCGGAGACGGCGGAGGACGTCGCCAACCCCCTGCCGGAGTGGCGGGAGGTCGCTTCGGAAGGTCCGGGCAACCGGCCTTATCGCGTTCAGGTGCCGGGCGGTCTGATCGAGGCCACGTCCGACGGCACCCGGCTGGCCCCCGACGGCTGGGTGGCCTACGGCAGCGATCTCCTGCACCTGGCCAGCGGCACGGTGATGGACGGTTCCGACGGCCGGCTGGTCCCCGTCCCGTCCGAATTCCTGGAGTACCTGGCAGAGTTCACCGCCGCACCGGGTCTGACCCTGAGCGTCGACGACCAGGGGCTGTTGTTCACGGGCGACGAGAAGGGACCGTCCCCGGTCCGGGTGGCCGTGGCCCCCCGGCAGCCCGACGGGCCCGGCGCCCGGACCGCCGAAACCGCCGACGGCGACCAGGACGCCACGGCGGCCGACGTCCGGGCGCGGCGTCCGGACGTCACCGAGGACCAGGTCCGTGACTGGGCCCGTAGCTGGGGCGTCTCCGAGCGACGGGTCGACCTCGCGCTCCGGCACCCCTGGTTCCAGCCGGGCGACCTGGACGCGCTCGCGAACACGCTCGCCCTGCCTACGGAGGACCGCGCGCGGTTGCTCGACCTGTCCGAGGAGATCGGGCGCGTTCCGACGGACATGGCCGCCCTGGCGGCCCAGTTGGACATGCACACCCCCGCCGACTTCCACCGGGTCGCCCTGGACCTGCGGATCGATCCCCGCCACCTGGCGAACCTGTTCGGCGACCGGCTGCGGCAGCTCGGCCGCGGCATGGCCGAGGACGCCGGCATCCTGGTCACCTCGGTCCGCCACGACCTGCGGAACACCTACCCCGAGGCCACGCACCCGCGCGAGCAGGCCTGGCTTCTGCATGTGGCGGCCCACCACGACATCCCCTGGCGCGCCTTCACCGCCGGTGGAGTCCTCGGCTACCTGCACGACCACGGACAGGAGGTCGGGCCCGGCTCGCTGCCTCACGACGCGACCCAGGTGGCGGAGCTGCTGGAACGCGCGCGTTGGGAGCTGCCTCCGGTGTCCGCGGAGTCCCTCGGGCACACGCCTCGTCAGCTCGCCGAGCTGGCACCTCGTATCGGCACCTCCAAGCACAAGCTCACCGAGGCCGCCGGGTACTGGTGGTTCCGGCCCGAGGAAGCACTCGGCCTGCGCCGCTCGCTGGGTGTCTCCAGCGGCGACCGGCTGCTGGAACTCGTCAAGGCGACCCACCGGGTCCCGACGGACATCGAGGAGCTTGCCCGGCAGTTGAGGATGCCGAACCCCAAGGACCTCTACCAGGTCGCCCGCGACCTGCGCGCCGACCCGCGGGACCTGATGACGCTGTTCGGCGACCGCCTCAGCGGGCTCGGCAGGCCGTCGGAGAGCGGGCGGGTCGAGACTCCCGCCCCGTTCGCGGCCGAGATCCGCGGCACGTTGCGGAGCAAGTACCCCACCTCGGCGGAGGACATCAAGGCCACGGCGTGGCTGCTGAGGGTCGCCACGCACCACGAGGTGCCGTGGGCCGACTTCGCTCGCGGCGGAGTGCTCGCGCATCTGAACGAGCACCGCGAGATCGCCGTGCCCGGCACGACACCGTACGACTCCGAGCTGGTCGGCGAGCTGGTGCGGAACGCCCCTCGGCAGCTGCGGCCGGGGCGCGTGCACACGGCTCAGGAGCTCAGCGGCTGGGGCGCTCTGCTCGGCTCCCCCGAGGTGTGGGTCCGCCACATGATCAGGCAGCCGTGGTTCGGCCTCGGCGCAGCGGCACGACTGCGCGGTCTGCTGGGCGTGCGCGACGGCAGCCGGCTCCTCCGGCTGGCCGACAGCATCGGCCGCGTCCCCATGGACATCCCGCGCCTGGCACGGCAGTTGGGGATGCGCGATGCCAAGGACCTGTACCGGGTGGCACACCTGCTCGGCGCCGATCCCCGCGACATCGCCAAGCTCTTCCCCGACCGGCTGACGGAACTCGGCCGAGGCGGTGCGCAGGACCGGGCCGACGCCCTGGCGGCGGAGATCGGCCGGGCATTGACCGGCGGTTACCCCGAGGCCGTGCAGGCCCAGGGCGGATCCGCCTGGCTGCTGAGGGTCGCGGCCCACCACGACATTCCCTGGAACGTCTTCACCACCGGCGTCCTGCCGTCCCTGCGGGAGTCCCGCGGCGCGATCGGCCCCGGCCTCACCCAGCCCGATTCGGCGCAGGTGGCACTGCTGGTGCAGCCGCCCGCCTACCGCAGGCCCCCCGCCTACTCCGACGGAGCCGATCTCCCGGCAGCGTCCGCCCCTGCGGGGGTGCCGGTGGAGTCCGACCGTGCCGCGCTCCCGGCCGAGGCGGTCGCCCCGCGAGCGGAAGAACTGCCCGCCTACGCCGAACCCGTGCGGCTCACGGACCTGGAGGCCTCCGCCTGGGCCGGGCGGTGGCAGGTGCCCCTCGACCGGCTCACGCCCCTCCGGCGGTACAGCTGGTTCCGGCCGGAGGCTGTCGAGGAGCTGCGCACGTCGCTGGGCATCACCAACGTCCGGCCCCTGCTGAATCTGTCCAACGTGATCGGACGCATCCCGACCGACGTCCCGGCCCTGGCCGTCGAGGCCGGCATGCGTGACCCGAAGGAACTCGTCGAGGTAGCCGCCGACCTCTGGGCGGACCCGCGGGACCTGATGACGCTCTTCCGGGGCCGGCTGACCTCCTTCGGACGCGTCGGGCCCGACGGGCGGACGGGGCGGCCTGCCGAGCTGGTTGCGGAGCTGAAGAGCGCCCTCGGGGAGCGGGTGACCCACGACAGGGAGCCCACCTGGCTGTACGCGGTCGCGGCCGCGCACGGCGTGTCCGGTGCCGACATCCTCAACAGCCGATTCGTCACCTTCCTGCGGAGCCGGAGAAACCCGCCGGTCATGACTCCGGTCGACGACGAATCGGTCGCCAACGCCGTGGACGACTGGTGGCAGTCCGGCGAGCGCTCCGGCAGGACCCGGGACGTGCCTGCCGCCGCGTGGGAGATCAAGCAGCAGCTCGCGTCGGGTCCACCGCCGAGGTCCGACGGTGCCGCGTCGGGTCCTGCGCCGAGGTCCGACGGTGCCGCCGAGCCCACCGGCATGCCTGTGCCCGCACCCGTACTCTCCGTGGACGCCCCGGCCGGCACCGACACGCCCCGGCGTCCCGCCCCGCAGCCGACGCCCGGCCCCGACCGACCGGTGCAGCAGCCGGAGGAGCTGGTGGGGTGGCTCAAGGAGCGGTTCGGCGACGGCCGGCAGGAAGACGTGTCCCTTCCGGCGGCGCGGACCGGCTCCGACGACGGGTCGCACACCGGCTCCGCGGACACCGGCCTGCCCACGGAAGTCACCCGGATGCTCCGGGTGCTGCAGAGGGAGCTCCCCGTGGGATGGGCCGGGCTGGTCCAGGGGGCGGGCGGACTGCTGAGGCCCTTCCTCGGCCGCCGGACCATGACGGCGGGGGAGGACGAGGGGAGCCGGCGGGCCGGGGCGCTGCGGCGCGAGGCACTGGTGCGGATCGCCTCCGCCCTGCACGCCTCGCCGGAGCGCACGACCGAGCTGCTGACCGAGGCCGGTAGCCGTCGGGACACGGCCGTGGCGTTGCCGGGCGGCGCCCCGCCGCAGAATCGGGCGAACACCAGGCGGTTCGGCCGCGCCCAGGCAGTCGAGCTCGCCCGCGCCGCCGTGAGGGTCGACGCGGCGGCTGCCGTGGCCGAGGCTCACTTCGTCCGCAGTCCCACGGCCGAGAGCGTGGCGGCCAACGACCTGGCCGGCTGGTTCATGGAGCTGGTGTCGCAGGCTCAGCTGCCGAGCCCGTTCGAGCCGTCCGCAGGCCTGGTCAGGATGTTCTCCGCCATCCGCGCCGACCGGCGCGGAACGGTCACCCCGGACGTGGTGACGTATCTGCACGAGCAGCCCGACCTGGTGGCGACGGTCGTCGACAATCCACGGCTCAGGGCGGGCGTGGTCACCCGGCCCGGGCTGGCACGAGTGCTGGGCCCCCACCCGAAGCTCACCAGGGAACTGGCGGCCGATCTGGACAATGCCTCGATCGTCGACGACGCGATGTCCCTGGTGAAGTACCCCGAGTTCGCCGCGGCGTTGGAGAACGACGCCGTGCTGCTGCGGCAGGCCGTGGGATGCCTCGGCCTGGTCGACGTCCTCGGCGGAGACCTCCTCCTCGTGCGCGCGACCGCGGATGCCCCCTGGCTGGTGCGCGCACTGAGGGAGCTTCCTCAGCTGAGCGAGGTGGTCCGGACGGCCGACGCCCCGCTGCCCCTTGTCAGAGCTCTCAAGGACAACGTCAATCTGCTGCTGGCGATCCGCGCGAGCCGGACGTACCCCGACGCCGCACCGGACGCCGCTCAGTTGGGAGAGGTGCTGAGGGACACCGGGTTGATCCGGGCGATGAACCGCTACCCCCAGCAGCTGTGGACCCTCTTCCGGGTGCCGGGCCTGCTCGCGGCAGCCCAGGAGGACCCGGGCGTGCTGGCCGTGCTGGACAGCGATCCCGAGCTCTCGGACGTGCTGACGGACAATCCGGCGCTGGCGACCCGGCTGGCACGGTCGCCGGAGCTGCTGCGGGTGGCGTTCGGCAACGGCGACCTGGCCGAGGCGCTCTCGTACGACCCCCGCCGGTTCGACGCCACGCTCTCCGAAACCGAACTCCGGCTGTTGCTGGGGACCGCGGCTCCTCTGCGGCAGTCCGCGCGACGTGAGCCCGGGGCCCAGGCGCGGCCCCTGCAGCGGCTGCTCGCCGACCCCCGGGTGCAGGCGGCGCTCCAGGGCCACAACGAACTCGCCACGGAGTTGATGAAGGCACCCGTCGTGGTCGACGCCCTGCTGGCGCGTCCGGAGCTGCTCCGGACGCCGCACGAGTACCGCAGGCTGTTGGCGCCCGGGAACGCCGCGCTGCGGTCCCAGCTCAAGCCGGGCTCTCCGTTGCTGGACCAGGGTGTCCTGCGGGCCCTGCTGCGCACCCCGCCGCTCACCAACACGGTCGCCCATGCGTTCAGCGTCGCCAACACCGCGGCCGCCGGCCCGGAGGACCCACGGCGGCGGTACGGCACGACGCTGGCCGCCCACCCCGGGATCCGGGACCTGGTGTACGCCGACACCGGCTTCCGCGAGTTCCTGGTCGCCTTCAACGCCATGATCGACCAGATCAACGGGACAGCGGGCTTCGGCGAGGCGCTGCGTACCGAGGGACGCTTCTCGGGGCTGATCAACCGCGACCCCTTCGTCCTGCAGCTCATCGGCGAGAACCCGCGCGCCCTGCCGGCTCTGCTGGCGAACGGCTCGGCTCTGCTGGAACTGGCCCTCGCGGCCCGTCACCTGATCGTTGCCCTGGGCGAGCGTCGCGGTCGGCTCGAGGACGCGGCGGCGCATCCGAGGCTGCTGCGTGCCCTGGCCTCGCACCCGAACGACACGACCATCTCACCGCACTGGGCACGGCTGTTCGGCGACCGGGCGCTCATGGAGGCTCTGGACAGCGAAGCGGGGCTGACCCTGGCCGGTGCTCTGGCGGCCGAGCCGGACCTGCTGACGGACGCACTCGGCCGGGACACGTTCGTCGAGGAGCTGAAGCGACCGGGCGGGCTCGACCGCTACGTGACGCTCAGCCGGACACCGGGAGCCCTCGCCGAGGCGGTGCGCGGCGAGGAGCCCAGCATCACCAGGAGCGGCGTCGCGGTGCCTGCCGGGCTGGCGGGACTTGCCATGGCGATCACCGCCCAGCCTGAGAGCGAAGCCCGCAGGCGGGTCGAGGAAGCGGTGGCGCGCGGTGATCTGGCCGCCCACCGACGTGCGGCCAAGGATGCCCTCCGGGCTCTGAAGGAGCGCCCGGAGCTGCGTGCGGCCATCGAGCGCGAGTTCGGCATCATCCTGGCGATGCTCTCGAACCCCGAGATGACGCCGACGCTGCTGAAGCGGCCCGAGTTGGTCGCCTATCTGGCCGACCCCACCACGGGTGCGCTCAAGGCGGTTCACAACCGTCCCGAACTCACCCGGGGGCTGCGGGAGAACGGCAGGCTCTACGTCCGGTTCATCAGCGAGCCCTATTTCGTCCAGACCCTGGGCAGTGACAGCAGCAGTCCCTTCGCAGAAGCACTAGGGCGGAACCGGGAGTTCATCCGCGTCCACGAACTCGGGGCCAATCTCCCGGTGAAACTGACCGGTGACAACATGTTCATCGTCGCGGCCAGTGAAGCCATCGCCGCGGCCGTGGTGGACGACAAGACGATGGGGGCGGGGCTCGCCGGGAGTCCCGGACTGGTCGAGAAGCTGTCCGACCTGTTCACCGACGAGAACGGCGGGGTCGTCACCGGCGTGCCGTGGGACAAGGCGGAGACGGTGGCCCGGCTGGTGGTGTCCAGCCCGGTCCTGATGCAGGCCCTCGCGGAGAACCCGGACCGGTTGGACGGCCTGGTGGAGTGGCCGGATGTCACTCGCGTGCTCGCGGAGAACGCCCACGTGCTGAAGACCAAGCAGGCGGCGGGCATGCTGCTGGACAACGAGCGGCTCGTCGCACGTTTCCATCTGCATCCCGGGCAGGCGGCGACGGTGCTGCGGACACCCGGTCTGCTGCTCGTGGCGAGCCGGTCGCCCCGGCTGCTCAGCGCGATGGCGGCGTCGGAACACGTGGCAGCTCTGCTGAAGCGCGAGCAGAGCGTGCGGACGCTGCTGTGGAACCAGCCGGAGGTGGTCGACGACCTGCTGCGGATGCCTGGACTGGGCCAAGCCCTCAGCGGTCTGCCCGGCCTGGTGGAGGCCATGAACAGCCGTCCGGCCGTCGCCGAGCGGTTGCGGGCCGATCCGGGCCTGCTCGCCGTGCTGCGGGCCCGTCGTACGCTGGTCGACGAGCTCGCCCGGGACACCGCGCTGTGGCGGGCCGTGACGGTCTCGCCCGCGCTCGTGGAGGCGCTGTCGCAGTCGGCCCGGGCCTTGCGGTATCTGCGTCGGCGCCCGGTGCTGGCCGGGGTCCTGGCATCGGCACCGGACGCGACGGCAGTCTCGGCGGCGCAGCTGCGGGCGGTGCTGTCGGACGACGAGCTGACCGCGTTGCTGGACGCCCAGCCGCGGTTGGCGGAGCTGGTGCTCGGCTCTCCGGAGCTGGCGGACCGCGCGGTGGAGGACGCCGGGTTCGTCGAGCGGGTGCGAGGGCTGGCCCGCGAGCGGGGCAGGCTCGAGGGCCTGTTGCAGGCGCCGGACCGGCTCCTGCAGGAGCTCGACCGGCTTCGGACAGCCTCCCGGTCAGCAGGGTCGGCCACCCGGCAGGTGACCGGGTCGGGTGCCCGAGGTGAGCGGGCCGTCCCGTCGGCCGGACCCGGGACGCAGGGGGCCGCCACGACCGTTCGTCCGGAGAGGGCGACGGTTCCTCGGGCACTCAGGCCGCTGGAGCGCGGGCACCGGGAGGTGCTGGCGGCACTGACCCGGGACAGGGAGGTGGTCGGCCTGCTGGAGGAGACGGGCCTGCTGGGCCGGGTGGTGGAGTATCCGGAGCTGGCGGCTCTGGTCGCGGCGTTCCCGGAGTTGGCGGAGGAGTGGCAGCCGGCGTCGGGGCGGGTGGACGAGTTCCGTTTCGACAGGTTCGCCGGCCGTGACGGTCTGAGCTGGGACCTGGAGCGGGACTTCGCCGCGTACGCGGACCATCTGGGCACGCTGGACGTGGTGTTGCACGGGGAGTCGCGCGGGTGGGTGCGGAGCGCGGTCGAGCCGGCGTGGCGGGCTGCGGAGTCTGCGCACCGCGAGGCGGTGGCCGCCGAGCAGCGGGAGCGTGAGGAGCGGCTGTCGGCCTTCCGCGTTCACCTGCCGGAGACGTGGGAGTACAGCGGGGACGTCCACTACGGCAACCGTCTGGCCGAGGGGTCTTTCTCGGCCGCGCAGCGCAGGACGCTGACGGCGCTGGCGCAGGGGGCGAGCCGTCCGCGGGAGCCCGCGGTGCGGGTGAACCAGGCGTTGCACGCGCATCTGGACGGGGGCAGTGGTGGTGTGTCGTTCGCGTACGTGCTGGGCGGCGACGGCCGGGTCGGACTGCTGGCCTACGGGGTGAGTTCGTCGCGGCAGGGCAACGACTACCGGTGGGACGGCAACGGCAGCACCCATGTGTCGGGCCCCCTGCGCCTGGAGGCGGTCGAGGACGCACCGCTCCTGCTCGCCTCCCAGCAGACGGTTCAGCGGATCGAGAGCGGCAGAGCGGAGAGTTCGGCCGCCGGCCCGGGCAAGCGAGCGAAGAAGGGGAAGGGGAAGGCGAAGACGGCCGACAAGGCCGGCGACAGCGGTCAGCAGGGCGCGTCGGGCCGTCAGGCAGACACCGCACCGGTGCAGCAGCCGGAGGAACTGGTGCGATGGCTCGGTGCGAGGTTCCGTACCGGGGCGGAGCCGGGACCGGCCGACGCTGAGCTGGACGGCGACGGGCTCACGCCGGAGGCCGCGCAGCTGCTCGCCGCGCTGAAGCGTGAGCTTCCCGCGGGCTGGGGAGACTTGGTCACCGAGGCGAGCGGTCTGCTGTGGCCGTTCGTCAGCGGACGGGCGGTGGCCCTCGGACAGGACGGCGGGAGCCGGCGTACCCGCGCGGCCCAGTACGAGGCGCAGGTGAGGATCGCCTCCGCCCTGCACGCGGATCCGCAACGCACCAGGGACCTGCTGGTCGAGGCCGGCCGCGGCCTGGGCGGGACCGCGGCGCGCCCCGGTGCTGCTCGCAACCAGGCAGGGGCGCCCCCTGTCTCCTTCGGCGCCACCGAGGCCCGTCGGCTCGCCCGCTCCGCCGTCGAGATGGAATCGGTGACCCTGGTCGCATCGGGGCTGTACACGCGGAACGCCGGTGTCGAGGCTCAGACCGTCGGCCAGGTGACCTCCTGGTTGACGGAGACGGTGCGGCAGGCCCGGGCCACGCGCGCGTTCGAGCCCACCGTGGAGATGGCCAGGCTGTTCATCGGTGTGGACGCGAGCCTCCGGGACGCCTTCCAGCCCGAGGTGCTGGCCTATCTGTCGGAGCAGCCGGACCTGCTGGCCCTCGTGAGCGAGTCCGGCCGCCTGAGGCCGGCCGTTCTCACACAGCCGGGCTTCGCGCAGTTCCTGAGCGCGTATCCGAACCTGATGGGTGAATTGGCTTCCAACGACACCGATGTGCCGCTGCACGAGCACGCGGCGTTCCTCATGCGGCACCGGGACGTCGCCGCGGCGCTGGAGTCCGACAGCGGCCTGCGTCAACGGGCCGTGAAGCGGATGAGCATGATCAGCCTCCTCGGCGGCAAGCTCCCCCTGATCCGGGGGGTCGGGCGCGTCTGGCTGGTGACCGCCGCCGTGACCGAGGTGCCGCAACTGGCCGAGGCACTGCGGACGTCCAGCTCTCCCATGGCCGCGGTCAGGGTGTTGACGGACAACCCCAACCTCACCCTGGCCATCCGCAGGAATCCGGACGCCGTTCCGGACGCCAAGCGGTTCAGGGAGCTGCTGGGCAGTGCGGGTCTGGTTCGTGCGATGTACCGGTATCCGCAGCAGTTGGCGACCGTGTTCCGGGTGCCTGAGTTGTTGGCGGCGGTGCAG
>NZ_JBSFFN010000077.1:0-14133 GCF_053596135.1 Streptomyces sp. NPDC001770 | reverse complement strand
AGCACGGCGCAGGTGCGAGACGAAGCCGGGAATGCCGGAGTGCTCACCGGCCGCGAACACGTAGAAGTCCGGCCGGGCGAGACCACTCCCCCCGGGAGCACTCTCATTCGGAGCGGATCGCGCGGAACAGCAGAACGCCCAGCGACTGCCAGCGCTGCACGACGTCCGCGCGGCCGCTGAGGACGTCGGACACGTGCTGGGACCCGAAGAACGCGGAGACCAGGGCGCGCGCGGCCTCGTCGGGGGCGATACCCGGTCGCAGGTCGCCCGCATCGAGCGCGGAGGTCAGCAAGGACGACAGAAGAGCGATCCAGTCGACGTACGGCGTCGGCAACTCGGCGTCTATCTGGGGCCGTTCGATCTGCAGTCGGGCGCCGGCCTGCACGATGACGTCGCTCTCGAAGGCGCGGGCGGCCAGTTCCAGCATCCGCGCGGCGGTGTCGAGCGGGCCGAGGCCCTCGTCGGTGACCTCGTCGAGCAGGCGCGGCCAGCGTGCGTAGTGCTCCTCCACGATCGCCACCGCGAGTGCTTCCTTGGTCGGGTAGTGGAAGTACACCGCCCCCTTCGTCATCTCGACCCTGTCGGCCACGTCCTTGACCGAGGTCTGCTGGAAACCGCGTTCGCTGAAGAGCTCCGCCGCGCCGATCAGCACGCGCAGGCGGGTACGGGCCGAGCGTTCCTGCTTGGGGTCCGAACCTCTCCTGGAGGGGATCGCCCGGGAGGCGAAGGCTGTGGACTGCGGCTCTGGCATGGAAACCGTCCTTGGCGGGTGTGGCGCATGCGGGCATGGCGGAAAACGACCTGTCAATATACCTTCCCGAAGGTATATTTCTCGTCATCGCCACGTGTTGCGTCGGGACGATACCGGTGCGTGGCTTCCACGGCGACCAGGAAGGAAAATCGCGAGCGTGCACGTCATACCTGGACTTGAGGTACCTGCCGGCCGCCACCCCGGGCCGGAGCGCCACTGGAAGGGAATGAACTTCGGCCACTTCGTTCCGCGCGAATCCGTCCACAAGTCGGCAGACGCGGAGGTACTCCTGACGGACGCACTGCTCCTCGACGACGGAAGCATCGCGGTCGCGGCCCGCTGGCGCCGCAGCCACTACCTCGGCCACCACGGCGGCTGCGCCGCCGACCCGGTGCTGCTCGCCGAGACCGCGCGGCAGACCGCGATCCACCTGTCCCACCGCTTCTTCGGTATCGGGCACGGCTCGGCCTTCGTTCTGAGCGAGCTCTCCGTGGATCTGGACGAAGCGCTCCCGCCGGTCGGCACGGAGCCCCTCGCGGTCGGGCTCCACAGCGTATGCCGCGGCCCCGCCGCCGGTGAACGGCGCCTGCGCTTCGAGCTGGAGGCGGACGTGCTGGCCGGTTCCCGGCGGTTCGGGCGGGTGCGGGTGTGCTGGGAGCCCATGGACCCCCGTCGCTACGCCGTGGTGCGCAAGCGTGGGGGAGGGCGGCACGGACCGGGGCTCGACGGGCAGCCGGCGCCCCGGGTGCGCGTGGACTCCTCCGAGCGCGACGTCCTCATCGACGGCGACCCGCTCCGGCCGGACGTGTGGTGGCTGCGTCTGGACCTGGAACACGGCGTGCTCTTCGACCACGAGTCCGACCACGTGCCGGGCATGGCCCTGGTGGAGGCGTTCCGGCAGGCGGGCGCCGCCGCGGCGGGCGGTGGACCCTGGACGGACGGAACGCTCCTGCTCGCCGTGGAGTTCAAGGCATTCGGCGAGCTGGACGCCCCCGTGTCGATCACCGCGGAGCCCGCGGGGCTGGACGGGACGGCGCTCACGCTCCGCGCCTGCCAGGGCGACCGGGAACTCGCGTGCGCCCGGGTGCGATTCGGAGCGGGCGAGCCCTCCCCGGCCCGGCGGGGGACGACGTGCTGACCGGCCGGCACACCACCGCCGGGGAACGGGACGTACGGAGCACGCTCGCGGCGGCGGCGCGCCGGGACGCGTGGGGCGCCGAACAGCGCCGCAGGCTCGGCCCGGAAGTCGCCGCCGCCCTGGCCGACGCGGGGTTCCCCCGCCACTTCGTGCCCACCCGGTGGCGGGGCACGGCGGGGAGTTTCGCCGGACTGCTCGCCGACGCCTCGGCCGCGGCGGAGAACTGCGCGGCCACGGGATGGTGCGCCGCGCTGTACGCGGCCCACGGCAGGCTGGCCGCCTACCTCCCCGAACAGGGGCAGCGCGACCTCTGGGCCCAGGGCCCGGACGTGCTCATCGCCGCGTCCGTCGTTCCGCCGCAGGGCAGGGCCGAGGCGGTGTCCGGCGGCTGGCGTCTGGACGGGCAGTGGCGCCTGGCCAGCGGTGTCGACCACGCGGACTGGGTGCTGCTCGCGTCCTGGACACCGGGTTCCGAGGGGCCCGAGCACCGCATCTTCGCCGTGCCGCGCGCGGCGCTCTCCGTCCAGGACACCTGGTACTCCGTCGGCCTGCGGGGGAGCGGCAGCAACAGCGTCACCGCGGAGGGTGTCGTCGTACCCTCCCACCGCTCCTTCCCGCTGAGTGCGCTGCTGAGCCCGCTGCCCGGCGCGGCCCGCTGCCACCGCGTCCCGTACCCGATGGTCGCCGCGCTCATCTTCGCGGCGCCGGTGCTCGGGGCGGCCCGCGCGGCGCTGCGGGCGTGGACGGCCGAGTGCGTCCAGGCGCTGCCGCGCAGAGCGGAACACGTGACCCTCCTGGCGCGGGCGTCGGCGCAGATCCACGCCGCGGGCCTGCTGCTCGCCTGCGCGGCGGAGCGCGCGGACCGGGGCGAGATCACCGCGCTCACGGTGGCCGAGAACCGCCGCGACGCCGCGACGGCGGCACTGCTGTGCCGGGAAGCGGTCGACGAGCTCTTCCACGCCTCGGGCATGCGGGGCCAGAACCCCGACAGCCCGGTGCAGCGCGCCTGGCGGGACGTCACCACGGCAGCTGGGCACGGGGCGCTCGCCGTCGGGAGCGCGGCCGACGCCTACGCGGACGCGGTGCTGACGCGGGAGGAGTACGCCCGGGACGGCGGGGGTGCCGGATGACGGCCGTGGAGCGGAAGCGGCCGGCGCTCGCGTTCTTCGACGTCGACGAGACGGTGATCGCGGCCAAGAGCATGGTGGCGTTCAGGGAGTACTGGCTGGCGGAGACGGACCCCTCGCGGGCCGATGCGGAGGCCTCCGCCCTGCGGGCCGCGGCGCGGTCCGCACCGGATCGCGAGGCGCTGAACCGGTGGTACTACCGGCGCTACGCCGGTGTCGCCCTGGCAGACCTCGAAGCGGCAGGCCGGCTCTGGTACGACACCTACCGCCGGGGGGCCGCGGCGTTCGTCCTCGACTCCGTGGAGGCCCTCGCCGGGCACCGGCTGGCGGGCCGCGAGGCCGTTCTGGTGTCGGGGTCGATGCACCCGGTCCTGGCCCCCCTCGCCGAGGAGTTGGGGGTCGCGACCGTGCTCTGCACCGAGCTGGAGGTGGGGGCCGACGGCGTGCTGACCGGGGAGGTGCTCCGGCCGATGATCGGCGAGGCCAAGGCGGAGGCCGTGATCCGGGCCATGCGGGAGCGCGGAGCCGACCCGGGCGACTGCTTTGCCTACGGCGACCACGAGAGCGACCTGGCCCTGCTCCGCGCCGTGGGCAGGCCGGTGGTGGTGGGCACGTCCGAGGTGCTGAACAGGGAGGCGGAGCGCTCCGGTTGGACGGTCCTCCCGGGCCGGCGGGGGCGCCTTCGGGCGGAGAGCTTTTGAGACCTCGGAAGGCGCGATTCCTATTAAAGAATCCTTTCTGATGGTATGTATGGGATTTCATCAGTAGGGAGGGGCGCAGAAGATGGCCATACAGGAACGGGCGCGGCGCACGCGGGAGAAGGTACTGACGGCCGCGGCCGAGGAGTTCGCCGCCCAGGGGTACAGCAGAGCGACGCTCAGCGCCGTGGCCGAGCGCACCGGAATGACCAAAGGTGCGCTCTACGGGCACTTCTCCTCGAAGAAGTTACTGGCGGGAGCGCTGATCGACGAGGCGCGACAGGTCTGGGCGCACCTGCGGGCCGAGCACGACACCCCGGGTGTCGACGGCCGGAGCGTCCTGGAGAGCGTCGTCATCGGCTTCGCCCGCCGGCTCCAGTCGGACGTGCGGCTGCGCGCCGCCGTCCGCCTCGCGTCCGAGTGCCCGGTTTTCGGGTGCGCCTTCGCCGATGTGCTCGCCGACGTACAGAACGCCCTGATGGCCCTGGTGCGCCGGGCGCAGCGCGACAGCGGATTCCCCGCGTACTCGCCGCGCCTCGTCGCCCATCTGCTGATGACGATGATCTACGGCCTGCTGCACGCACCCGCCCAGGGCGGCGAGCGCGGGGGGATGCCCGTCGTGGAACCGCTCTGGCGGCTCCTCTTCGCGGCGTTGTCCGCCGACCAGGTGCCGGTAGCGGGACTCGGAGAAGAAGATGCCGTTTCGGGTGCGTAAAAAATACCTTCGAGAACGAATTTTACTGTCATGCTCGGACCAGTGCACGTGAAGCCGACTGGGCACGTCCCTGCGGGGCAGGGGCGACGACACTCTGGAGGAAGTGGATGAGCGTGCTTGACGAGTGGGCGGGCCAGCGTGCCCCGGTGGGCGCCGACCCCGACGGGCGGGTGCCGAACGCGGTGAGTGACGCCGTCCATCGCGCCGTCTCCGACGCGCGGGACGTCGACGATTTCGACATGAGGCATCTCCGGTATTTCCTCACCGTGGTACGCAGCGGGACCGTGTCGGCTGCTGCCCAGCAACTCCGCATCTCGCAGCCGAGCCTCAGTCAGCAAATTCGCCGACTGGAAAAACGCGTCGGAGCGGCGCTGTTCATCCGCAGTTCGCGTGGGGTTGAACTCACGGCCGGCGGCCGGGCCTTCCTCCGGGAAATACAGGGAATTCCCGGCCAGTTGCGCTCGGCCATCGCCGCCGCGGCCCCCGCTCCGCAGGTCTGGTCCGTCGGCGTCTGCGGCGGCGTACCGGCCGATGTGCTCATCGAGGTGCAGAACGGGCTGCCCGGAGACGGTCCGGACGGCGGGCGCGACCCCGGGGTGAGGCTGCGGATGCGCTCGGTGGGGGCGGCGGACCAGGACGACCTGCTGAGAAGGGGAGAGCTCGCCTTCGGCATCGTGCGCATGCCGATCCTCTCGCCGCATCTGGTGGGCGCCGTGGTCTGGGACGAGCCGCTCGGCGTCGTCATGGCGCAGCAGCACGCGCTCGCCGAGCGTACGGAACCGACCTGGAGCGACCTCGCACGCCAGCGCCTGCTCTGGTACGACGAGGGCTGCGCGCCCGGGTTCGCGGACACGATCCCCGCCCATCTGGCAAGGCTGGGCTGGAATTCGGTGCTCCACCCGGTCGACCAGGACCAGCACGCCCTGTTCCTGCACGCCCTCCAGACGACCGCCGACCTGGTGGCGCTGCGACCGCGCCGCGCCGTCGAGAAGGAGCCGCACCTGGTGTGGCGGCCCCTCCCCACCAGCAGGCCGCCGCGCGAGCGTCTCGCGGTGACCGCGGCCGGCGACAGCCATGAGGCGCGCGTGCTCCAGCGGGTCGCCGGCGAGCGGGGCTGGGGGTTCTTCGCCGAGTAGGCCGGGCTCTGGAAGTCCCGCCTGTCGGGCGCCGCCCGGCACGCACGCTCGCCGCGTTGCCGGGGCGTCCCGATACATCCAGTGCCGGGGCGGCCCTCCGCCGTGCGACCGCACGCCCCGGACGCCGCCCGACCCGCCCTCCGAGCGGACGGCGCTTCTTTCGGAACACGGCCCAGCCGTGTCTGTCCCAGCCCCACCAACCTCCTCAGCGGCGTGTGTCCCGGGTCCCCCGACCCGGGGTGCACGCCGCTTCCGTTTCCCCCGCCAGGCGATATAGGGGTCCGCCTATGGCAGTTACGCGATTTGCGTCTTGGACCGGCGGCGGGATCGGTGGCTAATGTCATGGACACAGAGCAGAACGGGTTCACCGGGCGGATTCGATTCGCCGGCCGCGCTGCGTACCCGCGCACCGAATTCAATGCGGAATTCGGTCTCGCGCCCTCCTTTTCCTTACGGCCTGCCGGCCGTTCCCAGTCGTGCGACAGAAACGGACCAGGGAGCATCGTGATCTCGACCAAGCTGACGGAACTGCTCGGAATCGACCATCCGGTCGTCTGCGCCCCGATGGGCTCCGTGACCGGCGGGGCCCTCGCCGGGGCCGTGACCCGTGCCGGCGGTCTCGGCCTTGTCGGCGTCAGCTACGGCGACGCCGCTTTCATCGACGAACACGTGGCCCGGGCGGCCGAGGCGGGCGGCGTCTGGGGAGTCGGCTGCGTCATGTTCACCTTCGACGACCGCCCCGGCCTCTGGGACAAGGTCCTCGGCTACGCGCCGCCGGTCATCGCCCTCTCCTTCGGCGACGCCGCGCAGGTGCACCGGTTCGTCGCGTCGGCCACCGACGCCGGGTCACGGGTCATCGTCCAGGTGCACGACCCGGAACAGGCCCTGATCGCCGTGCGTGCCGGAGCGTCCGTGCTCGTGGCCCAGGGCGCCGAGGCCGGCGGCCACCACAAGACGCAGGCCACCCTGCCGCTCGTACCGGCCGTCATCGAGATCACCGACGGCGCGGTGCCGGTGGTCGCGGCCGGCGGATTCGCCGACGGCCGCGGGCTGGCTGCCGCTCTCGCGCTCGGCGCCGACGGCGTGATGATGGGAACCCGGTTCGCGGCGACCGAGGAGTCGCTGGCCACCACCGGATTCAAGTCCCACCTGATGTCCGCGCGGACCGCGGACACCGTCGACACCCGCGCGTTCGACGTCGTGCGCGGCATCCCGTGGGACGAGGTCTACCGCGCCCGTTCCGTGAGCAACGACTTCACCCGCACCTGGACCGGGCGCGACGCCGAACTCGCCGCCCTGCGGGCCTCGGTCGAGCCCGAGTGGGCCGCCGCGGTCGCCCGTGACGACACCACCCAGCGCGCCATGTTCGCGGGGGAGGTGCTCGACCTGATCGAGGACATCCAGCCGGCCGCTCAGGTCGTCCAGCGCGTCGTGGCCGACGCCGAGGAGATCCTCACCGGCCTTGCCCGCCGGATCGCCCCCGCTCCCGGCCCCACGGCCTGAACGCCCCCCTCCACCCGCCACTTCGCACTCACGGAGAACCCGGAATGATTCACGTACTCACCCTCACCTACCTCACCCCGCGAGAGACCGTTCTCGCCCACATGGCCGAGCACAAGGCATGGCTGCGCGACCACGGTGACCAGGGCCGCATCCTGCTGAGCGGTCCCCGCCCCGAGGGCGGCGCCGTCATCGTGACCGCCGACCTCGACGCGACCGAGGTGCGCGAGCTCATCGAGAGCGACCCCTGGACCAAGCTCGGCATCGCCTCGTACGAGCAACTCGCCTTCGAGGGCCGCAACGCCAGCCCGGGCGTCGTCACCGCCGCCGTGCCGGACGACGGCGTGTTCCTCATCAACGTGGCCGCCACCGAGGACGCACCCGCCAGCGTGGCCGCGCTCGCCTCCGTGGTCGAGCACGTCGCCGCCACCGCCGACGGCTTCAAGGGCTCCCGCCTGCTGACGAGCGTCGACGGCGACGCCATCGTCAACTTCGCGGCCTGGGCGGACCGCAAGTCCTTCGACGCGATTTTCGAGGACCCCGAATTCGCCCGCCGCTACCAGGACTTCGCCGGCACCACCACGGGTGCGAAGTACCGGCTCTACCGCACCAGCCGGGTCATCACCCCCAACCGCTGAGCCCCGTCCCGCATCCCCCCACGCATCCCCCCACACCTCGCCATCACCCACTCTCTCTTCGAGGAGAATCCATGTCAGCCTCGTCCACCCCGGCTCCCTACGACCTCGTCGTCATCGGGTTCGGCGCCGCCGGCCTGTCGGCCGCGCTGTCCTTCGCCGAAGCCACCGAAGGCCGTGACACCCCGGCCCGGATCGCCGTTCTCGAGCGGGCGACCAAGGAGAAGCGCGGCGGAGCCACCCGCTGGACCGGCGCGTTCCTGCGGATCACCGAGGACCGGCAGCTGGACACCGACTGGGCCGACCACGTCGGGCGGGTCTCCGGCGGCCTCGCGGACGCCGACTACTGCCGCACCGTCGAGCGCGAGACCCCGCAGGTGCTGAACTTCGTCGAGAAGCACGGTGTCGAGATCGCCTTCGAGCCCTTCCCGCTGCCGCACACCTTCAACGGCGGCACCCCGACCATGAACCCGCCGGCCAGCCCCCGAGGCGGTGGCGCCTCGATCGTCGAACACCTGGGCGCAGCCCTGGAGAACGACCCGCGGGTCGAGATCCACTACGAGACCGAGGCGCTCCGCCTGACGACCTCCGACGACGGCACGGTCGACGGCGTCCTGGTCCGTACCTCCGACGGCCACACCCGGCGGATCCAGGGCCGTGCGGTGATCCTCGCCAGCGGCGGCTTCCAGGGCAACACCGAGATGCTCACCCGCTACCTCGGCGACAAGGCCTGCGACCTCCCGCTCATCGCCCCCGGCATCACCAACAGCCGCGGCGACGCCCTGCGCATGGCACTGGAACTGGGCGCCGACACCGCGGGCCAGTTCGACGGCATCCACGCCGAGCCGGTCGACACCCGCACCACCAAGGCCGACGCGGTGCTCTACGGCTTCAGCACGGGCATCTTCGTCAACTCCTCCATGCGGCGCTTCTTCGACGAGGGGCGCGACACCTGGGACAACACCTTCGAGCACGTCGGGTACGAGATCTGGAAGAACCAGGGCCAGGAGGCGTACTGGATCGCCGACGCGAAGACCCTCGCCATCCCCGGCTTCCGGAACTCGCTGCTCAGTGACGTCGACCCCGAGCAGGCCGACTCCCTGGAGGAGCTGGCCACCAAGCTGGGCATCGACGCCGAGGGACTGGAGAAGACCGTCGCGGAGTTCAACGCGGCCGTCGTCCCCGGTGAGTTCGACCCGACCCGCCTCGACGGCAAGTCCACCACCGGACTCACGCCGCAGAAGTCCAACTGGGCCACCCCGCTGGACACCCCGCCCTTCATCGGCGTTCCCCTCACGTCCGCCGTCTGCTTCACCTACGGCGGCGTCCGCACCGATGTCGACGGCCGCGTGGTCACCCCGTCCGGCACCGCCATCCCCGGCCTGTACGCGGCGGGAGAGGCCACCGGCCTCTTCTACCACGCCTACCCGCCGGCCACGTCCGTGCTGCGCTCCCTGATCTTCGGCCGGCTCGCCGCCCACCACGCCGCCGCCGGCCAGTCCGCCTGATTCCGCCCGCCCGCCCGAAACTCTCCCTGGAGGAACCATGAACATCGTCAACATCGACGTGACCCTCCGCGACGGTGGTTACCGCAACGGCTTCAACTTCCCCCTCGACTACGCGATCGAGCACGCGCGGCTCAGCGTCGAGGCGGGATTCGACTGGGTCGAGATCGCCTACCGCAAGGGCTCGCTCCTGCCGGTACCCAACATCGGGCTGACGGGACGCGGCGACGACGAGTTCATCGCCGCGGTGGCCCGTGAGATCGGGGCGGCCCGGGTCGCGATGATCCTGCACCCCAAGAACATCACCGAACACGACCTGCCCGCCATGTACGCCGCCGGCTCCCGGCTGGTCCGCATCATCCTGCCGTCCAAGGGCTACGAACGCGGCCTGGAGTACATACGCCAGGCCAAGGACATCGGCTTCGAGGTCGGGGTCAACTTCGCCCGGATCAGCCAGTGGGAAGGCCGCGACGTCGTCGAGGTCGCCACCGCCGCCACCGACGCGGGCGCCGACGTCGTCTACCTCGCGGACTCCAACGGCAGCCTCTCTCCCGTGGACACCACCGACCTCACCACCCTGACCAAGTCGGTCACCGGCGGCCCGGTTGGCCTGCACGCCCACAACAACCTGGGTCTCGCCCTGTCCAACGCGATCAGCGCGGTGGCCGCGGGCGCGACCTGGATGGACTCCTCGATCCAGGGCATGGGCAAGGGCCCCGGCAACCTCATCGCCGAGCAGTGGCTGGCGCACCTCGACCGTACCGACACGGAGGCCGCCGCCCGGCTCCACCTCGGCCCCGCCCTGGAACTGGCGGACCTGCTCCTCTCCGCCATCCCCGAGGGGACCCCCTCCCTGCCGCTGCCCGACCTGGTCCTGGGCCGCTACGACCTCCCGGTCGAGCGCCGCAAGGACCTGCTGAGCGGCAGTCACCGCGAGGGCATCGTCACCGCACGTGCGCTCGCCACCGTCCGGTGACGCACACCGCCACCGCTGTCCCCGCGGCGGTCTTCGGACCGAAGGCCGCCGCGGGTCTGGCCAACCCGGCACACGCACTGGTCTTTGGACCGGTCACCCCCCGCTGGGACGGAGGAGCGTTCTTCGCCCCCGTCACCCAGGTCCTGGCCGACGCCGGCCTGCGGGTGACCGTCGTCGACACCCTCGCACTGCGCGAGGAGGGCGACGACTCGATGGACCACTTCGTCGCCCGCTGGCGCGCACTCCTCCCGCAGTACGGCCACATCGACCTGATCTGCGGAAACGCCCTCGGCGGTGCGGTGGCCCAGGCGCTGCTCCCCGACCTCGCCCCCACCACGGCCGCACTGCTCGTCTCGGGACCCGCCCGCACGGACGCACTCCTGGAATCCCGGCTCGGCGACATCGCGGATCTGGCCGCCGACGGCCGCTCCGACTACGCGCTCGCCCTCCTCGACCGGCGTGTGAGGCCCTACGGCCACTGCCCCGCCGCCGGCACCGCCACCCCCGCCCCGCACGACCCCCACGCCGGGAGCCGCCTGGCCGAGGGCATGCGGCTGCTGTGCGGCACCGACGTCACTGCGGCCGTGCGGGCCCACTCCGGACCGCTGCTGCAGATCGTCGGCAGCCACTCCCAGCTCGTCACCCAGCGCCACACCGCCGCCGCACCCCACCACCGGGTGCACATCATCGCGGGGGCCGGCATGCGCCCCCACTTCGAACGCACCGCAGAGGTGTCCGCCCTCGTCGACACCTTCCTGCGCGAGAAGGGACTCACATGAAGAGCGTCGCGGTCCTCCCCGGCGACGGCATCGGACCGGAGGTCACCTCCGCCGCCCTCGACGCCGTGGACAGGCTCAACCTCCCCCTCGACCTGCGCTTCGGCGACATCGGCTGGGAGTGCTGGCGCGAGGAGGGCAACCCCGTCCCGCAGCGCACCTGGAAGCTGCTGGAGGAGACCGACACCTGCCTCCTCGGCGCCATCACGAGCAAGCCGCTGCGCGAGGCGGAGGCCGAACTGCCCCCCGGACTGCGCGGAACGGGCCTCACCTTCGTCTCCCCGGTCATCCAGCTGCGCCAGCGGCTGAACCTGTACGCCAACATCCGCCCGGTCAGCGACCTGGTGGACGGGCGCTTCGACTTCACGGTGATCCGGGAGAACACCGAGGGCCTCTACGCGGGCTTCGACGTCCACGGCCTGGACGACGCGCTGTGGAACGCCGTCCGCGACCACCCCAACGCCCAGGCCTCCGGCGCCGCCGCGACCAGCGTCACGCTGCGTCTCCAGACCGAGTTCGGCATGGACCGGCTGCTGCGCCACGGATTCGCCTACGCACGCTCCCGGGGCCACCACCGGCTCACCCTGGTCGACAAGCCCAACGTCCTGCGCCACAGCAGCAACCACCTCCGTGAGCGGCTCGAACTGATCGCGCGGGACTACCCCGACATCGAGACCGAGATCCTCAACGTCGACGCGGTCGCCCTCTGGATGGTCCGCAGACCGGAACGGTTCGGCGTGCTGGTCGCCGAGAACATGTTCGGAGACATCCTCTCCGACCTCGGCGCGGGTGTCATGGGCGGACTCGGCCTCGCTCCCAGCGGCAACATCGGCGACCACGGCAGCTACTTCGAGCCGGTGCACGGCAGCGCCCCGGGCATGGCCGGACAGGACCGCGCCAACCCCATGGCCATGCTCCTCGCCGTGGCCCAGATGCTCGACCACCTGGACCTGGCCGTCCCCGGCGAGGAGATCAGGGCCGCGGTACGGACGGTGGCGGAGCGCCGGACGACCGTCACCTACGACATGGGCGGAACGAGCGGCACCCAGGAGGTCGCGCGGGCCGTGGCCGGGGAACTCGCCCCCGCCGGCAGCGCTGCCGAGACCATTGCTCCACGGGTCGGCCAGGCGCCCTCGGACGACCTGGTCGACCGGCTCGCCCGCCTCGACACCGCCTCCGTCTCCGACGCGCTGGACAGCCTCGGGGTCGGCGGGGTCCTCGCCGGCATCGCCCCGAGGGTGCCGGGGACCCGGGCGGCGGGCCGGGCGTTCACCGTCACGTACCAGCCCGTCGACGACACGGGGGAGGGCTTCCGCAACGCGGCCAACTACCTGGACGACGTGCCCGAGGGCTCGTTCGTCGTGATTGACAACGCGGGCAGCACGACCTGCACCAACTGGGGCTCGCTCCTGACGAGCCTGGCGCAGCGTCGCGGGGTGCGCGGCACCGCCCTGCACGGGTCGGCCCGGGACATCGCGGAGATCCGCGCCGCCGGCTACCCGCTCTACAGCACCGGCGCCACGATGGTCAGCGGGAAGAACCGGGTGGAACTCGCGGCGACCGGCCGGGACGTCACCGTAGGCGGCATCACCGTGCGGCCTGGCGACATCGTGGTCGCCGACGACAACGGAGTGCTGGTGGTGCCCGACGCGTACGCAGCGGAGGTCGCCGAACGCGCGGAGGGCGTGGAGCGGACCGAGGGCGCCATCGGCGCCGCGGTCGCGGCCGGCCTCCGCCTCGACGAGGCCCGCCTGCGGTACGGCTACGCCAAGCCGTGGGACGGCGGCAGGCAGCCCTCCCATGCCTGAGACGGCCGTGGACGGGACGGCCGCGCACTCCCTGGTGGACGTCCACTACCACGCGGGCCCCGACCTCTACGACCGGCGGCTCACGTCGGCCGCCGCAGGCCGGGCGTACGCGAAGGTGGGCGGCTGGGTCGTACTGAAGAGCCATCTCACCTCGACGGCGGCCCGTGCCTGGGAAGCCAGGCAGGAAGGGCTGCCCGTCTCCGGCACGCTCGTCCTCAACGAACTGGCCGGTGGTATCCGCCCGAGCGCCGTCGAACAGGCGGTGTACGCGCACGGCCCGGACACCCCCGCCCGCCTGGTCGTCCACCTGCCGACGCTGGCCGGCCCCGCGCACACCTCCACGCTGCGGCGCACCTCGTTCCACCCGCTGCTCGACGCCGACCGGTGGCGCGCCGACGGCGTACTCGCTCCCGACGGGCGGCTGCGCCGGGACGTGGGAGAGGTGCTCCGCACGGCCCGCGACCTGCCCGTCGTACTGGCGACGGGCCACTGTGACCGGGAGGCGGCGCTGCGGGTGGTGGACGAGGCCGTGCGGCTTGGCGTACCCCGCCTCCTCCTCACCCACGCGACCCACCCCATGTCGGGCTTCACCCCCGCCGACCTGGCCGACCTCTCCTCCGTACCGGGTCTCCACGTCGAAGTCACCGCGCTGACGCTGCTGCTGGGGCACCACGACGCCGGCCACCTCGGCGACGTCGTGCGCGCCCACCCCCGCGTGGTGTTCAGCTCCGACCTCGGACAGCCCGACCAGCCGGACGTCGAGGAATGGCTGGACCTCTGCACGCGGTGGTTCCGCGACGCGGGCCTGACGACCCAGGAGATCGAGGACATCACCCGCTCCAACCCCGCGAACCTGCTGACGCCGTGAACCGGACCTTCACCACTCCCCACCCAGGAGCAGCCATGAACGCCCGAACACCGCACGCCTCGCACGCCGCCGTGCACGCGGACATCCAGCATCTCGCCCGGCTGCTGGACGAGACCCTCGTCCGCCAGGAGGGAGCGGACCTCCTCGACCTGGTCGAGAAGGTCCGCCGGCTGGCCCGCGAGGACGGCGAGTCCGCCGACGCCCTGCTGCGCGGAACCGAACTGCGGACCGCGGCCAAACTGGTCCGCGCCTTCTCCACCTACTTCCACCTGGCCAACGTCACCGAGCAGGTGCACCGGAGCCGCGAGCTGCGCACCGCCCGCGAAGGGGCGAGTGCCGCCCTCGCCCGGGTCGTGCGGCAGGCCGCGCAGGAGTCGCCGGAAGGTCTGGCCCGCGCCGTCGAACACCTCAACGTGCGGCCCGTGTTCACGGCCCACCCCACCGAGGCCGCCCGCCGCTCGGTGCTGAACAAGCTCCGCCGCATCGCGGCTCTGCTGGAG
>NZ_JBSFFN010000076.1:0-14846 GCF_053596135.1 Streptomyces sp. NPDC001770 | reverse complement strand
GACCTACCTCGCGCCCAACCTCCTCCAATGCGCCACCCCCCAAGGAGTCACCAGCATCTCCGGACCGATCAGCATCGTCATCACCGGCTGAGCACCACGAGAACCACGCGGCGGCGACGTCCGGCCGAACCGGTCCGTCGCCGCCGCACTCGACGGATCGACGCTCTGGATGACCGAGTCGCACTCATGTCACACCGGGCGCTCTACCCGACTCCGCCCCATCCAAGGGCGGTCAAGCGGTCGGGTACCTGAGCCCGAAGCCGAGAGGGAAGAGGGGGTCCCGACTCTGCTGGGGCTGGTCGGGCAGGCTCGCCTCGGCCTCTGCTGCGGAGCGGAGGAGCTGGAAGGGGAGCTTGCCCTGCGGGGAGTCGTGCCCGAACAGCACGTCGAAGAGCGCCCTGTCCGAGGCTCCGTAGAAGCCCAACAGGGCGGCGGCGCTCTCGGCGATCTCCGGAATGACGGCCGCCCGCTCCAGATGGATCGCGACGACCGTGGGTACGGCCTTCAACAGGGACAGGATCTCGTCCAGCTCCTCCTTGGGAAAGTCGAGCCGGCCGCTGTGGAAGAAGGACTCGAAGCCGCCGGGCCGGGGATCGTACGGCGTGGTCAAGCGCAGCACGGCGAAGTCGGCATCGGACGGGTCGCCGACCACGTCGCCGTAGAGGGCTGCCACGTCCTCGGCAACGTCGCGTACGTAGAGCTTCGGCCGGTCGCTGCTCAGCGGCAGGATCGCGGAGTCGTTCTTCAGGAGGGTGAAGGAGCGACGCTGAGCCGCCTCACCGAGTACGCGGAACGGGCGGCTGCCGACGACCTCCTCCGCCTGGTCGGGGTCGACGTAGCGGCGGTCGTCGAAGAGCCCGAGACGGAACTTCTCGGTGAGCAGTCGCCGCGCGGATTCGTCGAGACGCTGTTCGCCGATCCGGCCGGATCGGACCAGTTCGACGACGAGCTCGGTGCACCATTCGCCGCCGAACTGGTCGGCGCCGGCGTCCAAGACCTTCGCCGCCCGTTCCAGGGGGGAGAGGTGCTCGACACCCCAGGCGCGTGCGGGCATGTCCTGCCCGAAGATCACGTCATCGGTGATGAGCCCCCAGTCGGTGCAGACGATGCCGTCGAAGCCCAGCTGTTCCCGCAGCAGGCCGGCGATGATGCCCTTGTTGAAGCCGAAGCCGACTTCCTCGTGCGGGGTGCCGACGGGCATGCCGTAGTAGGGCATGATCTGGGTCGCGCCGGCGGCGAGTGCCGCCCTGAAGGGCTCCAGGTGGTAGTCGAAGAAACCACCGGGGTAGACCTGTTCACGGCCGTAGGCGAAGTGGGCGTCCTCGCCGTCCTTCTGGGCGCCCGCGCCGGGGAAGTGCTTGACGAGGGCTGCGACGCTGTCCGCGCCGAGGTCTCCGCCGGGACCCCGCAGCCCCTCCAGATAGGCGGTGACGAGCCGGGAGGTGAGGTCGGCGTCCTCTCCGAAGGTGCCGCTGACCCGCGCCCATCGGGGCTCGGTGGCGAGGTCGATCTGCGGGTGCAGAGCGAGCCTGATCCCGACGGCGAGGTACTCGCGACGCACGGTGTCGGCGTACTCACGCATCAGCTCCGGGGAGTCGAGCGCCGCGAGGCCGAGCGTCTCCGGCCACTGGGAGAAGGCTCCGGCGGTCATCGCGGTGCCGGGGTTGTCGGTGAACGCGTGTCGGGGGTCGGAGGAGAGGGTGACCGGGATGCCAAGCCGGGTATCCGCGGCAAGGTCCTGGAGCCGGTTGTGCCATTCCGCGATCTGCCGCGGACCCGCGCCGCCGAGCAGATTGAAGTGGCTCATCCGCCGCTCGCCCACCAGCTCGCTCGCGGTGTAGGGGAGCATGCCGGGCTCGTCGACGAGGGAGCCGTCCGCGTTGAGGGTGACCACGGTCTGGAAGAGCAGGCCCACCTTCTCCTCGACGGACATCCGCGTCAGCAGGTCGGTGACGCGTTGGGCGACGGGGAGGCTGGGGTCACGGTAGGTGCGCGTTTCAGTGAGGGTGGTCATGCGGTTGCTCCGAGGGTTTGGGTGGTCTGCACCGATAGATGGGGGGGGCGGGGTCAGCGCACGGCGCGGATGAAGCGCAGTGCCACGGCTCCCGCGGCCGCTGCCAGGGCACCGAAGAGGTAGAGCGCCGGATAGTTGGTCCGGTCCGCGCTGGCGATACCGAGGAAGAGAGGGGCGATCGCCGGCACGAGTGACTGCGGGAGGGCATTGGCCACGTTCAGGACACCCAAGTCCTTCGCGGCGTCCTCGACGCGTGGCAGCGTCTTGACGGCGATGGCGGTGTCCACCGCCAGGTAGGCGCCCATGCCCGCACCGAACACGGTGATGGCCAGGAGGTACGCGCCGGTGGAGTGCGAAGTCGCGAGAAGGGCTATCCCCACCGCGAGGACGGCAGTGCCGACGTAGACGCAGAACTTGCGGCGGCCCGTGCGGTCGGACAGCCAGCCGAAGAACAGGGAACCCGCGACGGCGCCGACGGTCATGACCGTCATACCGATCGCGACGGTTCCGGTCGCCTCACCGGTGCTCTGCCCGAGCTGATCCTCGGCGAAGTAGAGCTGGTAACCGGTGGCGGACGACACGCCGACGAAGACCAGGAAGCGGCCGACGAAGTTCCAGGCGAAGTCCGGGTGTCGGCGCGGTGAGACCCAGAAGGACCGCAGGAACGAGCCCATGCGGAACGGCGGCAGCGTGTCCGCGTCGGCGGGCGGGTCACCGCGCAGCGCCGTGGTGATGAGCACGGCTCCGGCCACACCCAGGACACCCGGGACGGCGAACAGCAGCAGCGACGACGAGGTGAGTGCCTTGGCCAGGACTGCGCCGAACACCATGGCCACGTAGGTCATCATTCCCACGGCACCGGAGATGCGGCCCCGGACCCGTTCCGGGACCCGGTCGGCGAGAACCGCGTGCATGGCGGCCAGCGTTGCGTTGATCCCGAGTTGGGTGACCGCCCAGCCGACGGCCAGCACGGCGACGCTGTCCGCCAGGCCCGCGACCACCAGGCCGATGAGTCCGACCGTCGTGCCGCCGAGTACCCACGGCCGCCTGCGGCCGAACCGAGAGGTGGTCCGGTCGGAGAGTGCACCGAAGAGCGGCCCGCCGACCAACGCCAGGAACCCGCCGATCGCCAGGACTGTGCTGAGGGAGGAGGCCTTGCCGTCCGGGTCGATCTGCGAGACGCGCAGCGAGAGCGACACCGTGACCGGAGTGAACAGCGCGAGAGAGATGAGGAACTGAGCGGTGACGAGCCGCATCGCGAAGCCGGTGGTGTATCCGGGCATGTGCTTTCCGTCTGCGTCGACTGCCCGTGCTGCCGGTACGGCCTCGGCCCCTTCCGGGGACAGGACGGCGGACGTTACCCGCTGCTTGGTGAATGTTCTTGCCATGGTGACCTCCGTGATCGACGGCACCGTCGCGCGTCGACCCCTCCACATTAAAACTGAACGGGTCACATATTTTGAGAAAGTGGCGCAGGTCACAGGGCTCATCGGTGGAGCCCGGCACAGGGCGGGGCCAGGAGAATCACCCGTGCACGTCGGTAGGGTCTGATGCATGACCCGTAAGGCGGACCCATCCCCAGCTCAGACTCAGGCGACCCGAAAGCGGCGGGGCGGCACGTACGCCGCCGCCGACGCGCGCCGTGAGGCGATCCTGTCGGCAGCCACCGCCGCCTTCGCGCAGACGGGGTACGGAAGTTCGTCGTTGGCCCGGATCGCCGCTGATGCAGGAACCTCCGCGACGGTGGTCGTGCACCACTTCGGATCCAAGGAACGGCTGCTGACGGCCGTCCTCGAATGCCACGAGGCCGTCACCCGTGATCGCGTGCTCGCACTGGAAGCGACCGGCCTGCTGAACGGTCTCGCGCCACTGCGTGACAGAGCGCTGGAGGCGGCAGCGTACAACCTTGCCCATCCCGGGAGACTGCAGCTGTTCGTCCGGCTCTCCGCGGAGGCGGGCGATCCCGCCCACCCGGCACACGAACGTTTCCTCCGCCGCTACGCAGAGAACCGTGCCCTGCACGAACGCTGCCTGCGGGCGGCGGTTGCCACAGGTGAGATCCGGCCGGACGTGGACGTACGGCAGGTGGCGGGCGAGATCCCGGCCGTCAGCGACGGCCTCCAGATCCAGTGGGCGCTCGACCCTCTGTCCGTGGACCTGCCCGCCGCACTGGACGGCTACTACAACCGGCTCTCCCGCGCACTCACCCGCGACGGCAGGTCGCTGCCGCCACCCGCCGCACTGCCACCTGCCTGAGCGGTACGAGCCGAGGCAGGCAGCGGATTACGGCGCACCCTGGGAACTCGACGCGGCCGTCGCGGAACGTCAGGCCGGCCCACTTGGAGCACGCGCCCCGTCGGCACACGTCTCGGCGGGGGAGGTCGGCGGCCGCGTCCACTCCGCGCACGGGCGGTCGCTCATCGCCATCCTCCCCCGTGCCCACTGAGGTGGTCAGAGGCGGAGAAGGCGTTCGGCGTTGCGGTGGGCGATGTCGTGCTGGGCTTCTTCGGAGAGGCCGGAGTCGGCCAGGAAGGCGCGGGATCCGGCATTGCCGACGAAGGGGTAGTCGACCGAGTAGATCATGCGGTCGGTTCCGAGGAGGTCGGTGCAGAAGCGCAGGTGGGGGGCGGTGAACATACCGCTGGGCGTGTAGTAGGTGTTCTGGCGGACGTACTCGCCGATGGTGCGGTCGAGGCCGGTGGCCTCGCGCGGCAGGGCTTCGTCGAGACGGTCCAGGTACCACGGGACGGCCTCGCCCCAGTGACCGAGGATGAACTGCAGCTCGGGGTAGCGGTCGAAGACGCCGCTGAGCACCAGGTGGATGAAGTGGATGCCGGACTCGTTGTGCCAGCCCCACGCCGCGGTCGCGAACCGGGTGGCGACGACCTCTTCCAGGCCCGCCTCGTAATTGTCCGCGGCCGTGACGCGGGTCGGCGGGGCGGGGTGGAGGTAGACGGGAACTCCCAGCTCGGCAGCGGTGCGCAGAATCGGGTCGAACCGCTCGGCGGAGAGGTACTCGTCGTCGGTGCGACCGTGAATGAGGGTGCCGACGAAACCCAGTTCCTGGACCGCGCGCCGGAGTTCGTCCGGAGCGTGCTCGGGAGCGGTGGTGGGCAGCGAAGCGAAGGCGGCGAACCGGTCGGGGTGCCGACGACAGGCCGCCGCGAGGCGGTCGTTGACGTCACGAACCAAGCCAGGCGCCACGTCGGCGGGCAGGTACTGGGTGGTCAGGTTGGAGAGCACCTGCATGTCGATGCCGTCGGCGTCCATGGCGGCGAGCCGGCCCTCGTCCAGGTCCTCCAGCACCTCGGCCGACGGGCTGTAGGGCAGACCGCTCGCCGGGGCGTACGACGTGCCGAAGCCGGGACTGACCTCAGCCGTCCGGGCGGCGGACGCCTTCGCCACACCGGCGTGCAGCGTGTGCTCCTCGATCGTGATCAGTTTCATCGTGCTTCCCTGTACCTCTCGTTCGATGTGCTTCTCGTTCGCCGCGACGGCTTTCATTTGCCGGTCCGCTCGCCCAGCCAGGCGAAGGCGGATTCCTTGATGTCGCGCTCCAGGTCGCTGCCCTTGGTCGCGAAGACCCGGCTCACCGGAAATCCGCTGGCTTCCAGCAGGTAGGCGAGGGCCGCGTACTCCCTCGGGTACCGGCCGGCCACTTCCGCGTCAATGTCGACGATCCCGGCGGGGAAGGTGAAGGTGCCGAAGTCGTAGACGCTCTTGCGGTCGCTGATGCGCCACACCCCGTCCCGCTTCTCCAGACGGTCGATGAACCGGTTGTGGCCGTTGCAGCCGAGCCGGAGGTCGACGTTCTCGCCGATGATGACGGCGTTGGTCTCGCTGACGGCGCGGGTGCCGTCGGCCGAGAAGGTCACCACGGGCGCGGTGATCAGGTGCTTGGTGCGGAAGGCGGAGGCCCCCATCCGGGCGGAGGCGTCCACGAACTCGTACGCCAACCCCTCGAACCAGGTGATCTCGATCCGGCCGTCGGGGTGGAACAGACCCTTCAGCCGGTCCCACTCCCCCAGGTCCCGGTGGATCCACCCGGTCATGAGATCAGCGATGTCCTGTCGATCCTGAGATGTCACGTTCCCGTTCATGTGTCCAGCGTGGGCCCCGCCGGGCGATAGGTCCAACCGAAAGATACGATCAATCAATCGATGGAAACGATGGAGAGGAGTGGACGGTGGAGTTGAGGCACCTGCGCTACTTCGTCGCCGTCGCCGACGAACGGCACTTCGGCCGGGCCTCCGTCCTGCTGCACGTCACCCAGTCCACCCTCAGCGCCCAGGTCCAGGCCCTGGAGCGGGAGGTGGGCGGCAGCCTGTTCTCCCGCACCAGTCGACGCGTCGAGCTGACCGAGGCCGGTGAACTGCTGTTGCCCGAGGCCCGCAGAGCCCTGGCGCAGGCCGACCGCGCCCTGCAGGTGGCCAAAGATTCGGTACACGGCGAGACGGGCACGGTCCGGATCGGCTTCTCCGGCGTCGCCGTCCTCCAGGGCGTCCTCTCCGAGGATCTGCGCGACTTCGGCCGGGCGCACCCGCGGGTCGGCCTCGCCCTGACCGAGCTTCCCCCGGCCGCCCAGATCCAGGCGGTGCGCGACGGCGGGCTCGACCTCGGCTACTGCCCCGACCTGGGCCTCGGCGACATGGGCGGCCTGCGGGTCACACGCCGCGCGCCCACTCCGCTGTCCGTCGCCCTGCGCACCGACCACGAACTGGCGTCCGCGACAGCCGTCACGACGTCCGCACTCAACTCCCACGAGCTCATCGTCTTCGCGAGCGGCGAGGAGGACGAGACCGTCCTCTCCCGGCTCTGGCCCGCCGCCGAGGAGGACCGCTCCCGGGTCCGCCTGGTCGGCAGCACCCTGGGAGCCCTCGCCCTCGCCCTGGCCGGCACCGGGGTGGCTCTCGTCCCCACCGCCACCGAACGCATCGCCCTGCCGGGCCTCACCTACCGCCCCCTGCGCGGAGCACCGCCGGGACCGGACCTCCTGGTCATCGGCCGGGACGACGAGACGTCAGGCGCGGTCCGCGCCTACCTCGACGGCGTCCGCGCGCCATGACCCCGCCGCCGTCAGGAACACGTCGTTCGCCTCTGGCTCCCCGATGGTGACCCTGACTCCGTCCTGGCCATAGGGCCGCACGGTCACGCCTGAGTCCTGGCAGTGTTCGGCGAAGGAAGCAGTCTGCTCGCCGAGGCGGAGCCACAGGAAGTTGGCCTGACTGTCGGGCGGAGTCCAGCCCTGACCCAGCAGCGTCTCGCGGACGCGTTCCCGCTCGGCGACCAGTTCACCTACACGTGCCATCAGCTCGGCCCGCCGGTCGAGAGAGGCGATCGCGGCGCTCTGCGCGACCGTGGAGACGCCGAAGGGGATTGCGGTCTTCCGCAGTGCCTCTGCGACCGGTTCGTGGGCCACCGCGTAGCCGATCCGCATCCCGGCCAGCCCGTAGGCCTTGGAGAAGGTCCGCACCGTCACGACATTCGGCCGCTCGCGGCAGAGCTCCATACCGTCGGCGCAGTGGGGGTCGCTGGTGAACTCCGCGTACGCCTCGTCCAGGACGATCAGCACGTGGGCCGGGATTCGGTCGAGGAACGGCTCCAGGACCTCTCGTCGCAGGGCGCGGCCGGTCGGGTTGTTGGGCGTGCACACGAACACCATCCGGGTGCGGTCGGTGACCGCCTGCGCCATGGCGTCGAGGTCGTGCGCCTCGCCGCCGGTGAGCGGCACCTGCACCGGCCGCGCCCCGAACAGGCGGGTGACGAGAGGGTAGGACTCGAAGGACCTCCAGGCGTACACCACCTCGTCGCCGGGGTCGACGGCGATCCGGCAGAGCTGCTGCAGCAACGCGCTGGAGCCGGTACCGAGAGCGATGCGTGACGCCGGCACCGCAAGGTGTTCCGCCAGCCGGGCGGTGAGTTCCGTCCCATGCAGGTCCGGGTACCGGTTCATCTTTCCGGCGGCGGCGGTCACGGCCTCCAGCACGCCGGGCAGCGGGGGGTAGGGATTCTCGTTGGAGGACAGCTTCCAGCCCGCGCCTCCCGCGGACGCGGCCGGTTTTCCGGGCACGTATACGGGAATCGAGTCGAGCAGAGCACGTAGCCGAGGTGGGGTACGGCTGCCACCGGTCATCGAACGCGCTCCCCCGCGATCCAGACCCCGGCGATGTTGCGGGTCGCGGTGATGTCCTGCGTCGGGTCGCCGTCCACCAGGAGCAGGTCGGCGCGCCTGCCAGGCTCGATGACACCACGGTCCGCGAGGCCGAACGTCTCCGCCGTGAGGCTGGTGGCCGCGCGGAGCGCTTCGAGGGGCGTGAGGCCGGCCTCGACCATGAGCTCCAGCTCGTCGTGCAGGGACGAGCCGTGCTCGGGAGCGAACGGAACGCCGGGAGCGGAGTTCGCATCGGTTCCGACCAGCAGCCGGATACCAGCCTGATGGAACCGGGTCACCGTGTCGCGGGCGTATTCGTAGCTGAGTCCCGCACCGGCCCGCACAGCGGCGATGCCGCGCATCATCGTCAGAGTCGGCGCGGAGATCATCCCGCCGCCGAGCATCCGCTGAACGGTCTCCTCGTCCAGGACGGCGTCCAGCGGAGCGTGCGTACTGATGTCGACACCGGCCTCGACCGCCACGTGGAAGGCACCGGTGGTGATCGAGTGCGCCACGACCAGCAGACCGCGCTCGTGCGCCGCGGCGACGACCGCGTTCACGCTCTCCTGGTCCATACCCGCCGGAGGAGCGGCCTCGGTGACGATCTTGATGTAGTCCGCGCCGTCGGCGACACGGCGCTCCACGAACGCGCGCGCCTCCTGCGGACTCGTGACGATGCCGTCGACGGGGAAGCCAGGCATCTTGGCGTGGTTGCCGCCGGGGCCCACCGCGGGGGTCGTCGCGCTGAAGATCTGCGCCACGCCCTTCTGCGCGCGCATCTCGGCGACGAACGACTGAGGCCATGCCGCCATGTCCAGCCCGGTCGTCACGCCCCACCGTGCCAGGTTCTCCAGGTCGGGGCGGCCGAGCACGTGCATGTGCGCATCGATCAGCCCCGGCAGCAGCACCCTGCCCGCGCCGGCGACGATCTCGTCCGGTGCGCTCTCACCGACGATCTCCGCCCCCTGGACATACACCCGCCGGGGTTCTGTCAGGCCCTCGCCCGTGAACACACGGACACCGTCGAACGCGGTGACAGTCGTCATGATGAAGTCTCCCTCTCAGTTACCTTTCTTGAAAGGTATCACTAAAGGTTTTTCCGGTAAGATGTGATCATGTCCGCCGATCGAGTGAATGACTCCCGCGACGAGCGCCTGGCACTGGCCTTCTCCCAGCACGTCGTGCGCCTTCAGACCATCTTCGAGCAGGCCATCGCTCCCGCTCTGACAGCGCAGGGCCTCACACCCGCGGAACTGGACGTGCTCGCGGCATTGCGGTCGGCCGGTGACCCGTACCAGCAGCGGCCGAAGGAATTGGCAGCGCGTCTGCTGCTGACGACCGGCGGGCTGAGCAACGTCCTCCGCCGACTCGACGCCCGCGGGCTCGTGTCCCGCATCCCCGATCCCTCGGACGGACGGAGCCACAAGGTCCGGCTGACACCCGCGGGAGTCACCGCCGCCCAGCTCACCACGGCAGCCGCGACGACCGCCCTCCACCAGGTACTGACCGCGGTCCCGGCCGAGACGCTTGAGGACGCGCTGCACCAACTGCGCGCGATCCTGGCAACAGTCACCGACACCCGAGCCGGCGCCCTCGCCTTCCGCTACCTGCCGGAGCCCGGCGGGTCCGGATCCCCGACCGCCGGATAGCGCCTACCGGCACCGGCAGGACCGCCGATCAGACCGTCTCCATCGCTCCGTCCGGCTCAGGGTCCGGATCTGGTTCGTGCCACTTGTGGCAACCACTGCTGGAGTGCCGCGCCAGGGGTGGTGGACTCCTTGGGAACGTCCACCACCCAGCCGCTACCGAGATTGACCAGGGCGTGGCGGTCATGGAGGACGAGGAGTAGGTGTCGGCGGCCTGGAGTGCTCACCGCTGATTGGTGCCGTTACCCGCGCCGCTGCCGTCGGGACCGTCGTCACGACCGGCGGTCCCGACGGCCACGGTGCGCGCGGCGCCGGATCCGGGGTCGTGACGCCGCTACAGCAGGGTGAGGCTGTCGATGTTCGCGCCCTGTGACTGTGTGAGGATCACGCGGACGGTGACGTCGTTCCCCTGCGGCAGCTCCGCGGTGACGGAGTTCGTCGCCCAGGTGTCCCAGCTCCCTGTGGGTGACATGGCGAGGGTGCCGGCCTTCTTCCCGTTGACGTCGATGGTCACGGGGCGGTCCGCGCCGCTGCCGTTGGCGTAGCGGACCACGAGTCGCTTCTGGCCGGCCGCCGTGACCGCGACCGTCCACGCGATGGTGGAGCCGGCGGACGTTCCGGTGAAGTCGGCGTATCCGGTTCCGGTGTATCCGGGGTGGCTGGTGTCGATGGCGAAAGTGCTGTCGAGCCGTGCGTTCTCGGCCTGGTAGACCGTACCCCCGCCGACGTCGGGGAAGGATCCGCCGCTGGGTTCGACGGTGACGGCGTTGCCGCCATTCGTGATCACGGAAATCTCCGGTGTGACGACGGTCAAGATCTTCGCTCCGGCGTTCCACACGCTGCCGGCTCCGCTGTCGCTGAGCAGTGCGGCGGCCTCGCTGGTGAAGGCGGACAGCGTCGCCCCACCGTTGATGCGCATCCCCACGGGCGTGTCCAGGCCGTGAACCCGGATCACGTAGCGCCGTCCGTCGGGCGCGCCGTCGTACGTCCCCTTCGGGTGGGCGATGACCACGCGCCGGGAGGCGTTGGTGTAGGTGAGGCGAGTGACGCTCGTCCTGTCGCCGGTCCGGTACGCCTCGGTCACCCCGTCGTCCTCGACGATCTCGAAGGCTCCGTCCGCCCCCGCGTAGACGTCCATCTCCAGCTGCCGCTTGGTGAGGTAGGCGCTGCTCTGTGCGTACGGGTACCTGGGAAGAATCGCCCCCGCCTTGACGAAGAGCGGGGTTTCGCCGGTACGCGTGGTGTACGGCAGATCCGCGGTGTCGGACCCGGTGTGCTTGATGTCGGCCCAGAAGTTGTACCAGGTGGTTCCGGCCGGCAGCCAGATCTGCTGGACGGTCCCTCCGTCGGACGTGACGGGGGCGACGAGAAGCGAGGGGCCCCACATGTACTGCAGGTCGTGGGTGTAGGCCTGCGGCCGGTCCTGGTAGTCGATCACCATGGCCCTCGCCATGGGCATGCCGGTGGCATTGGCCTGGTGGGCGAGCGTGTAGATGTACGGCATCATGCCGTACCGGAGCTGCCCGTACTTCGCGAAGTCCGCTCGTGCCTGCGTGCTCTGGTCGAGGGGCCAGCGCGATGCCTGCTTGCCGCGGTCCTTGGTCGAGGCGGTGCCATGGGGGCGCCAGATCGGTGCGAAGCTGGACCATCCGGCGGGCCAGTTGCGGTAGAAGGCGTCGGAGATCAGGTTGCCGTCGCCGAAGCCGCCGCCGTCGATGTTGGCGAACGGGAAGCCGCCCAGTCCGGCCGTCTGCATGCCCCGGATCTGGTTCCGCATCTCGTTGTAGGTCGAGCTGATGTCACCCGTCCAGTAGTGCCCGTATCGCTGCTGACCCGCGGTGGCACCGCGGCTCCAGTTCCACGGGCGCTTGGCGGCCCCGATGTGCCCGGCCCCGTCGGGGTCCCAGCCCTCCTGGCCGACCGCTTTGTGCACGTGCAGGAAGTAGGCGTTGCGCGCCTCGGCCCAGGTGCGGCCGTCGGCCATCTTCGCGGTGTACGGAATCCCGCCGAGGTCGTCGACCTCATCGATCCACAGGCCGTCGCCGGGGAACTGCAGGGTGGGGTTGAGAGCCTTGTCCCAGAAGACCTTCCACACCCAGGCGCGGGTGTCGGGGTTGCTCCAGTCGGGGACGGCGTTGCTCTCCTTCACGTTCTTCAGGTCGGCCGCCGCCAGGCTGTAACCGGGCGGCGGGCCGCCCTTCCATCCCGCCATCTCGTTGGTGTTGTTGCGGTTGTAGTCCAGGGTCACGGTGACGCCGTTCGCGGCGGCCCACTTCTGGTATCCGGCGGGGTCGGGCCAGCGCTCGTGGCTGAACTCGAACCACGAACCGGACCAGGAGCCCGAGCCCTCGCGCCACCGGTTGTCGTTGACCTGGTGGTCGAAGGGGAAGCCGGCGGCGCGGTGCTGGGTGATCTTCTCCCTCCACCAGTTCTGGTCGCTCACGTCGGCGAAGTTCTTGTCGGAGAGCTGCAGCCCGAAGACAGACCGTTGAGGCAGCCGCGGCCGTCCGGTGAGCTGCGTGTAGCGGTCGAGCAGCTGGGCGAACCGGGGTCCGTTGATCAGGAAGTAGTCCAGCTGCGGGCTTACGCCCCCGGAGTCGTGTCCGTCGGCGAAGAATCCGTACCCGTTCGACCCGCCGAAGTTGAAGGTCGTGTCGAACGTGGTGTTGAAGAAGACTCCGTACCCCTTGTTGGACAGGTAGAACGGCACGATGGCCGGTGCCTGATCGTTGGGGTTGTCCGCGGCGGCTGCCGCGTCGGCGTAGTTGTGGGAGACCGTGTCGCCCGTGCGGTCGAGCCGAGGTGCGCGCCCCAGTACGCCGTGCCCTGCCTTGAGAAAGCGCTCGTCCGAGGGCGGTGGGACGAACGCCGCGGTGGCGATGGTGTGGTTCGTGCCGCTCCAGGAGATGCTGCGCGTCGCGTCCTCCCTCGCCAGGAGGGTGCCCGTGGCCAGGGAGTAGAACTCCAGCCGTAGCGGCTTCTTGCGCAGGACGATGCGCAGACCGTCGGCAGCGGCGGTGCGGATCTCCAGGGTGTCGGTGGTGGCCGTGAGTTTCAGGCTGCCGCCCAGAGCCGTGTGACTCTCCGGCTGCACCATCTCGTAGCGGGTGTCGGAGAAGAAGTCCTCGCCGGCACGGGCCGCGCTCACCCGGACCATCTGCTCTCCGTACGCCGTCAACCGGAGTCGCTGCCCGGTCACGCTGGTGACGGTGACGCTCCTGGCGCCTTCGCTGGTGTGCTTCGCGTAGTCGGAGAGTTGTTCCTGTGCGTCGGCCGCCGCGGCGCGGTGCGACATCGAAGTGACAGCACCCCCGGCCAGCGCGCCGGCAGCCGTGGTGAGCAGGGTCCTGCGTTTGATCGTTTCGCGCTTCATCATGTCTCCCATGCGTGGGGGGATGCGAGGGTCGGAGATACGGATTCACACGTGTGTGGGGCGCCGAGCGGACGGCTCTGTTGTCGAGGCGGAGCTCGCCCCCGTGGTGGTCGGGGCACTTCACTCTGTCGGTTGTCGACCCCACTCGTGCGGGGACCCTGTTCGCCCCGCGCGTTCCGACCTCGGTCGAGAAACGGCTCGTCAGCACTTCGGCCGGTACGGCCGCACTTGGGGGCGGCAACGAAGACGATGACCGTCAGGGCCCGCAGAGCGTTCTCGGTCTCCTGGATTTCGCAGGGGTGGAAGAGTTGCCGGCCCCCTGTTGGTGACCCGGTACGTATGCGTCGTGCGCACACGTACCGGGTCCGTCGAACTGCCGGGCAGGAGGGATCAGCCCAGGCTCCATTTCTGGTTGGCGCCGCCGTTGCAGTTCCACAGCTCCAGCGCGGTCCCGTTGACGTTGCCCGCGGGTTTGTCGCCGCCCGTGACGTCGAGGCAGAGGCCCGACTGGGTTCCGGTGACGGTGCCGTCAGGATTCAGCTTCCACTGCTGGTTGGCACCACCGTTGCAGGTCCACAACTGCACCACGGTGCCCGGATCCGTCTGCTTGTCGTAGGCGTCGAGGCATTGCGAGCCGTTGTAGAGGCGCAGTTCACCGGCGGCGGTGAGGGTCACGGCCTGGTTGGTGCGCCCGTTGCAGTCCCAGATCTCGATCTTCGTACCGGGCGTGGTCTCGCCGCCCTCCGCGTCGAGGCAGCGCTGGGAGGAGGCGTTGATCAGCGGGTGGGTCGTACCGGTGCTGCTGCCGGTGCCGGACGAGACCCGGTACATCACCGTGCCGTGGGCGGGCACCGACGCGCTGATCGTGCCGCTCGTCGAGGAGACCGCTTTGGTCCACAGGTTGGCGAGCTTGTACGAGGACGCGGACGGCAGCCCGACGGCGGCGGCCGTGGTGCTGACGGTGGCGGTGGAGGCGCTCTCGTTGGTGAGGGTGACCGCCCGGTCGCCGTTGGCCAACTGCTTGGACATGACGACGAGTCCGCCGGAGGAGGAGACGACGGTGCCCTGCTTGCCCAGGGGGTCCTGGTCGACGGCGATGACGTCGGTGTTCTTCAGGATGGTCAGTGTCGCCGGGCTCGCGCTGCGGATGTCGCTGCCGATGAGCAGGGGTGCGGCCATCTGGGACCAGAGACTGAAGTGGGTGCGGTACTCGGTGTCGGTCATGCCGCCGTTGCCGACCTCCAGCATGTCCGGGTCGTTCCAGGCGCCGGGCTTGGCGTACTGCGCCCTCGTCTGGTTCTTGTGCGCGATGTCGATCATCTTGGACCAGGTGTCGTTGATGTCGCCGGTGGTGCGCCAGGAGTTGCCGAGGGACGGCGCCCAGTTCCAGGGCTGGTTGGAGCCCCACTCGCAGATGCTGTAGAGGATCGGACGGCCGGTGGCCTTCAGCGCGTCACTCATCGCCTTGTACCGGGCCTGCGCGTCCACGCCGGTGTTGTTGCAGTTGTCGTACTTGAGGTAGTCCACGCCCCAGGAGGCCCACAGGTCGGCGTCCTGCTGCTCGTGGCCGAGGCCGCCGGGGAACCCGTTGTCCGCACAGGTCTTGGTGCCCGCGCTGGAATAGAGGCCGAACTTCAGCCCCTTGGAGTGCACGTAGTCCGC
>NZ_JBSFFN010000075.1:0-16444 GCF_053596135.1 Streptomyces sp. NPDC001770 | reverse complement strand
GACGTCGGGGACCACGGTGACGGAGCCGGGTGGCGAGCCGGAGAGTACGGCCGGAGGTCCGGGGAGTCCCCGGACCGCCGCTCCTTTTTCGCGTACGGATTTCCGCCGGGCCCTCTCGCCCGCATGATCTTCTTCCTGCTAGCGTGTACTTGCACATAGGTTGCAATAACAACTGCTGAGCATCTGAAGGGTCCCCACCATGGCCACCTACACGCTCCCGGAACTCCCGTACGACTACGCGGCGCTGGAACCGGTCATCAACCCGCAGATCATCGAGCTCCACCACGACAAGCACCACGCGGCGTACGTGAAGGGCGCGAACGACACCCTGGAGCAGCTGGAGGAGGCCCGGGAGAAGGAGGCCTGGGGCGCGGTCAACGGGCTGCAGAAGAACCTCGCGTTCCACCTCTCCGGGCACATCCTGCACTCGATCTACTGGCACAACATGACCGGCGACGGTGGCGGCGAACCGCTCGCGGCGGACGGTGTCGGCGACCTCGCGGACGCGATCACCGCCTCCTTCGGCTCGTTCGCCGGATTCAAGTCCCAGCTGACGAAGGCCGCCGCCACGACCCAGGGTTCGGGCTGGGGCGTGCTCGCGTACGAGCCGCTGAGCGGCCGGCTGATCGTCGAGCAGGTCTACGACCACCAGGGCAACGTCGGCCAGGGATCGGTGCCGATCCTCGTCTTCGACGCCTGGGAGCACGCCTTCTACCTCCAGTACAAGAACCAGAAGGTCGACTTCATCGAGGCGATGTGGCGGGTCGTCGACTGGCAGGACGTGGCCCGGCGGTACGCCGCCGCCCAGGCGCGCGAGAACGTGCTGCTGCTCGCCCCCTGACACTCCGGCCGCCGAGCCCGGCCGCTGAAGCGTCCTGCCTCGTGATCGTCTTCTCAACCCTCACCCGGCAGGCGGATGGACGGAGAGCCCCCGCGGAGACATGGTCCGCGGGGGCTCTCCCCTGTCCGCCCGGGAGCGCCGGACCTCAGACGCGGAAGACCGCGCCGATGAACTCCGCGAGCAGACGCTCCTTCAGCCGTCCCGGCAGGGCGTCCAGCAGCACCAGCACCGGGGCCATCCGGCCGGGCAGACCGGCGTCCCCGTCGAGACCGGCGAAGGCGAGCACCCCCGCGACCTCCTCCGGCCCGAGCGTGTCCGGGTCCAGGCCGGCGGCGAGCGCGGCGAGTGCGGGGTCGACCGCGACCGGCTCCAGCGCGCGGGCGGCGACCAGCGCCTTCGCCAGGTCGGCGAGGAGGGCGTCGACCTGGCCGACGGTGGCCGGGGTGAGCGTGAGGTGCAGGTTGGGCGGGAGGCCGTCGAAGGAGAGCTGGGGCTGGAGGTACCAGCCGAGCTCGCGCATCTCGTCGGCGAGGTGGAGCAGCAGGCTCAGGTCGGGGGCTCCCTCGTCGGACCCCGCTTCCGGTCCGAGCACGGTGAACGCCACCAGTCCGGCGGCGGGTTCACCGAGGACCCGGAGGCCGGGGAGGGCGCGCAGCCCGGCCAGCAGCCGGTCGGACGCCTCGGCGACCCGGCCGGCGAGTGCGGTGTAGCCGTCCTCGCCCACGTGGTGGAGCGCGGCCCATGCCTGGGCGAGCAGTCCGCCGGACTTGGTGCCCTGGACGGTGGGGTTGACGACCGGGTAGCCGGGCCAGCCGGCATGCGCGAAGTACTGGTGGCGGCGGAGTCCGGCGTCCCGGTAGAGCACCACGGAGGCGCCCTTGTCGGCGTACCCGTACTTGTGGAGGTCGACGGAGAGCGAGGTGACCCCGGGCACCGACAGGTCGAACGGCGGGATGTCCCGTCCGGCGCGCCGCAGATGGGGCAGCAGCCAGCCGCCGATGCAGGCGTCGACGTGGCAGAGGACCCCGCGCGCGGAGGCCGCTGCGGCGATCTCGGCGACCGGGTCGATCACCCCGTGGGCGTACGAGGGGGTGGAGGCGACCACCAGGGCGGTGCGGTCGGTGAGGGCGGCGGCCATCGCGTCGGCGTCGGCCCGGAAGGTGACCGGGTCGACGGGGACGACGACCGGTTCCAGGCCCAGGTAGTGGGCGGCCTTGTGGAAGGCCGCGTGGGCGGTGGAGGGCAGCACCAGTTGAGGGTCCGTCACCCCGCGAGCGGCACGGGCGTGGTCGCGGGCGGTCTTGACGGCGAGCAGGATGCTCTCGGTGCCGCCGCTGGTGAAGGTGCCCTGGGCGCCGGGGACGCCGAGGAGGTCGACGGCGGCGCGGACCAGATCGTTCTCCAGCCGGGCGACGCTGGGGAAGACGGTGGGGTCGAGCCCGTTGACGGTGGCGAAGGCGGTGTACGCCTCGGCCGTCAGCTCGTCGAGTCCGTCGAGCCCGGCGTCGTAGACGTAGGCGAAGGTGCGCCCGCCCCGGGTGGGGGCGTCGGCGCCGCGCAGGGCGCGGAGTTCGGCCAGCACCTCGGCGGCGGGGCGGCCGGTCGCGGCGGGGGCGGGTACGGGGTCAGTCGGCACGGGTCAGGTCCTCGTTCGGGGCGGCTTTCGGGGCGGAAGGGGTCACGGCGGTGGGTCCGGCCTCCTCGCGGTAGCGGTGCAGCAGCCAGAGGCTGGCGGCGGCGAGGACGGCGGGCACCAGGCTCATCCCGGCGGTGATGCCGGTGAGGGCGGCGGCGGGCTGGGCGACCTCATGGTCGGCGTCCGAGGAGCGGAACCCCGTCACCGCGAGGACCAGCGCGAACACCCCGGCGCCCAGGGCGAAGGCGAGGGTCTCGGCGGCCGTCCACAGTCCGGTGAAGGTAGCGGTCCTGCGCTTGCCGGTGCGGACCGCGTCAGCGGCGAGGGTGTCGGCCAGCAGGGTCAGCGGCAGCAGCTGGAGGCCTGCGTACGCGATGCCGACCGCGGCCACCGCGAGGTAGCCGAGTACCGGGCCGGCCGGCCCGGTGAAGGCGAGGGCGACGGCCCCGGCGATGTAGAGCAGCGAGGCGCACCACTGTGCGTACCGGGTGCCCTTGTGGCGGGCGAGCCGGTTCCAGAGCGGCATGAAGAGCACCAGCGGGCCGATCATGCAGGCGAAGAGCGGCGTCACCGCGGACGCCGAGCCCAGGGTGTAGGTGGCGAAGTACTGGACGCCCGCGAGCATCACGCCGATCGCCAGCGCCTGGAGCGTCCACATGCCGGCGAGATTGAGGAAGGGCACATGGGTGCGGGCGGCGGCGAGCTGGGCGCGGAGGGAGGGTTCGGCCTCGCTGCGGGCGACGGTGGGGGCCCACCGGGTGGTGAACCAGGCGCCGAACATGCCCGCCGCGAGGAGCACGGCGACGACGACGCCCATCAGCCGGTAGCTCGCGGGGGTGTCGCCCTCCGCGTGCGCGATGGCGGGGGCCAGGGCGCCGGAGAGCAGGATGGCCACGCCGAGGAACGCCACCCGCCAGGCCAGCACCCGGCCCCGCTCGGCGGGATCCTCGGTCATCTCGGCGGGCATCGTCACGTACGGCACCTGGAACACGGCGTACGCGGTCGCGGCGAGCAGGAAGAGCACGGCGACGTATCCGGCGGCGGCTCCCCCGCGCAGGTCCGGGGCGGCGAAGATCAGCGCGAAGGACGGCGGCAGGGTGCAGGCGCCGATCAGCAGGAAGGGGCGGCGGGGGCCGCCGCGCAGGCGACTGCGGTCGGAGGCCGCGCCGACCAGCGGGTTGACGAGGACGTCCCACGCCTTGGGGAGGAAGACGGCGGCCCCCGCGACGGCGGCGGGCACGGCCAGCACGTCGGTGAGGTAGTAGAGCAGGACGAGACCGGGCACGGTGGAGAAGGTGCCGGTGGCGAGGGAACCGAGGCCGTAACCGACGCGCACCCGGCGGGGCAGGGCGGACGCGGGTCGCGGGGGTCTGTCGGCGGGCATGCGCCGATCATGCGGCGGACGCACCGGGGGAACAAGGGTTCGCGTGTTGCGGGTGTGCGAACGAATGCGGGGCCGGCCGCGGGGCGGCGCCCGCCCCCGCGGCCGGCCCGCCCCCGGTACGCTCGCCCCGCGCCGGCCCGTGCCCCGTACGACCGTGCCCGTACGGCGGCGTGGATCAGTCGAAGACCGGGCCCTGGGTGCGGGTCCGCTTGAGTTCGTAGAAGCCGGGGACCGAGGCGACCAGCAGCGTGCCGTCCCAGAGCTTCGCCGCGGCCTCGCCCTTGGGGGCGGGGGTCACGACCGGGCCGAAGAACGCGACCTGCTCGCCGTCGGCGCCGGGCACGGCGATGACCGGGGTGCCGACCTCCTGGCCGACCTTGTCGATGCCCTCCTGGTGGGAGGCGCGCAGCTCGGCGTCGTAGGTGGCGTCGTCCATGAAGTCGGCGAGCGAGGCGGGCAGGCCGACGTCGGCGAGCGCACCGAGGACCGCTTCGCGGGTCGGGCCCTCGCCGTTGTTGTGGAAGCGGGTGCCGAGCGCGGTGTAGAGCGGGCCGGTGACCTCGTCACCGTGCAGCTGCTGGGCGGCGACGACGACCCGGACCGGGCCCCACGCCTTCTTCTCCAGCATGTCGCGGTACTCCTCGGGCAGCTGGTCCAGCTTGTCCTCGTTGAGGACGGCGAGGCTCATCACGTGCCAGCGGACCTCGACGTCGCGGACCTTCTCGACCTCGAGCATCCAGCGGGAGGTCATCCACGCCCACGGGCAGAGCGGGTCGAACCAGAAGTCCGCGGGGGTCTTGCCGGGTGCGGTGGTGGTGTCGGGCATGTCTCTCCTTGGCAGCGTCGGTCTCCGCGCGGCACAACGCGTGGGGCCGTCAGGAGATTCCCCTGAGATTCCGCGCAGAGCGGCATGCGAGGATCAAAACATTCGATATCGAGCCACGAAGGAGTGCCGGTGCCCGGTGAGAACCTGTCCCGCGAAGAGGCCCGCGAGCGGGCGGAGCTGCTGACGGTCGACGGATACGAGATCGCTCTCGATCTGCGGTCCGCCACCGGCGGGGCCGATGAGGAGGGCGCCCCGCGCACTTTCCGGTCCGTGACCACGATCCGCTTCCGCTCGGCCCGCGCGGGTGCCTCCACCTTCGCCGACCTGATCGCCCCGGGCGTGGACGCGGTGACCCTGAACGGCACCGCGCTCGACCCGGCGGCCGTCTTCGACGGGGTCCGGGTGGCGCTGGACGGCCTGGCCGAGGGCGAGAACGTCCTGGTGGTCGACGCGCGTTGCGCGTACAGCCGTACCGGCGAGGGAATGCACCGGTTCGTCGACCCGGAGGACGGCGAGGTCTACCTCTACACGCAGTACGAGCCGGCCGACGCCCGCCGGGTCTTCGCCAACTTCGAGCAGCCCGACCTCAAGGCCCCGTACCGCTTCGAGGTGGCGGCCCCCGAGGGCTGGCGGGTGTGGAGCAACGGCGCCGAGGAGTCCCACGAGGGCGGGGTGTGGCGGTTCGCCGAGACCAAGCCGATCTCGACGTACATCACCACCGTGGTCGCGGGGCCGTACCACTACGTGACCGACCACTACTCCCGTACCTTCGAGGACGGCAGCACGCTGGAGATCCCGCTCGGCGCGATGTGCCGCAAGGGTCTCGCCCGCCACTTCGACGCGGACGACGTCTTCCTCATCACCAAGCAGGGCCTGGACTTCTTCCACGACCACTTCGACTACCCGTACCCGTTCGGGAAGTACGACCAGGCGTTCGTGCCGGAGTACAACCTCGGCGCCATGGAGAACCCGGGGATGGTCACCTTCCGCGAGGAGTACATCTACCGCGGCAAGGTCACCACCGCGTCCTACGAGCGCCGGGCCAACGTCATCCTGCACGAGATGGCGCACATGTGGTTCGGCGACCTCGTCACCATGAGCTGGTGGGACGACCTGTGGCTGAAGGAGTCCTTCGCGGACTTCATGGGCTCCTTCTCGATGGTCGAGGCGACCCGCTTCACCAACGGCTGGATCACCTTCGCCAACAACCGGAAGGCGTGGGCCTACCGGGCCGACCAGCTGCCCTCCACCCACCCGGTCACGGCCGACATCCGCGACCTGGAGGACGCCAAGCTGAACTTCGACGGCATCACGTACGCCAAGGGCGCCTCGGTGCTGAAGCAGCTCGTGGCGTACGTCGGACGGGACGCGTTCCTCGAAGGCGCCCGGCGCTACTTCAAGCAGCACGCCTACGGCAACACCCGCCTCGGCGACCTGCTGTCGGTGCTCGCCGACACCTCCGGCCGCGACATGACCGCCTGGTCCGGCGCCTGGCTCCAGACGGCGGGCGTCAACAGCCTCACGCCGGTGCTGTCGTACGACTCCGAGGGCCGGATCGCCGAGCTCGCCGTGGTCCAGGAGGCCGCCGCCTCCCATCCGGAACTGCGCCCGCACCGGATCGCGGTGGGCCTGTACCGGCACGACGGGAACGGCGCGCTGGCGCGGTACGCCCGCGTCGAGACGGACGTGGCGGGGGCGCGGACGGTCGTCGCCGAGCTGGCCGGGGCCGAGAAGCCCGAGCTGGTCCTCGTCAACGACGACGACCTGACGTACTGCAAGGTCCGCTTCGACGAGCGCTCGCTCGCCACCCTGCGCGACCACCTCGGCGCCGTCACCGACCCGCTGGCCCGCGCGCTCTGCTGGTCGGCGCTGTGGAACATGACCCGCGACGGGCTGATGCCGGCCCGCGACTTCATCGCTCTGGTCCTCGCCTTCGCCGGGCGCGAGTCGGACATCGGGGTGCTCCAGATGCTGCACAACTGGGCCCTCTCCGCACTCACCCACTACGCGGCCCCGGCCTGGCGCGAGGAGGGCGGCAGGCTGCTGGCCGAGGGTGCGCTGCGCGAGCTGCGGCTCGCCGTGCCGGGCGGCCAGGACCAGCTGACCTGGGCCCGGTTCTTCGCCTCGACGGCCTCGTCGGACGAGGACTTCCGCCTGCTGGGCGAGCTGCTCGACGGCTCCGCCACGATCGACGGCCTCGCCGTCGATCAGGAGCTGCGCTGGGCGTTCCTCTTCCCGCTGGCCGCGCACGGCCTGGCCGACGAGGCGGCGATCGGCGCCGAACTGGCCCGCGACGACACGGCGTCGGGCAAGCGCCACCAGGTGCGCTGCCTCGCGGCGCGCCCCTCGGCGGCGGTCAAGGACCAGGCGTGGGCAGCGGTCGTGGAGTCCGACCGGCTCTCCAACGCCCTGGTGGAGGCGACCATCGCCGGTTTCGTCCGGCCCTCGCAGCGCGGACTCCTCGCGCCGTACACCGGGAAGTACTTCGCGGCGATCGAGCGGGTCTGGAAGGAGCGCTCCATCCAGATCGGGATGCACGTGGTCTCGGGCCTGTTCCCGGGGCTCCAGGACGACCCGGCCACCCTGGAGGCCACCGACGCCTGGCTGAAGGAGCACGAGGACGCCGCGCCCGCGCTGCGCCGCCTGGTGCTGGAGGCCCGCGACGACCTGGCGCGCGCGCTGCGCGGTCAGGAGTGCGACGCGGCGGCCTGACCCCCGCGGGGGCTGCCCGGGCGGGTCCCGGGCAACCCCCGCACGGCGGCCCATTTCGATCATCGGTCCGTACGCAGGGGAGCCGGGCTGTCCTGGTATGGCGACGGGCCTGTAACAGGGGTTAGCGGCCGGTCCGTCGGCGGAAGGCCCCTGTGCATGAACCACGACACGTCCCTGTCCTCCCCCCGCGCCCTCCCCCGCACGCCCGGGGCGGACCTCCGGGTGGTCACCGGCGCACAGCTGCGGCGGCAGGGCCTGACCGCCGCCCAGGTCTCCGGGCGCTGTACGCCCCGCGGTCCCTGGCAGCAGCTGCTGCCCGGCGTCTACCTGCTGCACACCGGACCGGCCGACGGGCGGGAGCGGCTGCGCGCGGCACTGCTGTACGCGGGCCGCCCCACCGCCGGGCGCCGCGGCAGGGACACCGCGGCCGGTCCGGACCTCGTCGCGGGTACGGACCTCGTCGCCGGCACGGGCGACGCCGGGGACGCCGTCGCCGCCGGGGACGCCGTCGTCACCGGGGTGGCGGCTCTGGCGCTGCACGGCTTCGCCGCGGCGCCGCCCGTACCGGCGCTCACCCGGGTCGACGTCCTCGTGCCGCGCACCAGGCGGCTGCGGGCGGCGGGCTTCGTCCGGGTGGTGCGCACGGCCCTCCCCCGGGAGCGGGTGACGGTCGGCGGGATTCCGGTGGTGACCGCGGAGCGGGCCGTCGCCGACGTGGTGGCCGGGCTCGACGAGCCGGTCGCGGTACGCCTGCTGCTGACCGAGGCGGTCCGCGACGGACACTGCGAACCCGGCGCGGTCGTCGCCGAGTTGAGCGCGGCGAAGCTGCTGGGCCGGCCCGCGGTGACCCGCGCGGTGGAGCTGCTGCTCGCGGAGGGCCGGAGCATCGCCGAGGAGCGGCTGTACGCGATGGTGCGGCTGCACCGGCTGCCCGAGCCGGTGTGGAACGTGGACCTGCGGCTGCCCGGCGGCCCGCAGCTGGGCAGCGTGGACGCCTACTGGCCCGAGGAGGCGGTGGCGGTGGAGCTGGACACCGTCCACGCGTCCCGCCACGCCGCCGCCTCCGCGCCCCGGCCCGCCCCGCGCGGGTCGCGCCGCCTCGACGGACGGGACCCGGGACCGGCCGCGCACGCGGTGCGGCGGGAGCATCTGGAGCGGCTCGGGGTTACGGTGGTGCGGCTCCGGGCGGAGCGGCTGCGCGAGGCGATGGAGGAGCAGGCGGACCTGGTACGGACGGCGCTGTGCGCGGCGCGGGACCGGGAACCGGCGGCGTACGTGGTCGCGTCGCCCCGCTGAGCGGAGTGGGGGGCTCCGGGCGGGACGGCTCGCCGAGGCTCTGACAAGGTCATGATCTGACACCTTTTCTCCCCGGTGACGCAGGGGCAGCGGTGGCGGATCTACGCCATGTCGTCTACGCGCCTCCGTCAACTCTCCACAAAACCCTGTCGGATACGAAAGGGTGAGCGGTCATCCGGTACCGAATTCCGGACTCATTCTTTCCGATCGCAGGGATGCTGATGACCAAGGATTCCCCCGGCTCCATACCGACGGCGAGACGGGTCGCCCGGGTGGCGGCCGCAGCGGGTCTGGTGGCCGCGCTCGCCGCCACCGCCACCACCCCGGTCTTCGCCGCCGACGACCCGGCCCCGACCACCGTCAAGCCCGCCGCCGCGAGCCAGTCCGGCGACAAGCTCGGCAAGTCCGACGCGGAGGTGCTGGCGCAGGCCGAGGCCCAGGGCGAGAAGTCCGTCACGCTGATGGTCGCGACGAAGCCCGGCGCGACCGAGCAGGTCAAGAGCCAGCTCGACGCCGTCAGCGGCTCGGTGCCCGGCATCACGTACGACAAGCTCGGTTACGTCCGGGCGACCGTCCCGACCAAGACGGCGAAGGCCACCATCGCCTCGGCCTCGAAGCTGTCGTCGGTGCTCGGCATCGACCTCCAGCAGGAGATCGAGCTGGACGACCCGACGCCGTCGGCCGACCGTGCCGCCGGCGCGAAGACGGCCAGGACGTCCTCCTCGTACGCGGCGCCGTCGAAGAAGACGCCCGCGAAGAACCCGTACAACCCGTCCTTCGAGACGGGTGCGGTCGACTTCGTGAAGCAGAACCCGAAGGCGGACGGCCGGGGCATCACCATCGGCATCCTGGACTCCGGTGTGGACCTCGCCCACCCGGCGCTCCAGAAGACCAGCACCGGCGAGCGCAAGATCGTCGACTGGGTGACCGCGACCGACCCGGTCAGCGACGGCGACGGCACCTGGCTGCGGATGACGCAGGCCGTCTCCGGCCCGTCGTTCACCCTCGGCGGTGTCACGTACAAGGCGCCCGCGGGCTCGTACAAGTTCAGCCTGTTCCGGGAGTCCGCCACCAACGGCGGCGAGATGGCGGGCGACCTCAACCGCGACGGTGACAACACCGACAGCTGGGGCGTGCTGTACGACCCGGTCACCGGTGTGACCCGGGTGGACCTGAACAGCAATGGGGACTTCTCCGACGACACGGCCCTCAAGCCGTACAACGAGAAGTTCCAGGTCGCCTACTTCGGCAAGGACGACCCGCGCACCGATGTCGCCGAGCGCATCCCGTTCGTCGTGGAGACGCGCAAGAACGTCGTCTACAACGCGGCGGGCGCCACCTCGGACTACGTCAGCATCGGTGTCATCGAGGGCGAGCACGGTACGCACGTCGCGGGCATCACCGCGGCCAACGGCCTGTTCGGCGGCGCGATGAACGGCGCGGCCCCCGGCGCGAAGATCGTCTCCTCGCGTGCCTGCACCTGGTCCGGCGGCTGCACCAACATCGCGCTCACCGAGGGCATGATCGACCTCGTCGTGAACCGCGGTGTCGACGTCGTCAACATGTCGATCGGCGGCCTGCCGCCGCTCAACGACGGCAACAACGCCCGCGCCGAGCTGTACAAGCAGCTCATCGACATCTACGGCGTCCAGCTGGTCATCTCGGCCGGCAACGACGGCCCGGGCGTGAACACCATCGGTGACCCCGGTCTCGCCGACCACGTCATCTCGGTGGGCGCGTCGATCTCCAAGGACACCTGGGCGGCCAACTACGGCTCCCTGGTGACCAAGAAGTACGACATGCTGCCCTTCTCCTCGCGCGGTCCGCGTGAGGACGGCGGATTCGCGCCGATCATCAGCGCCCCCGGCGCGGCGATCAACACCACCCCGACCTGGCTGCCCGGTGTTCCGGTCGCCGAGGCGGGCTACTCGCTGCCGGCCGGCTACTCGATGCTCCAGGGAACCTCGATGGCCTCCCCGCAGGCCGCCGGCGCCACCGCGCTGCTGCTCTCCGCCGCGAAGCAGAAGCACATCGAGCTGCCCCCGGCCGATCTGCGCACCGCGCTGACCAGCTCCGCGACCCAGATCAAGAACGTGCCGGCGCACGCCCAGGGTTCCGGTCTGATCAACATCCTGGACGCGTGGAAGCTCATCAAGAAGGGCGCCACGGCCAACGAGTACGCGGTCAAGGCCCCGGTCGACACCTCGATCGACTTCGCGCTCAAGGACCCGGGCTTCGGCACCGGCCTCTACGACCGTGAGGGCGGCCTGAAGACCGGCCAGAAGAAGACGTACGACGTGGTCATCACCCGTACGACGGGCGCCGACCGCGACGTGGCGCACAAGCTGTCGTGGAAGAACGACGACGGCACCTTCAAGCTGGTCGGCCCGAGCACCGTCAAGCTGCCGCTCGGCACCCCGGTGACCGTGAAGGTCCAGGCGCAGCCGCGCTCGGCCGGCACGCACAGCGCCATCCTGGAGGTGAACGACGCCAAGACCGTGGGCGTGGACCAGCAGATCCTGGCCACCGTCGTCGTCGCCACCGACATCGAGGCCCCGGCGAACGCGTTCAAGGCGTCCGGCTCGGTGCAGCGCAACAGCACCACGTCGTACTTCCTGAACGTGCCCGAGGGCGCCAAGACGCTGGAGGTCGCGCTCAGCGGCCTGCGCTCGGGCAGCCAGACGCGGTTCATCTCGATCCACCCGTACGGCGTGGCGATCGAGGACAGCTCCACGATCTACTGCTACCCGAACTACACGAGCCCGACCAACACCTGCCGCCCGGACGCGCGTGCCTACCAGGCCCCGCAGCCCGGCGTGTGGGAGATCGAGGTCGAGGCCCGCCGTACGTCGCCGCTCCTGGACAACCCGTTCAAGCTCGACGTCTCGCTGCTCGGCGCGACCTTCGACCCGGCGGTGCAGACCATCGCCGAGGCGAAGATCGGCACCCCGGCCGCGGTGCACTGGACCGTCACCAACGAGGCCGCCGCGCTGACCGGCAACCTCAAGGGCGGCAGCCTCGGTTCGGCCGCCGTCGAGCGTCCGTCGATCTCCACGGGCCAGTCGCAGACGTTCCAGGTGACCGTCCCGGCGGGCGCCGAGAAGCTCGACGTCGCCATCGGCTCCACCTCGGACACCAACGCGGACATCGACCTGTACGTCTACCTCGGTGGCGTCCAGGTCGGCGCCTCGACCACCGCCGGTTCCGAGGAGTCGGTGAGCATCGCCTCGCCGCCCGCCGGTACCTACACGGTCGAGGTGGACGGCTACGACGTTCCGTCCGGCACCACCGCGTACGACTACCGGGACGTGTACTACTCCGCGGCGCTCGGCACGATCAAGGTCGACGAGTCGACCCCGGTCAGCCTGGCGAGCGGCGCGTCCGCCGACTTCGGCGCCGAGGTGCTCGTCGCCGCGGCGGCCCCCGCGGGCCGGCAGTTCTTCGGCGAGGTCCAGCTGGTGAACTCCCACGGCACCGCCGCGGGCACCGGCAGCGTCCTGATCGACAAGGTCACCGGGTAACACCCCGGCGGCCGGTCCTCGGACCGGCCGCCGGACCGGCGGGGCGGGCGCTCTCACGGGCGCCCGCCCCGCCGCACGTCCGGGGCCGGGCGGAGCGGGGAAGCGGGGCTCAACCGGCTGCCGACGAGCCCCGGCGCCCCGCCGAAGATGTTCGCTCCCCGGGCCCGCGCGACGGCAGAACCTGCGGCCGGGGCGGCAGGAGTCCGCAGGCCGGACAATGGATTGGACAAGGTGGGCAGGGACATACGCATCATGGGGCGGCAAAGGGCCGCACCTCGTACCCGCTCACCAGGGACGACGGGACGGGCCCCCCGGGCCGCACACACGTACAGAGGAGTCTTCCGTGAAGGTCGGAATCGTCGGCGCCACCGGTCAGGTCGGCACAGTCCTGCGCAAGATCCTGGCCGAGCGTGAGTTCCCGGTCACCCAGCTGCGGCTGTTCGCCTCGGCCCGCTCCGCGGGCTCCACGATCGACTTCAAGGGCACCGAGGTCACCGTCGAGGACGCCTCCACCGCCGACTACACGGGCCTGCAGATCGTCATCTTCTCCGCCGGCGGCGCCACCTCCCGGGCCCTCGCGGAGAAGGTCGCCCGGCAGGGCGCCGTGGTGATCGACAACTCCTCCGCCTGGCGCATGGACCCCGAGGTCCCGCTGGTCGTCTCCGAGGTCAACCCGAAGGCCGCGCTGGACCGCCCCAAGGGCATCATCGCCAACCCGAACTGCACCACGATGGCCGCGATGCCCGTGCTGCGCCCCCTGCACGACGAGGCGGGTCTGGAGACCCTCACCGTCGCCACCTACCAGGCGGTCTCCGGCTCCGGTGTCGCCGGCGTCTCCGAGCTGCACGGCCAGGCCTCCAAGGTCGTCGCCGACGCGGACCGGCTGACCCACGACGGCGGGGCCGTGGACTTCCCGGAGCCCGGCGTCTACAAGCGCCCGATCGCCTTCAACGTGGTGCCGCTGGCGGGTTCGATCGTGGACGACGGCTCGTTCGAGACGGACGAGGAGCAGAAGCTCCGCAACGAGTCCCGCAAGATCCTCGGCATCCCGGAGCTCAAGGTCTCCGGCACCTGCGTGCGCGTGCCGGTCTTCTCCGGCCACTCGCTCCAGATCAACGCCCGGTTCGCGCGTCCGATCAGCGTCGAGCGTGCCTACGAGCTGCTCGGGAACGCCGAGGGCGTCGAGCTCTCCGAGATTCCCACCCCGCTCCAGGCGGCCGGCAAGGACCCCTCGTACGTCGGCCGCATCCGGGTCGACGAGACCGTCGAGCACGGCCTCGCGCTCTTCGTCTCCAACGACAACCTCCGCAAGGGCGCGGCCCTGAACGCGGTGCAGATCGCGGAGCTGGTGGCGGCCGAGCTGAACGGCTGACCCACCCGAGGGGGCGGCCACCGGTGACCACCGGTGGCCGCCCCCTCGCGCTTGGTTTCCCCGGCTCCGCTCCGCGCGAAAGCGCTTAACGCCCCGCACCCCTGACGTGGAAGGATGACCCGAAACGTCACCATCGAAGGAGATGACCGGGTGCCTGGCACGAATCTGACCCGCGAAGAGGCACAGGAGCGGGCCCGCCTGCTGACCGTGGACTCCTACGAGGTCGAGCTCGACCTCTCCGGGGCGCAGGAAGGCGGGTCCTTCCGGTCCGTCACCACCGTGCGCTTCGAATCCGCGGAGGCCGGTGCGGAGACCTTCATCGACCTCATCGCCCCCGCCGTGCACGACGTCGTCCTCAACGGCACCTCGCTGGACGTCGCCGCCGTCTTCCGCGACGCGCGGATCGCCCTGCCGCACCTGCGCGAGGGCGCGAACGAGCTGAAGGTCGTCGCCGACTGCGCGTACACCAACACCGGTGAGGGCCTGCACCGGTTCGTCGACCCGGTGGACGAGCAGGCGTACCTCTACACCCAGTTCGAGGTGCCGGACGCGCGGCGGGTGTTCGCCAGCTTCGAGCAGCCCGACCTGAAGGCCACCTTCGCCTTCACCGTCAAGGCCCCCGCGGGCTGGACCGTGATCTCGAACTCCCCGACGCCCGAGCCGGCGGACGACGTCTGGACCTTCGCGCCGACGCCCCGCATCTCGACGTACATCACCGCACTGATCGCCGGCCCGTACCACTCGGTGCACAGCAGCTACGAGCGCGACGGCCAGACGGTGCCGCTCGGCATCTACTGCCGCCCCTCGCTCGCCGAACACCTCGACGCGGAGCACATCTTCGAGGTCACCCGGCTGGGCTTCGACTGGTTCCAGCAGAAGTTCGACTACGCGTACCCGTTCGCCAAGTACGACCAGCTCTTCGTACCGGAGTTCAACGCCGGCGCGATGGAGAACGCGGGCGCGGTCACCATCCGCGACCAGTACGTCTTCCGCTCCAAGGTCACCGACGCCGCGTACGAGGGCCGCGCGGAGACCATCCTCCACGAGCTGGCCCACATGTGGTTCGGCGACCTGGTCACCATGGAGTGGTGGAACGACCTCTGGCTGAACGAGTCGTTCGCCACCTACACCTCGATCGCCTGCCTGGCGGACGCCGAGGGCTCGTGGTGGCCGCAGTCGTGGACCACGTTCGCCAACTCCATGAAGACCTGGGCGTACCGGCAGGACCAGCTGCCGTCCACCCACCCGATCATGGCGGAGATCAACGACCTCGACGACGTCCTCGTCAACTTCGACGGGATCACCTACGCCAAGGGCGCCTCGGTCCTCAAGCAGCTCGTCGCGTACGTCGGCAAGGACGAGTTCTTCGCGGGCGTGCAGGCGTACTTCAAGGCGCACGCCTTCGGCAACACCCGGCTCACCGACCTGCTGGGCGCGCTGGAGAAGACCTCCGGCCGCGACCTGAAGACCTGGTCGAAGTCCTGGCTGGAAACGGCCGGCATCAACATCCTGCGCCCGTCGATCGAGACGGACGCCGAGGGCCGCATCACCTCCTTCGCCGTGCTCCAGGAGGCCCCGGCGCTCCCGGCCGGCGCCAAGGGCGAGCCGACGCTGCGCCCGCACCGCATCGCGATCGGCTTCTACGACCTCGGCGCCGACGGCAAGCTGGTCCGCGGCGAGCGGATCGAGCTGGACGTGGACGGCGAGCGCACCGAGGTGGAGCTGCCCGAGGGCACGAAGCGCCCGGCCGTCGTGCTGCTCAACGACGACGACCTCAGTTACGCGAAGGTCCGGCTCGACGAGGAGTCGCTGCGGTTCGTCACCGAGCACCTGGGCGACTTCGCCGAGTCGCTGCCGCGCGCGCTGTGCTGGGCCTCGGCCTGGGACATGACCCGCGACGGCGAGCTGGCGACCCGCGACTACCTCGCGCTGGTGCTGGCCGGCATCGGCAAGGAATCGGACATCGGTGTGGTGCAGTCGCTGCACCGTCAGCTGAAGCTGGCGCTCGACCAGTACGCGGCGCCGGAGTCCCGCGAGGCGCTGCTGACCCGCTGGACGGACGCCACCCTGGCGCACCTGAACGCGGCCGAGGCCGGCAGCGACCACCAGCTGGCCTGGGCCCGCGCCTTCGCGGCGACGGCCCGTACCCCGCAGCAGCTGGACCTGCTCCAGGGGCTGCTGGACGGCACCAAGGCGATCGAGGGCCTGGCCGTCGACACCGAGCTGCGCTGGGCGTTCGTGCAGCGTCTCTCCGCGACCGGTCTGCTCGACGAGGAGGAGATCGCCGCCGAGTACGAGCGCGACCGGACGGCGGCGGGCGAGCGGCACGCGGCCGAGGCCCGTGCCGCGCGTCCCTCCGAGGAGGCCAAGGCGGAGGCCTGGGCGCTGGTCGTGGAGTCCGACAAGCTGCCGAACGCCGTCCAGGAGGCCGTCATCGGCGGCTTCGTCCAGACCGAGCAGCGCGAGCTGCTGGCGCCGTACGCGGAGAAGTACTTCGCGGCGGTCAAGGAGGTCTGGGACAGCCGCAGCCACGAGATGGCCCAGCAGGTCGCGATCGGCCTCTACCCGGCGATCCAGGTCTCCCAGGAGACGCTGGACGCCACGGACGCCTGGCTGGCCTCGGCCGAGCCGAACGCGGCGCTGCGCCGGCTGATGTCGGAGTCCCGCGCGGGCGTCGAGCGCGCGCTGCGCGCCCAGGCGGCGGACGCCGCCGCCGCGACCGCGTAACACCGCGGCGGCAAGAGACGCGTGAGGGCGCCCTCCCCCGGTACGTACCGGGGCCGAGGTGCAGTTCGCCGTACGCGCCGAGAAGGGACGACCATCCCGGTCACCTGCGTACGGTCCGTGAGGTCGCAC
>NZ_JBSFFN010000074.1:0-17858 GCF_053596135.1 Streptomyces sp. NPDC001770 | reverse complement strand
GCTCCGCGGCGGCGGCATGTTCGGCCCGCCCGACCGGACGAAGGCAGTGTGAAGATGACCGGAAGCGATCCCCGTACGCCCCCCGCCGCCGCGCCGCTGACCGGCGCGGCGGCACCCTGCTGGGTCAACCTGCTGACCCGGGACCTGGAAGCGGCACAGCACTTCTACGGCGCCGCCCTGGGCTGGACCTTCCATCCCAGCAAGCTCGGGCCCGAGTTCTGCGTCGCCCGTCTGCGCGGGGTGCCGCTGGCGGGCATCGGCGGCGTCTCGTCCTCGTACCAGACCGCCGTCGCCTGGCTGCCGTACTTCGCCGTCCCGGACGCGGACGTCGCGGCCGGGCGCGTCCGCGAGCGCAGCGCGACGGTGGCGGTGGGGCCGCTGACGCTCAACGAGGGGCGCGGGGTTCTGGCGTCCGACCTGGACGGCGCGGTCTTCGGGCTCTGGGAGCGCCTCACACCCCCCTCTCCGCGGTCCACGCCCACGGACCGCTCGTACGCCTGGCTGCGGCTGCGCACGCGGAACGCCTTCGACGCGGCGATCTTCTACGGCGGGGTACTCGACTGGGCCAGCGGCCGGCCCGGCAGTTGCGAGGTCTCCTACGAGGAGGACGAGGTCATCGTGCGCTTCGAGGGCCGCCCACTGGCGCGGATCAGTTCCGGCGCGGTGGAGGCCTCACCCGATCCGGTCCTGCGCCCCCACTGGCAGGTGCAGTTCCTGGTGGAGGAAGTGGCCGAGACGGCGGAGGCGGTTCGCCGCGCCGGCGGCACGGTCATCGCCATCGACGAGGTCCGCGGCGGCACCGAGGCGGTGGTGCGCGACCCCGACGGGGCGGTCTTCGGCGTCACGGACGCCAGCAGCCCGGAGGCCGGCCTGACCTGAGCGCGGTCGGGCGGCGCCTCCGGGCGGTGTGGGGGCCGCTCAGGATGCGGACGGGTTGGCCTCCTGCCGGTTGTCGCGGGCGATCGCCCACAGGGGGAAGACGAACCAGCAGACGGCGAACCACAGCGCCATTCCGGCGACGAGCCAGAGCGCCAGCTGATTGTGGAGTGCCACCCGCAGGATGAGCAGCAGCGCGCTGCACATGGTGCAGAACAGCAGAACGAGCCCGAGTATCGTCAGCCGCGCCGCCCAGGCGACGGTCTGCGGCTTCATCCGGCGGCCGGAGAGCAGCCGGTGGTAGGACACGGGGCCGATGAGGGCCGCGGCCGTCGAGGAGCCCAGTATCACCGTGACGACGTAGATGACCCGGTCGGGGTCGGCCAGCTCGGCGAAGCGCGGCTGGAAGACCACGGCGAGCAGGAATCCGAACAGGATCTGCACACCGGTCTGCGCGACGCGGAGCTCCTGCAGCAACTCCCCCCACTGCCGGTCCGCGCGCTCCTCCGGGCTCTCCTGCCGTCCGTCGTCCCGAGCGACCGCCACCGTAGTTCTCCCCTCGTCGACAGGCCCGGCCGGGGTGATCCCTCCGGCCGGAGACCTACGCCTTCCCCTCCCTCGTACTGGTGAATCCTGGGATGGTCATACCGTCGCAGGCCCGCTCGCCGGGCCCCCTCCGGCGGGCGTAGGGCGGCCGTGGGGGAACGCGTCAGGGGTGCGGGCCCGCGAGATCGGCGGGGGCCGTCCGGGCCACGGGGACCTCGGCGGCGGTCACCCCGTACTGGGCGGCCTGGATCCCGTACAGGGCGCGGAACGTCCCCGGGCCGGGGTGGTCGACCGACATCAGCGCGTCGAAGGACCCGCTCTCCACGACCTTGCCGCCCTCCAGTACGTGGATCTCGTCGGCGGCCCGTACGCTGCCGAGCCGGTGGGTGATGAGGACGACGGTCTGGCCGGTGTCGGCGAGGCTGCGGATCTGCTCGAAGAGCTGCTGTTCGGCCCTGGCGTCGAGGGCGCTCGTCGGCTCGTCCACGACCAGGACCTCGCCGCCCCGGTAGTGGGCCCGCGCGATGCCGATGCGCTGCCACTGGCCCCCGGAGAGCTGGTGGCCGCCCTTGTAGCCCCGCGCGAGCAGGGTCCGCCAGCCGCGCGGGAGCCCCTCGATCAGCCGGTCGGCCCCGGCGTAGGCGGCGGAGCGTTCGAGGCGTGCGGTGTCGAAGGGCTCGTCGGTGCGGCCGATCCCGACGTTCGCGGCGGCGGTGAAGGGCCACTGGTAGAAGTCCTGGCCGACCACGGCGACCCTCGACACGAGCTCCTGCCGGTCGGCCTCGCGGGCGTCGACGCCGTCCCAGAGGATGCGGCCGGAGTCCGGCTGGTACAGCCCGCACAACAGCTTGACCAGCGTGGACTTCCCGCTGCCGTTCTCTCCCACCAGCGCCACGATCCGGCCGGTGGTGAGGGTGAGGCTGAGGTTTTCGAGGGCCGGGCCGTTGTCCTTGCCCGGATAGGTGAAGGTGACGTCCTCGAACCGGATGTGGGCGGGGTTCTCGGGCAGCGGCGCTCCGCCGACCGGGATCGCGCGGTGCACCGCCTCCTCGCAGAGCCGGTCCAGGTCGCCGACGAAGAGCGACTCCTCGTGCAGGGAGTTCACCTGGAGCACGAGGCTGTCGAGGCTGGAGGAGCCGGTGCGGATCGCGAGAACGGCCGTCCCGCCCACGGAGAGCGCCATCGTCCCCGTCCAGAGCAGGCCGCCGAGCGTGGCGTAGGCGGCGACGGTCGCGAGCCCGGTCCAGCCGGCCGCGATCAGCCCCGTCCGGGCGGCGAGCCCGGCGAGCCGGGTCTGCTCCTTCTCCGAGCTCTCCGACATGGCGCGGAAGTGCCGCAGCAGGAACGGGCCGACGTGGTGGACCCGCACCTCGGGGGCGGCCTGGGTGTCGATCAGCAGACGGCTGATCAGGTTCGACGCGCGGGCGTGCTGCACCCAGGCGTGGAAGGAGAGGTACCGGCGGCGCGCCACCGTCAGCGCCGCCCACGCGCTGGGCACGGTCATGGCGACGAGCAGGGGCAGCAGCACCGGGTGGAGCGTGGCGAGCACGCCCGCCGCCGCGACCAGGGACATCAGCGCGTTGATGACGTTGGTGCAGTAGCCGATCATGCGACGGGCCGAAGTCGCACCGTACTGGGCGCTGTCCAGCAGCTTGTGGAACTCCTCGTCCTCGACCGCCTCCAGTTCCACCTCGGCGGTCCGGGCGAGGTAGCGCTCGGTCGCGACGCGTTCGACCTTCGGTTCGAGGCGTCCGGTGCCGGCGGTCGACGCTGCCCGCAGCAGCGCTCCCGCCAGCGCGGCCAGGGCCACCACCACGAGCGCGGGGGCGGCGGCCCGGAGCCGGTCGGCGGTGTCACCGCTCTCCAGGAGACGGGCGAGGACCTTGTTGACGGCGACCAGGGCGACCGCCTGGACCGCGCCCCGGCCGATCTCGGCGAACGCCACCAGGCGCAGCGCCCCCGGGTCGGCCTCCCGGGCCAGCCGGACGGTCGAGAGCAGCAGATACGGCATCCGGCGGACCATCGAGCGCAGGTCGAGCTGGAGCACCGCGTCGTCGTGCCTGCTGAATCCCATGTCGTAGCGGAGCGGTCCGCCGAAGAGCAGCTCCTCCGACGCGGACGTGTCCTCCGGTGGTGCGGTCTTCCGGTCACGAGCGGGCCACCAGGCCGTTCGACGCTTCATGTGCCACCCCCGGGTTCACTCTCCCAGGCGGGCACCGCTCAGGCGATGGGGAGCATCAGTTCGGGCCGGTCCCACATCACGTACGGCGGGGTCGCGGGTGCGGTGCCAGTACGTTCGGCGCCGACGCTGCGGTAGAAGCCCTCGGAGGGCGGGTGGGAGACCACCCGGACGGCGTCGAGACCGGCGCGGCGGGCCTCTTCGCGCAGATGCGCGATCAGACACCGGCCGATCCCCCGCCCCTGGGCGCCGTCGGCGACGAACATGAGGTCGAGCTCGCCGGTGGTTCCGCCGGGGCCCTCGGGCTCGTGCGGATGCGAACCGGGAGCGGGGTCGAGTACGAGCGAGTAGAAGCCCAGCACCGGACCGTCGGGTCCGTCGACCGCGACGAAGACCCGGTGGGCCTCGATGTAGTCGGGTCCGACGCGGTATCCCTCGACCATGGGCGCCCAGTGGCCCTCGTACGCCCGTGAGGTCCGGACCAGTCGGGTCAGCCGCCTGGCGTCCTTGGCGACGGCCCGTCTGATCCGCACCTCATCCGGGTCGGTGCTCCGTGCGTCCATGGGAGCAGTATCGCCCGGGCCCCGGACGGACCGTGGCCGCCGGGTGCCCGCGCGGACGTCTCCGTGTCGGCGGTCGCCGCGCGCGGCGGCTCCGCCCAGGGAGACCCCGAGGCGCTGCTCGGCGGGACCGCCGCCCCCTTGCGGCTGATCAGCACGGGTGACCGCACCCGCTCCCCCCTGGTGACTCGACTTCGGCAGGGAGGCCGGCGGCAGGATCCGGATACGGGTGACCGGCGCCTCCCCCACCCCGCCCACGCTGCACGTGTGTTTCAGCGAGTCCCGGCAGTTCGCGGCCACTGCGGCGCAGCCCAACGGTGGGGAGGACGCGGTGGCGCCCGGCTGCGACACCGCGAACATCTGGAACGGCTACCCCGGCCTGCCGTACACCTACGACACGGACAGCCACTCGCTCGTCATCGACCCGGACGGGCTGCCGTCGGTGCTGTCGGACGGCCGGACGCGCGGCGGTTTCCGGTACGCGACCCTCTTCCTCGACGGGGCGGGCTGGGTCGGCCTCGGCCAGGTGTCGCTCGACTTCGGCGCGGCGCCCCGGCAGACCGACCCCGGCGATTACCAGGGCTGGTTCCTCTCCAGCGACGACGAACTCAACAAGATCTGGTACGCGGGCGCCTACACGGTCCAGATGGACACCTGGAACTCCGGCACCGCCAAGAGCTGGCCGTACGGGACGGGAGAGGCCGACAGCGCCGACGCCCAGGTGCCCGGCGTCCGCCCCGGCGAGGAGGTGATCCTCGACGGGGCGAAGCGGGACCGCATCGTCCGGCAGGGCGATCTCGCCGTACAGGCTCCGGTGACCTGTCTCAGCACCCACGACGTGCGCGCGGTCGACAACTCCCTGTCCTCCCTGGCCTCCCAGCAGCTGCCCAACGGCTTCCTGCCCGCCGCGAGCCTGGTGGGGCAGCACAACCAGGACGAGATCACCGCCTACGGCGAGTACGTCACCTGGTTCATCCGCAACCCCTACGAGCACTGGCTGCACACCGGTGACACGGCGTATCTGACCACGTGGTGGCCTCAGTTGGTCCGGGCGGCCGACTGGCCGGAGTCGGTGCGCGCCGAGGACCCGCAGGGGCTGATCGCTTTCGGGAACGCCGGGTCCTGCGGTCACTACGGCTACAGCGACTGCGGTCACGAGACCTATGTCGACGCCCTGTACAAGCGGAACCTGGACGACATGGCCTCTCTGGCCACCGCCCTCGGCGACACCGCGGGGGCCGGTGTCTGCGCCGCCCGCGCCACCGAGGTCGCCAGGGCCGTCAACGCCCAGCTCTGGGATGCCGTCACCGGCGCCTACCGGCTCTCGCGTGAAATCACCGACGCGTACCCGCAGGACGCCAGCGCCACGGCCGTCCTCGCCGGCCTCGCGGACGCCGACCGGTCGATCCGCGCCATGGACTGCCTGCGGCGGAACAACTGGAGCACCTACGGTGCGCTGACCGTCTCGCCCAGTACCCCGAACGCTTCCATCAGCCCCTCGTACGAGCCGCTGCCCAGCGGATTCGAGGTCGACGCACGGCTGAGCGTCCCCGATCCCGCAGGCGGCCGGCAGCGGGAGGCACTGCAGCTGATGCGCACGTTCTGGGGATACCAGCTGAGCCAGGATCCCGGTGGAACCTTCTGGGAGAAGGCCGACCTCGCAGGAGAGCCGGGCATCAAGCAGTGTCGGTCCAGCTCGACGGCCGCACGGTCTGGAACGGCAGGCGAGCGATGGGCGGTGCCCATGTCACGAACGACGGCACGAACATCCGTGTCGAGGGCGTTCCTTCGGGGCACCACACCCTGACGTCCCACAATCTGTGAGCATCCGTGCTCCCTGTCCGGTGCGTCGGAAGAGGCCTGCCTTCAGCACCTCGGAGTCCCCGGTCCCCGCAACTCCCCATAGAGCCGGGCGTTGCGGGGACCGCGGGAACCGGCAAGGCCGCGCGGGGCGGTGACCGTCCCCGCCGGGCGGCTACGGTTCCACGGCGGCGCCGCCGACGTGCGGTACGGCGGCCTCCGCCGGCTCGGTGCGGTCCCGGGGCTTCCGGCGCAGGAGGCCGGTGGCGGCCAGGACGGCCGCGGCGCCCGCCCAGACGGTCCAGCCCAGAGGTTCGTCCAGGACCAGGGCGCCGAGAACGACGGCGACGGCGGTCATCAGATAGGTGACGGTCGAAGCGACGGTCGCGCCGTCCTTGATGATCAGCTCGAAGTTGAGCAGAGCGGCGGCCCCGGTGCACACCACTCCCAGAATGATCACGGAGATCACCGAGTCGGTGCGCCAGTCGACGGCCCGCAGCCCCAGGAAGGGGAGGGCGAGGAGCAGGATGCCGGTGGCGACGGCGAGTTGGCCGCCGGCCAGCACCAGCGGGGGAATGCCCCGTCCCACCAGGAACCTGCCCATGTAGGCGAAGCTCGCCCCGAAGCTGACGGAGCCGAGCAGGAAGCAGAGGACGCTTCCCCCGCCGCCCGTGCCGGACCCGTTCCACGGGGAGGCGATCAGGGCGGTCCCGGCCAGACCGAGCAGTACGCCGGCCGCCTTGGCGCCGGTGACGCGCTTCTCCGCGGCCAGCAGCAGGGTGGCGGCCAGGGTCCAGATCGGTGCGCTTCCATTGACCACCGCGGCCACCCCGCTGGAGCCGGTGCGCTCGCCCTCGGCGTACAGGGTCCAGGGGACGGCGTTGCCCAGCAGCGCCGCCACCGTGATGTGGCCCCAGTACGAGGCGCTCCTGGGGAGGCGGAGTCCCTTGGCCCGGGCGATCGCGAGGACCACGGCGGCGCCGAGTGCCAGCCGGACGAACACCATCTGGACGGGAGAGAATCCATAGCCGGAAATCTTGATCCACAGAAAGACCGAGCCCCAGATCAGGCTCAGTGCGGCGAGCCGCGCGTACGTTGCTCTGGACATGGGAATGCCCGCCTCCGGGACGGAAGGTGTCGGATGGACCGGCGGGATGCGCCGGGGAATGAACCGGCTCCGACCTTGGCATTCCGTTCCCCGGAGGTCCATCCACGTCTGACGGCGGGTACCGTCCAGAAAATATGGATGGTCAGGCGGCCGACCCCACCTCCGTGACACGGCTCCGGCCGCGCACCGCCCCGGTGGCGGCCTCGCGCAGCGCTTCCAGGACGGCGGCGATCTCCGGCGCGGTCCGGCTGCCCTCACGGACCGCGGCGAACACCCGGCGGCTGGGCGGCGCCTGCGCGAAGGCCCGTACGACGACTCCGGGACGGGGAGCGGGGCGGGCCAGCCGGGGCAGCAGGGCGACACCGAGGCCGAGCCGGACGGCGGACAGGGTGGCCTCCCAGTCACCGATGGCATGGGACTCCCGGGGGCTGAAGCCGGCGGCCGTGCAGGCGGCGACGCCGATGTCGTGACACATCCCGGTGGTCGCGAAGATCCACGCCTCGTCCGCCAGGTCCGCGAGCCGCAGTCCGGACCGGTCGGCCAGCGGGTGGCCTTCCGGCAGCGCCACGTCGAACGGGTCCACACACAGCGGCTCCCGGTGGAAACGGGTGCCCTCTCCCCCCGGACTGTGCGCGGTGTCCGCGGAGATCACCACGTCGGTCTCACCGCGGTGCAGCATGGCGAAGCTCTCCGGCGGATCGGCCTCGGCCAGCACCAGGCGCAGTGCCGGCCGTTCCTTCTTGAGGCGAGCGACCGCGGGCAGGATGAGCGCCGACAGGGTGGTGGAGAATCCGGCAACCGCCACCTGCCCGCACGCGCCACCGTGGTGCGCGGTCAGTTCGGCCCGCATCTGCTCGACCTGCTCGAACAGGGTGTCGGCGTGGCGCAGCACGATCCGGGCGGCGGGGGTGAGCCGCAGCCGCCGCCCGGCGGGCTCGGTCAGCCGTACGCCCAACTCCTTGCCCAGGGCTGCGATCTGCTGGGAGACGGCCTGGGGCGTGAGGTGCAGTGCCTGGGCCGCCGCGGCGATGGTGCCGAGCCGGCTCAGTTCCCGGAGCACCCGTAACTTGCGCAGGTCGAGCATGTCCGCGAACTCCCCGTTCTTCGGCGCTTCCTCGTCGCTTCTTCGGCGCTTCGCCGCTGCCGCTGCCGCTGCCGCTGCCGCTGCCGTGAGCCTCCTCCCGTGCGACGTCACCGCCCGGGTGACCGGCTCAGGCGGACCGTTCCTGGCGCTCCGCCCGTGCCGCGCGCCATTCCTCGACCGCCTTCCCGACGTCGAAGCGCCCGAGGTTGAGCGGCGGGCCGGGCGGGGGCATCCGTACGGCCTCGTCGATCTTCTCGTTGATCGCGTCGAGCAGTTCCCGCACCTGGCGTTCGGAGACCGCTTCGGTGATCGCGCGACGGACGTCCTCCGCCTCCTTGCGCAGGGCGAGGGCGGGCGGCAGGGCTGAGAGTCCTTCGCGCTGCATCTTCTCCTTGATCCACCAGTCCTCGTCGTAAGTGCGTCCCAGCCCGGGAAGCGGCTTGCCGAAGCCCGGCAGGGAGGCGAAGTCGCCACGCTGCTCGGCCTCGTGGATCTGGCGGTCCACCCATGAATCGAAACTGACGCCAGGGGGCTTCCGATCGGTCACGGGACACCTCTTCCTTGCTCCGGCCAGGACCCTTCCACGGTACCTGGGGCATCTCTGTCGGAACCGTGCTGTCTCGAACTGCTGGTCGGGGGTACACGACTTCACGCACCCCGCTCGGCCGGATCAACCGGCCGGAGCCCGGACCGGAGGGAGTTGACCACTGTGCGAGAGAACTGTGTACCGGACAGCGAACGGGGGGAGCGTCGATCATGACGACCGTACTGATCATCGTCGGTGTCGTCGTCCTCGCGGCGATCGCCGGTTGGTTCCTTCTGCGCGGACGGGCGACCGGCGGAGCCGGATTGAAGCGCCGTTTCGGACCCGAGTACGACCGGGTGCTCGCCCACCACCAGGGCGACACCAAGCTCGCCGAGCAGGAGCTCGAAGAGCGGGTGAAGCGGCACGGGTCGATCAGCGAGCGGCCGCTGCCGGCCGAGGCTCGGGAGCGGTACACCGCGCGCTGGACCCGGGTGCAGGAACGGTTCGTCGATGCTCCCGAGGACGCGGTCGCGGAGGCCGGTGACCTTCTCGACGAGCTCTCCCGGGAGCGCGGTTTCCCGGAGGCGGGCAGTTTCGAGGACCGCGCGGAGGCCCTTTCGGTCCACCACGCCACGCAGGTCGACGCCTACCGCCGCGTGCACACGGCGCGCGACGGATCGGGCGGCACCGAGGAGCTGCGCCAGGCCCTCGTCGAGGCCCACGCGCTCTTCGACACTCTGCTCGGGAAGCGGACGGCTGAACCGGCCGAACGAGGCCGGACCACGGACATGAACAAGCAGCACCATGCGAAGGGAAGTGTGACGTCATGACGTACGGATCTTCTACGAACGATGAGCGGATCAACGGCGAGCGGACCGACGGTGAACGGTCCGGCCGGGCGACGGACACCCGTCGCACGGACGACCGGACGCGGACGACGGTCCCCGAGACCTCCGCCACCACCGCCGTTCCGGAGAGCGCCGCGGGCCCCAAGCCCGCCCGCTCCCCCAGGACCGCCGGCGACCCCGCCGACCGCGCCGACCGGAACCTCGCGGCGGATCGCGCCGACCGTACGGCCGGCCGTACGGGTACGACGGACGCGGCGGACACCGACCGCACCGGCGCCCTCGGCGCGAAGCGGGACGCGGACCACGCGACCCCCGCGGACCGCTCGAACAGCACGGTCCGTACGGAGGGTACGGACCGCACGGATCGTGCGGAGGGCACGGACCGCGCGGGTCGTACGGAGGGCACGGACCGTACGGACCACGCCGGAACGCACCGGGACACCCTCGGCACAAGCGCCACCTCCCGCACCTCCGGGTCGGCCGTGAACGGCCGTGACCACGACGGGGCCCTGCTCGGGGAAACGGACCACGACGAGCTGGAGCGGCGCATGCGGCACGCGGTCAGCGACTTCGTCGAGGACCCGCGGCGCGCAGTCCGGGAGGCCGGCGAAACCCTCGACGCGGTGACCCAGAACCTGGTCAAGGCACTCACCGAGCGGAGCACCGCACTGCGCAGCGCGGAGCGGGCGGACGACGCGGACGGGCGGAACGGCGAGCGGACGGAGGAGCTGCGGATCGTGCTCCAGCACTACCGCGACCTCACCGACCGGCTACTGGCGGTCTGACCCGCCCGGGTCCGCCCACTGGGGCCCGGAGCCCGGGGGCCCGAACACCGGGCCCCCGGAACACGAGCGGCCGGGAGGCACACGGACACACGTCCGCGTGCCTCCCGGCCGCTGGGGCGTTCCCCGTCCGCGCACCACGGCGTGGAGACGTACCGACCCGCAGGGTTGTCGGCACGGCTGAGAACCTGGCGCGCATCCCGCCGTACCTGACCGGGCACGTCGGCCCGTGAGCCCTCGCCGTATGTCCGAGGGATGCCCGCGCTGTTCTGCCGGCGGCAGAACACCGGCCGGAGCGGGCTCGACGATCACTACAGTCCGGTCCCATGACGACGATTGGGACGCGTACGGTCGAGTATCCGGCCGACGGTCTGACGATGATCGGGCACCTCGCGCTCCCGGCCGGTGTCGGCCGCCGGCCCGCTGTGCTGCTCGGACCGGAGGGCATGGGGCTCAGCGACGTCGAGCGCCGCCGGGCCGATGCTCTCGCCGAGCTGGGATACGTAGCGCTGGCCTTCGACCTTCACGGCGGGCGCTATCTGGGCGACCCGGAAGAGATGCTGGCCCGTTGCCTGCCGTTGCTCGCTGATCCCGGGCGGATGCGGGGCATCGGACATGCGGCACTCGACGTGTTGCGCGCCGAACCGCGGACCGCCCCCGACCGGATCGCCGCCGTCGGCTACGGCACCGGGGGCGCCGTCGGGCTGGAACTCGGGCGCGACGGCGTCAGCCTGCGCGCGATCGGGACGGTCAACGCACTGACCACGGGCCGGCCTGACGAGGCAGCGCGCATTCGCTGCCCGGTGTGGGCCGGGGTCGGGTCGGAAGATCCGATCATGCCGCCGGCCCAACGGAACGCGTTCACCGCTGAGATGCAGGCCGCGGGCGTCGACTGGCGCCTCACGGTCTACGGCGGCGCCTTGCACGCCTTCCACCACCCACCGGTCGACCACCCCGTGGTCCCCGGCGTCGGCTACCACCCACAGCACGCGCAGCGAGCCTGGCGCGACGTCGTCGACCTGCTCACCGAGTGCCTGCCCGTGACGGAGGATCGGGGGGCATGACCCCGGCAGGCATGCTGGCGCCAGGCCCGTAGATCTGGACGGCTGGACGCTTCAGCGGCTACGTCACAGCGCACCGACGCGGAGGACGGCACCTGGACCCCGATGCCACCGGCCCGCTCCCGCCACACCTCTGTCCGCCCCGTGGAGTCCCTGGAGTTCCTGGAGTTCCTGGGTTCCTGGGGTTCCTGGGGTTCCTGAAGTCCCTGAAGTCCCTGGAGTTCCCGGAGCGACCCCGCCCGCCCCGTAGTCGACTCGGCCCACCCGACACGCCGTCGCACGCCGCCGCACGCACGTCCGGGCAGATCGGGGCCTCGAAACCATCCCCTTGCCCCTTCGGCCCGTATCTCGGTCGCACCCCGTTGACCGTCGCGTGCGGTGCGGCATCGGTGGTGGTTGCAGGTGCGTGGGCATGGCCAGGATCGGACCGACGTACGCGGCGGAGCCTGCGCGTACGCCGTGGCGGGGCCGCTCTCCTCGGAGCCGGCGGCTGCGCCGGCCACCGACCGGCCCGCCGGTCAGGAGGGGAGGGCCGGCTCGAGGATGTCCTGGCACCACTGACGGAATCCGGTGGCGGCGGCCCGGTCGCGGGGTTCGGCGTCGTAGATTCCGTTGTTCTGGGCACTGACCATGTCGGCCATGTCCTGGGCCAGCGCCGGGCTCGCGCCGTGCTGCACCATGCCGGCCCGGAAGTCCGCGAGCGGGATCTGCTGGTAGCGCACCGTGCGGCCCAGGGTCTCGGAGATGATCTCGGCCATGGCGTCGGGGGTCAGGCTGTCGGGGCTGACCACCGGAACGCGGGCCTGTCCGCTCCAGGCGGTGTCCAGCAGGAGCGCTGCCGCCGTGGCAGCCACGTCCCGGGTGGCGACGGTCAGCAGCGGCCGGTCAGCGTTGTTCGCCATGGAGAAGACCCCCTGCTCCGTGATCGGCTGGATCTGACGGAGCAGGTTCTCCATGAAGAACGGCAGTGCCAGGGCGCGGTACCGCACGCCGGTACTCGCGATCAGCTCGTCCATGTCGAGCGCGGCCGACAGGAGTCCGGCCTCGTCCCGGTAGCCGTGGCCCAGCGAGGTGACGTGCACCATCCGTACGCCCCGGCTCGCGGCCTGCTGGGCCGTGGCGCGGGTGAAGTCCAGGTAGTAGCGCCCGGCGGGGCCGGCGTCACGGAAACCGGCCGGGGGCACGAGCCAGAACAGCCGGTCGGCTCCCTCCAGCGCCCTCGCGGTCGTATCCCCGTCGGCGTGGGAGCCCTCCACCACCTCGACCCGCGCACGCACGTGCTCCGGGAGGCGGGAGGGGTCGCGGACGATCACCCGGACCGGCTCTCCGCAGTCCAGAACGCGGTCCAGGACCTGTCGGCCGATGTCACCGGTCGGCGTAGTGATGACGATCATGAGTGCCTCCATGCGTGGCGGTGGGCGGCGATCCTCAGGGGCGCCGGTTGGTCACTTTCGAGTGAACGCGGAGCAACGGCGCGGGTGAAGGACCAATCCGATCGTGATTGATACCCTGGCGATATGAGTGAACTGGAGGTGCGGCAGCTCCGCTACTTCGTCGCGGTCGCGGAGGAGCTGCACTTCGGGCGTGCCGCCGCCCGGCTGGGCATGGCGCAGCCCCCGCTGTCCCGCGCCATCCGGGAGCTGGAGCGGCAGCTCGGCGTGACGCTGTTCGAGCGGACCACCCGGCAGGTAGGACTCACCGGCGCGGGAGAGGTCCTGCTGCGCGACGCCGGAATGGCCCTGGAGGCGGTCACCGCAGCCGCTCACCGCACTCGGCACGCGGGCAGCGCCTCGCCCCGGCTGCGCATCGCGCTCAAGGCCGACATCGACGGCGGCCTCCTGCCGCGGATCCTGGACGCCTACAGCACCGATCCCGCCGCCCTGCCTCCCGAACTGGTCCTCGGAGGGTTCGGGGAACAACCCCAGGCACTCCGCGACGGTCTGGCCGACGTAGCGCTCGTGCTCTGCCCCATGGACGACCGCGGGCTGGACAGCGAGCCGCTGATCACCGAGCCGGTCCTGGTCGCCATGGCGGCCACCGACCCGCTGGCCGCCCGGACCCGACTGCGCCTGGCGGACCTGGCCGGCCGGAACCTCCCAGGCGGTGCGCCGGCCAACGCGGGCCGCACCGCGCCGCACCGGCCCGGGGCGACGAGTTCAGCCTCCAACTTGTCGGAGATCTTCAACCTCGTCGAAACGGGCAGCACCGTGTTCTTCGCACCCGCCTCGGTCGCCCGGCGCAACCCGCGCCCCGGGGTCGCCTACCGGCCGGTCATCGACCTGCCCGACTGCACCCTGGCCGTCGCATGGCCCCAGGAGGCCCGTTCACCGGCCGTCGCCGCCCTGGTACGCGCCGCCTGCACGATCGCCGCCGAGCAGCGCACACGGGCAGACCCCCGGACGCCGAGCGCGACCGCCTAGACCGGTACGCCGACAGGGACGGTCAGCTCCTGGCGCAGCCGCTCCACCACCGGCTCCGGCAGTCGCAGCCCGCTGCGCACATAGCCGTCGAGCCCGCCCCACCGCTCCTCCATCGCGTCCAGCGCCACGTCGAGGTAGTGGGGCCGCGCCTCGATGACGGCGGAGGCGATGGCCGGATCGCCTCCCGCGTCGAGGAAGCGCTGCACGGAGGGGGCGAAGGCGAGACGCACGGCGGGGTTGACCGCGAGGAACTCGGCCCGGACGGTCTCCCGGGACGCCCCCAGGACCATCAGCAGCACCGCGGTGGCCCAGCCCGTGCGGTCCTTCCCCGCCGTGCAGTGGAAGAGCACCGGCCGGGCCGACGCGTCGGCCGCCGTCTCCAGGAAGGCGCGGTAGGCAGCCGCCGCTCCCGGGGAGAGCACCATCTGGCGGTACGTCTGCGCGAACACCTCCTCCGCCCTGCCCCCGCCCAACGCCTCCTCGGCGGCGGCCGGATCGGCGAGCAGGGCCCTGAGCCGGGCCGGGGCGACCCCCGGGTTGCCGCCCAGCACGTCGGCGACGAAGAGTCTGGCTCTCGGGGGCAGCCGGTCCGGGGCCCAGTGGCGTTCGTCGGCGGTCCGCAGGTCGACGACCGTACGGACACCGAGGGCCGCGACCGCCAGGTCGTGCTCCGGATCGAGTTCGCTCAGCTGGCCCGAACGCAGGAGGATGCCCTGCCGCACCCGCTGGCCGTGACCCAGGGCGATGCCGCCCAGATCCCGCAGATTGACGACGGTGGTGGCCGGGACGGCCCGGGCGGTCTGCACGATGAACTGCCTCTTTCCCGACGTTTTACGCATTTAAGTATCAACGTCGCATGTCAGGGGTGATTCGACAACGGAGAATGCCGGGGCGGACCGGCCCTTCGACGCCGGGAACGCGGCCCGTACGGGCCTCCGGTGCAAGGTGGTCGGCGCACCCGCCGAGCCGCCCGTGGGCCGGGTCCCGCACCGCCGGACCCCGCACACGCCCCACCCACGTCAGGCCCACACCCGGTTCGCCGGCGGCGGCGGAATCCCAGGCCCCGATCCGGGCACAGGCCGAATCACCCGATCGAATGAAGGAATGAAGATCCATGATCCGGTGGATGCCGGCGGAGTGCCCGTCTGCACAGGAGCCGAGGAAATCGGCCGGACCGCTACCCTTCGGCCACGCCCATCGGAGGCGCGGCTCGCTCCATGGCCGGCGGGCCGCAGGAGGAGGAGTGAGACGCGCGTGACCGAGCACGGATTCGACCCGCCGACGAAAGCCCCTCCGGAGGTGGTCGCCCGGCGGGACGCGCGGGCCGACGAGGTGTGCCGGGCCCTGGCCCTGGCCGGGATTCCCGTGCACCGGGGAGACGTCGGAGGCGATGTCGAGGACAGGGACGGGGCGGAGGTCCACGTGGACCCTCTCGCGGTCGGCGGTGTGCTGGTCGAATGGAACACGGCGGCGGAACTGACCGAGTCCGCCGTGGACCTTCTGACGGCCGGAGTCGATCCGTCGGCCCTGCCCGACGCGATCCGCCACTACGAGACCGTCCACGCCTCCATGCGGGGCGCCCTGCTGGAGATCCTCGTCTCGGCGGGATTCCCGGCCGAGCAGGCTGACCCTCACACCTACGGGTCCGCAGTCTTCGTCAAGGATCTCTGACGCTCTCCGGCCCCGGCGACCTGCCCCTTGACGACGACGGACGTGACCTCCTCCGCGGACCGGGACGCCCCACCCGGCGCCCCCCGGCCCCCGGTCAAACCCGCAGCCGCCCCCTGCCGCCCCGCGGCACGCTCCGTGCGTGCCCGGATGCGCACCGGAGAGGGATAGGTCACAGCGACATCCTCTGCTGGTCCCCCACCGAACTGCCCTAGCATCTGGGCATGACGGTCCTGCCCGCTGACGGGCTCCCCCTGGCCGCCGAGTTCGCTGACGCCTCCCCGGAGCAGTGGCAGACCCTCGTCGAGGGTGTGCTACGCAAGTCGGGCAAGGACGTCACGGGTGAGGCCGCGCTGGAAGCCCTGTCCACGACGCTGGAGGACGGGCTCACCACCCGCCCCCTGTACACCTCCCGCAACAGCGCGCCCCCGGCCGGTCTGCCCGGTTTCGCGCCCTTCACCCGGGGTGGCGGACCCGCCGGGAACGCGGCGGGCGGCTGGGACGTACGGCAGCGCCACGCGCTGACCGATCCGGTCCGGCTGAACGAGGCGCTGCTCGCCGATCTGGAGAACGGCGTCACCTCGCTCTGGCTCGGTGTCGGTGGCCCCGGCGGTGTACCGGTCTCCGGGCTGGACCGGGCGCTGGACGGCGTCCTCCTCGATCTCGCGCCACTGGCCCTCGACGCCGGGGACGACTCCGGCGCGGCGGCGGCGGAGCTGGTACGGCTGTACGCGGACCGGGGGGTCGCCCCGGAGGCCGTACGCGGCGGCCTCGGCATCGATCCGCTGGGCGGGTCGGCCCGTACGGGCGACACGCCCGATCTGACCACCGCCGTCGAGTGGGCCGCGCGGTGCGCCGGGGAGTATCCGGGGCTGCGGGCGCTGAGCGTGGACGCGCTGCCCTACCACGAGGCCGGTGGCGGCGTGGCCCAGGAGCTGGGCCTCTCGCTCGCCACCGGGGTGGCGTACCTCCGGGCGCTGACCGCCGCAGGTCTGTCCGTCGAGGCGGCCTGTTCACAGCTGGAGTTCCGTTACGCGGCGACCGCCGACCAGTTCCTGACGATCGCCAAGCTGCGGGCCGCGCGCCGGCTGTGGGCGCGGGTCGCGCAGGCCTGCGGTGCGCCCGGCGCGGGTGCCCAGCGGCAGCACGCGGTGACCTCGTCGGTGATGATGACGCGGCGCGACCCGTGGGTGAACATGCTCCGCACGACGCTGGCCTGTCTGGGCGCGGGGGTCGGCGGCGCGGACGCGGTGACGGTCCTCCCCTTCGACGAGGCGCTCGGGCTGCCGGACGCCTTTGCCCGTCGGATCGCACGGAACACCTCGACCATCCTGATGGAGGAGTCGCACCTGGCCCGGGTCGTCGATCCGGCGGGCGGCTCCTGGTACGTGGAGCGCCTCACCGAGGAACTGGCCGTCGCCGCCTGGGCGTTCTTCCAGGAGATCGAGCGCGCGGGCGGACTGGAGGCGGCCGCCGGATCGGGTCTGGTCGCCGAACGGCTCGCCGCGGCCTGGGAGAAGCGCTCCCGCGACCTGGCACGCCGCAAGGAGCCGGTGACGGGGGTCAGCGAGTTCCCGCACCTGGACGAGCGCCCGGTGGAGCGCGAGGCGGCACCCGCCGCCCCGTCCGGCGGCCTGCCGAAGGTCCGCCGCGACGAGGCCTTCGAGGCGCTGCGAAGCCGGTCGGACGCCCATCTGGCAGCGACCGGGGCCCGTCCGAAGGTCTTCCTGGCGGCTCTCGGCCCCGCCTCGGCGCACACCGCCCGGGCCTCCTTCGCCGCGAACCTCTTCCAGGCGGGCGGCGTCGAGGCGGTCCACCGTCCCGTCACCGTGGACGCCGCGACGGTGGCCGACGCGTTCGCCGCGTCCGGCGCCGGGATCGCCTGCCTCTGCTCCTCCGACACGGTGTACGAGCGGGAGGCGGCCGGGGTGGCCGCGGCGCTGGTGGCCGCGGGAGCCGGACACGTACTGCTCGCCGGCCGCCCCGGCGAGGTGGACGGGGTCGACGGCTACGTCTTCGCCGGCTGCGACGCCGTCGCCGTGCTCTCCTCCGTACTCGACCGACTGGGAGTGGCGTGATGCAGAACCCCGAGATCCCCTCGGCAGCCGGGAGCCACGCGAGCCCCGTCCCGGACTTCTCCGCCGTCCCACTGGACGTGGGCACTCCCCCGGCCCCCCCGGCCGACCGCTGGCGGGCCGCGGTGAAGGAGTCGACCGGCAGCTCGGTCGACGACCTGCTCTGGGAGACCCCGGAGGGCATCACGGTCAAGCCGCTGTACACGGAGGCGGATCTGGAGGGCGTGGACTTCCTCGACACCTTCCCGGGTATCGCCCCGTACCTGCGGGGTCCGTACCCGACGATGTACGTCAACCAGCCGTGGACGATCCGTCAGTACGCCGG
>NZ_JBSFFN010000073.1:0-17961 GCF_053596135.1 Streptomyces sp. NPDC001770 | reverse complement strand
AATAACAACACCCAATCTACACCACACTACCCACACCCCCCCCCCTTCCTATCACCCCCCACAACAACCCGGGCGCCGTTGTTGTCACACCGAGCAGCCGGTGTGACAACTCCGGCGCACGGAAAGGGAAACACCAGATGTCATCAATACGCCGGCGTGCCTGGTCCTCGGTGTTCGGCGCCGTGGCCGTCGCGTTGCTCCCGGCCTTCGTGGCGGGGCCCGCGGCCCACGCAGAATCCGGCCCCGCCCTGACGCTTCAGGCCGACCACAGCAAGGTGGGGCTGCCCCAGCCCGCCGGCCGGGGGGACTCGCCGCAGATCGGCTGGGGCCTGGCGGGCGAGGCGCCCGGCGGAAGCACGGCCGAGGACGTGGTCGTCAAGGTCGACGTCTCCGGCATCTCCGGATTCGCCGACGTCACCGGCCTCCCCTGCGTGGACGACATCTGCTCATGGCCCAGCCGGGACATCGCCCCCGGCGAGTCCACCGGCGGCATCGTGGACGTCAACGCCAAGCCGGGCGCCGCGCTCGGCACGGCGGGCACCGCACGGCTGTTCGCCACCTCGTCCAACGCCGGCATCACGGAGACGACCGTCAAGGTCACCGTCGGTGCGGTGGACCTCGGCATCGCCAGGATCCCGGACACGAAGGACGCGGCCCCCGGCTCGACCCTCGCCGCTCCGATCACGGTGTCCAACTCCGGTTCACTCACCGCCGACGCCGTGAACCTGTCGCTCGCCGCGACCCCCGGTCTCGTATTCGCCGAGAAGTTCTCCAATTGCGTGTACGGGACGTCCACCGGAATTCCCTCGGCACACGGGCACGAACTGGACACCGCCGTCTGCCGCATCACCACCCCGGTCGAGCCCGGCAAGGCCTACCGGCTCTCCTCGCGGTTCGGCATCGAGGTCGGGCGGACGGCGCTCTACGAGTTCGTCGACTACCGGATCGAAGCCGCCTCCACCTCCGTACCCACGGCCGCCGCCTCCGACGGGCCGGTGCTCGGACTCGTCGAGAACGGGACGCCCCCGGTCGTGAGGACCGACCACGCCCAGTGGCAGATCGACGCCGACAACACCGCCGACATCGAGCTCACCGGCTCCACCGCGAATGCCGGCCCGGGCGACGAGACCGTCCTGACCACGAAGGTCCGCAACAACGGTCCCGCCACGTTCAACCTGCTGAGCTCCGACGTCCAGATCGGCGTGCGGATCGAGATCCCCAAGGGCACCACCGCCGTGAAGATCCCGTCGGAGTGCGGCGTGTGGACGGGTGGCGGTGTGGGCGAACCCACGCCGGGAGCCCCCGAGTACATGTGCGCGGTCGGATCGCCGTTCACCGTCGGCGAGACTCTGGAGCTGCCGTTCACCGTCAAGGTCGGACAAAACGCTCCCGCCACCACCGCGGGCGACGCCACCGTGACCACCGTGTGGGGAGGCGAGCTGAACGCGGACACCGACAAGTCGAACAACACCGCGAAGATCACACTGACGACCCCGGCCGCCACCGCCACTCCGGGGACCACCGGCCCGTCGCCGGACGTGGATGCCGAGGAGACCGCGGCCCCGGCCGCGTCCGACGGCCCCGTGAGGACCGGGACGGCCGCTCCGGGCTCCTCGAACGCCTCGGGGACCCTGGCATCGACGGGCAACGACGCCACACCGGCGATCGCGGCGGCCGGCGCCCTGGCGCTGATCGCCGGTGGCGCGGTCGTGGTCGTGGCCCGCAGGCGCAGGACCCGTACCGGAGAAGTGGCCTGACCCGGCCCGTGCGCGTCGCCCGCGTGCGCCATGCCCGTCTCGTCGCCCGGCTCCGGACGGCGGGACGGGCGTGGTGCTGCCACGCGGCGGGGCACGGGTGACCGTGGCCCCGCCCCGGCCGGCTGCGGCGGACGCCTGACAGCCGGTCCGGTCCGCCCTGGTCGCCGGCGATCCGCCGTCGCTGCTCGGCCACGGACGGTGCGAATCTCCGGCACGCCGATTCCGGCCTCGACAACGAGGTACAAGAGGTCCAACGGCTTTCCGCCGTGCGAACCCTCACGGCCCGGACGTACGCGTCCCGGGCCGCCCCCGGGAGGCCTGCCCTGTGCTGCATCTGCGTCTGATCGTTCCGCCCGCCCGCACGGACGAGGTGGTGAGACTGCTCGACGACAGCGTGGGCACCGCCCATCTCGTCGTGCTGCCGGGCGCCGCCCGCTCCCCCGCCGGCGACCTGGTGCTCTGCGACGTGGCCCGGGAGGCGGGTGACGAGCTGATCGGCCGGCTGCGCCGGATCGGTATCGACCGCTCGGGCTCCATCACGGTGGAGAAGCTGGACCTGACGCTCTCCGAGCACGCCGACCGGGCCGAGGAGCAGGCACCGGGCGAGGGTGCCGACGCGGTGCTGTGGGAGGAGCTGACGGAGGTCACGCACGAGGAGTCGACGTTCAGCGTCACCTACGTCGCTTTCCTGACGATCGCCACGATGCTCGCCGCGGTCGGCGTGATGCTGGACAACGCGATCCTGATCGTCGGCGCGATGGCGGTGGGCCCCGAGTTCGGACCGCTGGCAGGTGTTTCCACCGCTCTGGTGCAGCGCGCGCCCCGGCTGGTGGCGCGCTCGCTGGCCGCGCTCGTCGGCGGGTTCGCGGCGGCGATGGTGATGACCGCCGGGTTCGCCTGGCTCATGGACGCCTGCGGGCTGTTCACGAGGGCGATGGTGGAGGCGGACCGGCCGAACACCTCTTTCATCTGGCAGCCGGACCGGATGTCGTTCGTCGTGGCGTTCCTCGCGGGGATCGCCGGGACCCTGTCGCTCACCTCGTCGAAGTCGGCCGCGCTGATCGGGGTGACGATCTCGGTGACGACGGTCCCGGCCGCGGCCAACGCGGCGGTGGCGTTCAGCTACTCCGACTACGCGCAGACCACGGGCTCCTCGCAGCAGCTCCTCGCCAACCTCGGCGGCATCGTGCTCGCCGGCACCCTCACCCTCCTCGCCCAGAAGGCTTTCTGGGCGCTCCAACTGCGCCGGCGCGCCCGCCCGGACGGGGCGGGGCGGGCCGGGGCGGGTGACTGAACCGGGCCGCCGTCGCCCGGGAGCGGGGGCCGGTCAGCCGTTCTCGGCCGACCGGCGGTCCATCACGGAGAGTGCTCGGTGCGCCAGCGGGTGGGTGCGGACCAGTTCGGCCAGTGAGGTCGTCCCCCGGGTGATCCCGGCGAACGCCTTCCAGGCCGGCCGGAAGGTCGTGAGCACCGCGTGCAGGACACCGGGGCGGCGCTCGAAGAGCTTGAGCATCCGGCGTCCGACGTTCATCTCCACGCCGAGTCCGGCCTTGATGGCGAAGGCGTAGTTGAGCGCCTGGCGCCGGGCGTCCACCGCGTCACGGGCCTCGGCGATGCGTACCGCCCACTCCCCCGCCAGCCGGCCGGAGCGGAGCGCGAACGAGATGCCCTCGCGGGTCCAGGGCTCCAGGAGGCCCGCCGCGTCGCCGCAGACCACGACCCGGCCCCGGGAGAGCGGCGAGTCCTCGCTGCGGCAGCGGGTGAGGTGGCCCGAGGAGATCTTCGGTTCGAACCCGGCCAGCCCGAGGCGGGCGACGAAGTCCTCCAGGTACCGCTTCGTCCCGGCGCCGTCGCCCCGGGCGGAGATCACGCCGACGGTCAGCGTGTCGCCCTTGGGGAAGACCCAGCCGTAACTGCCGGGCATCGGGCCCCAGTCGATGAGCACCCGCCCGGCCCAGTCCTCGGCGACCGTCTCGGGGACGGGGATCTCGGCCTCCAGGCCGAGGTCCACCTGATCGAGCTTCACCCCGACGTGGGCGCCTATGCGTCCGGCACTGCCGTCCGCCCCGACGACGGCCCGTGCGAGCACCGTCTCGCCGCCCGCCAGCACCACCGCGACGGTGCGCCGGTCCGGTACGGACGAGCCGTGCTGCTCGACCCGCGCGACGGAGGCACCCGTACGCAGCTCCGCGCCGGCCTTCTGCGCCTCCTCGACGAGCTGGGCGTCGAACTCGGGCCGGTTGATGAGACCGAAGAGCATGCGCTTCGACTTGCGGGTACGCGCCAGCTTTCCGTTGAGGGAGAAGGTGACGGCGTGCACGCGGTCCCGCAGGGGCAGTTCGAACCCCGGCGGAAGCGAATCGCGTGAATATCCGATGATCCCGCCGCCGCATGTCTTGTAGCGGGGCAGCTCCGCCTTCTCCAGCAGGAGGACCCGGCGGCCCGCGACGGCTGCCGCATATGCCGCGGAGGCACCGGCCGGCCCTGCACCGACTACCACGACGTCCCACACCGACGACTCTTCGTGCTCACGCTCGGCGTCTGCGTTCTCGCTGCTCACGATGTGCTTCTGCTCCCGATCCGACCAGTTGCCCCAGCTACTGACGGCATCCTACGGCGCGATCCGGCCAGGGTCCGCTGTGGGAGGATCGGCAGTGTTTTCGTCGTACGGACAACGCCGGACAAACGGCATCGTCCACGGCCGTGCACGCCTCGCACGACCACCCGGCACCGCACTCACAAGGAGCGTTTCATGACCGCCCGTCCGATCCCCGAAACCGTTGCCTCGCTGATGCCCCGCGCCAAGGCGGAGCTGAGCGAACTGGTGGCGTTCCAGTCGGTGGCGGATCCCGCGCAGTTCCCGAAGAGCGAGTGCGAGGCGGCGGCCGGCTGGGTCGCCGACGCGCTCACCGCGGAGGGATTCCAGGACGTCGCACTGCTGGACACCCCCGACGGCACCCAGTCCGTCTACGGCTGCCTCCCCGGCCCGGCCGGAGCCCCGACCGTGCTGCTGTACGCCCACTACGACGTGCAGCCGCCGCTCGACGAGTCCGCCTGGCTCTCTCCGCCGTTCGAGCTGACCGAGCGCGACGGCCGCTGGTACGGCCGCGGAGCGGCTGACTGCAAGGGCGGCCTGATCATGCATCTGCTCGCCCTGCGCGCCCTCAAGGCGAACGGCGGCGTGCCGGTCGGCGTGAAGGTGATCGTGGAGGGGTCCGAGGAGCAGGGCACCGGCGGCCTGGAGCGGTACGCCGAGGAGCACCCGGAGCTGCTCGCCGCGGACACGATCGTCATCGGCGACGCGGGCAACTTCCGGGTCGGGCTGCCGACCGTCACCGCGACCCTGCGCGGCATGACGATGCTGCGCGTGACGCTCAACACCCTTGAGGGCAACCTGCATTCCGGCCAGTTCGGCGGAGCGGCCCCGGACGCGCTCGCCGCGATGATCCAGCTGCTCGCCTCGCTGCGGTCCGAGGACGGTACGACGACGGTGGACGGGCTCGCCGGGGAGACCTCGTGGGACGGGCTGCAGTACCCGGAGGACGACTTCCGCAGGGACGCGAAGGTGCTGGACGGGGTGGAGCTGGTCGGCACGGGTACGGTCGCGGACCGCATCTGGGCGCGGCCCGCGGTGACCGTGATCGGGATCGACTGCCCGCCGGTCGTCGGTGCGACGCCGTCCGTGCAGGCGAGCGCGCGGGCCCAGATCAGCCTGCGGGTTCCGCCGGGCCAGGATGCCGTGGAGGCGACGAAGCTGCTGACCGCTCACCTGGAGTCGCACGCCCCGTGGGGAGCGCACGTCTCGGTCGAACAGGTGGGCCAGGGGCAGCCGTTCCGCGCGGACGTGACCAGCCCCGCGTACACCTCGATGGCGGCGGCGATGCGGGTCGCGTACCCGGGCGAGGAGATGCAGACGGCGGGCATGGGCGGGTCGATCCCGCTCTGCAACACGCTGGCGCAGCTGTACCCGGACTCGGAGATCCTGCTCATCGGGCTGAGCGAGCCGGAGGCGCAGATCCACGCGGTGAACGAGAGCGTCTCGCCGGAGGAACTGGAGCGCCTCTCGGTCGCGGAGGCGCTGTTCCTCCAGAACTACGCGGTGTCCCGCCAGGGCTGACGGCCAGCCGTCGTCGGGGGCGGGGGCCGGGCGCACCGGCCCCCGCCCCCGACGACGGCCCTGCCCGGCTCTCTCAGCCGACCGGCACCCCAGCCTCCAGGTTGAGGACGGTGGAGCGCTCGCGGGCCCGGAGCGCCCATCTCAGCCGCGTGTAGCGGGTCGGCGGGAGGAGCCGGGCGGCCTCCTCCTCGGTGACGAAACGCCACTGCCGCAGCTCGGAGTTCTGGAGCCGCAGCCCCGCCGCGTCCTCGGCCCGCAGTACACCCCCGTCGAAGAGGAACCGCAGGCCGCCGTAGCCGGGCGGGCGGGGCGCCTCCCAGTCGACCACCAGCAGCCTGGGCTCGCTGGCCAGGACCAGGCCGATCTCCTCGGCGACCTCCCGGACTCCCGCCCGGGCCGGCGCCTCGCCCGCCTCGACGATCCCGCCGGGGAACTCCCAGCCGGCCTTGTAGGTGGGATCGACGAGGAGGACCCGGCCGTGCTCGTCGAAGAGGAGGACGCCGGAGGCGACGGTCTCGGCGGTCGGAGAGGGGTTCTGGACGATCCCGCACTCTCCGGCCGCGCCGGTGCGTACCGCTTCCTCGATCCGCAGCGCGGTCTCGCGCGGGGTGAGGGCACCGGTGTCGATGACGTGGGCGTCGGCGGTGAGCCACGGGAGGGCCGCGCGGTAGGGCTCGATGTGTTCGAGGCACCAGCGGCGGGCCCGCCGGCTCCGCTCGGGCTCCTCGGGAGACGCGTGCCGCTGCGAGATCCGCTCGCGCAGGATCGTTTCCTCTGGGAGGAGCAGCACGTGGTGGACGGGGATGCGGCGGGAGGCGAGCCCACCGAATATCTCGTCGCGGTACTCCTGGCGCAGCAGCGTCATCGGGACCACCAGCGTGCCCGGGACCTCGGCGAGCAGCGCCGCCGCGGTGTCGACGACCAGGCGCCGCCAGATGGGCAGGTCCTGGAAGTCGGTCACCTCCGCCAGCCGCTTCTGGGGCAGCAGCCCGCGCAGCGCGGCGCCGGTCAGCCCGGGGTCGTACAGCGTGCTGTTCGGGATCAGATCGAGCAGCTCGCAGGCCGCGCTGGTCTTGCCCGCACTGAACGCACCGTTGACCCAGACGACAATCACGAGTACTCCAAGACCGGAGGGCCGCTGACCAGCGGCGGAGCGGGTTTTACCGGTTCGTCTGGGAGAGGTGTGGGAAATGGGGGTGTCCACAGCCCGGCTCTCACGACCGACTTCTCCCAGACCCTCTGGAGATACCCAGCGATCCGTTCTTCCATCGCGCTCGTCACCTCGCTGTACGTTCCCTCCAGACCGGGCAGCTCATGGCGGCTGGTGACCGCACAGACGGTGGCGATGGTGACCTTGCCGGTCTTGCGGTCGGTGCGGCGGCGCTCGATCCGGGCAGCCGGGCAGGCCACCCCGGTCCAGCTCGCGAAGCCGATCCGGGAACATTGAGCGTTCTCAGCGTTGCCTGTCCAGAGTGAGGATGGCTCAGGCGATGACGGTCATATGGTTGGGGCTGATGCGGGATCTGGGGAAATCTGCCAGGACTTCAGCCGTGCCATGCCTCGTTCGACGGGTGGGCGTCGACAACAACGCCACCGGAACATGGAGTGCCTTCAAGAAGATCCCCGGCAATAGCAGCATCGAGAGCATCGCCGTCACGGACACCGGCAACACCGTCCACCTCTTCGCCATCGCCGGAAACAACGAGATCTACAACGCCAACGGCAACTACACCACCGGCACCTGGGGGTCCTTCAACAGCGTCCCCGGCAACACCGGCATCAAGGACATGGCAGTCTCCACAAACAGCTGACACCGTCACCTCGGCCCGCCGCCGAGCAGGACCGAGAGCAGTAAGCAGAGTGGCCGCCCACAGCAGTGGGCGGCCACGCGCGACTGGACCGCGAGAGGCGCGCAGGTAGACGTCCTCCTGCGGATTGATCTGCACGGCGCCCTTCACCTCCGTCGCATTCTCGGGGACTGCCATCTTCATGAACGCCGATGCCTCCGGGGCGCCCATGCCGTTCCCCAGTGCGAGGCGCGCCCGTCCGTCGTCCGGTGGTCATCCCCGCCGGCACTCGAACAGGAGGCGAGCAGCAGAGTGGCCCCCACCACCGCCAACAGACGTGGTCGCAGGGCAGATCGACTGTTCAACGGTTCTCCTCGTCGCCGCGTGAGACGTGTCCGCGAGAGCCCTCGCGGCCAGGGTCCGCCGGTGTCACCCCGGCGACCTCCCGCTGTGCGAGTTGATCCGTCAAGCCACTTTACAAAGCTGCCACCCCCTCATCGCCCCGGATGCGACGCGGAAGGCGACGCGGCCTGCCGTGGCTCGGGGGGGGGGGCGTTCCGGCTGCCCGGAGCCGACACCTCACCTCCTGGAGGGCGCCGCCACGGCGGCGTGTTCGGCCGTGGGCCCGCATCCGGGACCCCGTGCATCGGGCGGCATCGGCACCGACCCCGTCTCAGGCGAAGGTGTCGCAGTCGGCGATCTCGCCCGTCCGGTAACCGGCGGTGAACCACTTCTGCCGCTGCGCCGCGGAACCGTGCGTCCAGGTGTCCGGCGTGACCTCGCCCTGGAACTTCTCCTGGATCCGGTCGTCACCGACCGCCGCGGCCGCGTCCAGTCCCCGATCGATGTCCGACTGGGTCAGTTCGGTGATCAAGGGCCTGCCGCTCCTGGGATCGGGGGTGGTGGTCGCGTGGTGGGCCCAGACTCCGGCGAAGCAGTCCGCCTGGAGCTCCAGTTTCACCGATCCGCTGTTCTGCCCCTGGCCGCGCCCTCGGGAGATGGTGCCACTGAGGTCTTGGACGTGGTGCCCGTACTCGTGCGCGATGACGTACGCCTCGGCGAAGGGGCCTCCCTCGGCACCGTACGTGCTGGTGAGTTCGTCGAAGAAGCCAAGGTCGAGGTAGACCTTGTCGTCGGCGGAGCAGTAGAAGGGGCCCACCTCGGACGTCGCGTCGCCGCAGCCGGTGCTCACGCTGTTGGTGAACAGCCGGGTCGGTGCCTGCGTGTAGGACTTCCCCGCAGCCGATTCGTTCTGCTTCCAGAACGCCTGGACGCTGTCGACCACGGCCACGATCCGGCAGTCGTCCTTCGTATTGGCGTCGGCACCCGTCCGGCAGTCCGCCGCCAGGCCCCCGGTATCGGTCCCCGTGGATCGGCGGGCGCCGTCGGAGGGGTCCGAGCCGAGAAGGCCCGGGTCCATCCCGAACACCAGCGAGGCGACCAGTACCAGCAGACCGACCACCCCTCCGCCGACCGTCCTTCCGCCACCGGGAATCCCGCCGAGCGCCCCGCCACGGCCGTCCTGGACCTCGGAGGTGTCCAGTGCGGCGTCGTCGTCGAACCTCATCAGTGACTCTCCCTCACAGCGCGCCGGTCCGCCCTGCGTCGCTCGGCTCGCGTACCCCCGAGAAGCCGTCCCACCCGCACGGGATACGGGCCCGCCGGGAGTGTCGTCCCGGCGGCCCCGCCCGACGGCCCTGGTGCGGCAGCACCGAGGAGCGAGGCCCGCCCCTCACCACCACCCGAAGGCGAAGCACCAACGAAACTGCGGCCGCCCCGGCCTACCGGACCGAGCAGGGGCGCCGCTGGTTCCGGCACAACCCCAGCGGCGAGCCCGCCGTCGCCGCCGCGACGAAAGCATCCACCGCCGCCCGGGACCGCGTCGCCCAGCACCTGCTGACGGTGCGCCTGGAGCAGTTGCGCGAGCAGGCCACGGGGCGCCGGGTCGCCCGGGCCGGGGTGGCGTCGTGGGCGGCCTGGCTGCCGGAGCCGGCCGCCCCTACCGTCGTCGGCACCACCACCGGGGCGGTGTGATCGCGTGAGCACCGTCCAGCCGGAGCCCTCTGGTCTCGACCTCGCGCGCCAGGCCCTGATCGCGTCGACGGGGAGGAAACGCCTTGCGCCCGAACTCCACGCTGCTCGGCGGAGATCTCCACGGCCGGAACAGCCCCGCGTCGGCGGGGAGGACTTCACCGATGAGCACGGCCGGGGCTCCCTCCCTGTCCTCCCCGCCGACGTGGGGGTGCTCCGCCCTCAAAGTCCATGGTGCCCAGTAGGCAGGCGGGCGCTCTCTGCAGAGGGATGCCCGAGCGCCCAGAGGTCCTGCCGCCTGCCAGAGCACGTCGGCCGTGCCGGGCCGGTCGGGTGAGTGCGCTGCCAAGGTGTTCGCGGTGGCGGCCGGTGAGTTGGTGGTGGAGGTCCAGGGCCCGGGAGCGGACCGGTCCTGTGCGGTAGCCCGGCGGACGTGAACGGCGCGGTGGTGGCCGCCGGCGTCGACCCGGACCAGGTCGAGCAGATGACCGCGCACGTCACCGCGGCGGGAAGCCCGGTGGAGACGGAGTTCGCGGGCGACCGGCTCATTCACCGGGCGGACGAGGACGGCGTCGTGGCGGCCGCCCAGCCCGGCAGCGGACTCGCCCACCAGTGGAACCCCCCACACCAGCCGCATGGTGATCGCCGGACGGGACGAGATCACCGTGGCGACCGCCGCCGCCCGCCTTGCCCGTGAGGTCGTCCGCGGCAGGCTCCTCGCCGATGGCTGGCAGATCCCGCACGCCTCCGCCGTCACCGACCCGACGGAGCGACGGTCCTCGCCCTCGGCGACAAGGTCGCCGGGAAGACCACCACCGGGTTCCTTCTCGCCCGGGCCGGATGGCGGCTGCCGGCCAACGACCGGATCTTCGTCCGCGTCCTGGACGGCCAGGTCCGCATCCTGCCCCGGCCGTCCGCCGCCGCGATCGGCTTCGGGTTCCTCGACTCCCTCTGCCTCTACGAACCGGTCCGCCGACGCGTCCTCGACGGCGAGCTCATGCACCCCGCCCAGCACCAGCGGGTCACCGACGCCCTCGTCGCCGGGGACCGCACGCCGTGGTGGAAGGCATCCTGCAAGGAGCTGAAGCCCCAGTTCTTCCCCGACCAGCTCACCACCTGGCTCGGCACGAACCTCGCCACCGAGGGCCACGCCGCAAGGCATCCTCTTTCCGAACATCCAGCCCGGCGCCGACCCCGCACTGACCGAGACCACCCGGGGCGTCCAGGACGGCGACTTCTTCAACGCGGCCACCGAAGACCGCTACCCCGACATCTTCGGACTGCTGCCCCTCACCGGCCCCACCCCCGAACTCACCCGGGCCCTCGCAGCCCTCCCGCACCAGGCCCTCGTCCTCGGGCACGACACCACCGCCGCGACCGCGCTCCTGGAGAACACCGCCACCCGCCTGGGGTAACCCCCGCCCCTACTCGGCGCGTGAGGCCCGCACCCACCCGGTGCGGGCCTCACGCGCGTCGGCCGCGCCGCCGATCTTGCTGTCGTGCCGCCGGGGGGACGCTCAAGATACGGTGCTGGAACGGTCGCCCTGAACCATCCACGGCTGCTCGAGGCGGTGCTTCAGGGGACGTTGCGCGGGGCGTGATCGAAGAACCGTCGAAGAACGGCTGGTTGGTGGCAATAGGAACTCCGGCGGGAGAAGCAGCATTGTGCAGCCCACTGGGGTCATGGCCTGATCCGCACGGACACGGGCCGATACGAGATTGAGGGACAGCCAGTTCTCAGCCCGCGCCAGGCGGAAACGACCCCGGCTGATCCGGTCCGCGTGACGGATTCGGCGTCCCCTCGCTGCGCTCCGCGGCCGATCCCTGGTGCCTACCGCCTTTGGTCGGCCCTTTGGCATGCCCCAGAAGGTCTTGGCAGGGGGTGTGGAGGGGGCTCATCATGAGACGCGCCATTGTCATGGACACGGCTCACGTTTGAGTGCCCCACTCCTCTCCCCAGGGAGCCCCCATGGATCAGCCCAGCCCCCACGCCGTCAGAACCTCGCGCCGACGCCTGCTGCAGGGCGCCGCCGTCACCGCCGCTGCAGCCGCGCTGGGGCCATTGGCCGCCGCCCGTGCCGCCGCAGCAGCCCCCTATCCCGTGACGCACTGGATACCGGCGAGCACCTCCAATTACACGGTCTCCAGCCGCCCGAGCAGCTACCCCCTGAACTACGTGGTCATCCATGTCACCCAAGAGACCTTCCAGGACGCGATGCGGATCTTCGAAGATCCGGCCCGCCAGGTGTCCGCGCACTACATGGTCGCCTCCGGCGACGGCTACATCGGGCAGTTCGTACGGGAGAAGGACATCGCCTGGCACGCCGGCAACTGGGACTACAACACGCGCTCCATCGGCATCGAGCACGAAGGCTGGGTCGACCAGCCGCAGTGGTTCACCGACGTGATGTACCAGCAGTCGGCGAAGCTCACCGCGGCCGTCTGCGACCGCTACGGCATCCCGAAGACCCGTACGCACATCATCGGCCACGTCGAGGTTCCTGGCACGGACCACACGGATCCGGGTCCGAACTGGGACTGGACGAAGTACATGAAGCTGGTCAACACGGCCTGACCTCTCCGTGCTGTCCGGCCGAGCGGGGGAAGGAAGACTGCGGGCAGGGAGTTCGTCTGCTGCCACCGTGATCGGTTCGGCTCCCTGGCGCTCCGTGATGAGTTGGTGAAAGCGCACAGGTCCTGCACAAACAGGTTCGGAAAAAGGATGACCGCCCGCGGTACGACCCTCACCGCAGACCGGGACGCGCCCTCCGGCAGCGTGCATCCTCGGTCTGCCCGATGCCCGCCGCGCGTGCCCCCGACCGCAAGATCGCCGCCGAGTGGGCGGGCGTCCTCCCCGCCGACGCGGAGCACTTCGTGCGGCGGCGGGAGGAGGCTCGCGTCCAGGAGGCCGAGCGTGAAGCTGCCCGTGACGCCGCCCGGGAGCAGGCCGGACTCGCGCGGCAGGCCGCCGCCGTCGCCGCCAGGACGCGCCAGGTTCCGGCGTGCGAGGACTGCGGGCGGGCCGGGGCCAGCGGGCTGTGCGAGGCGTGTGGCTGCCAACGCGAGACCGAGACGCTCACCGCCCGGAGCGTGCAGCTCGTCGCGTCGCGGACGCTCGGCCCGTCGGCCGGCGCCGTGGACGTCGCGGCCCTCGACGCGTCCGCGACGCGGGTCCCGTCCCTCGGCGCGGCCCGGCCGTCCGGAGGGGCTCCAGCCTTCTGTGGCTTGCCCGGAACACCCTGTGGCGAAAACCCGGCGCGGCGAACCTGTTGTACGAAGCCGTGGACGGGGTACCCGTCGGCGGACGCCCCGACGTACCGGCCACGCGGAACCGGTGGCCCGGCGGAAGGCGGCGGGCCGTCACGGGAGCACGCGATCGGGCGGTCCGGCGAGACCGCGCACAACGGCAGAGGGGGCACACCATGCGTCGGACGGTGCTCAAGCAGTTTCCCGCCGGCGGGCCGCGCGGCAGCTGGCCCGCCGAGGAGTTCGCGGCCGCGCGCCGCGGCGAGGGGCTCACGGTGGAGGTCGTGATGGACCTGGACCGGGACGCCTTCCTCGTGGTGGTCGCCGGGTCCTCGGCCCACCGCGTCCGCTGAGCGGTGTCCGCCCCGGGCGCGCCGGGTTTCCGCCCTTCCGGAAGAGACGGCGGAGCGAAAAGGCCGGCCGCCTGCTTGCGCCGGCCGTTGCCACTGCCCGGGCACAGGCCCCGCAGCGTGGTGGCAGAACGGGCCGAAGTATCACGCGCCGGGCGAGCGCCTTCCGTGGCCCGCCCGGTCCGTCTCTCCGGCTTTCGGGGCATCGCATCCCGTATGAGATGGCCGCTCCAGCCACTCCGCGCGGGCTGTACCGCAAAGGTCCTGCCCTCGAGTGGACGCTGTCGGCAGAGCCGACTCGGTGCTCAGCCGGTGCTCAGCCGGTGTTCCGTCAGGTGTCCAGCGACCGGGCGAAGTCGGCGAGCGCGTGGAAGTCGTTCTCCCGTAGGCCGATCCGTGGATCGACGTGGCGCAGGAGCCCGGGACCCTGGTGATGGGCGGTTACGTAGGTCTGGTCCGGCTCGCTCTGCTCGTCGTCCACCCAGGCGAACGGACGGCCGTCCGCGTAGTCCACCAGCGGCCCGGTCTTCCAGTGGACTCCGTCAGGGCGTTCCAGGAGCAGGACAGCGCCGAAGTCCACGAAGGGGAGTTCCGGAAGGCCCAGGACCGGTGCGATCCAGCGGTTGGCGTCGTCCATCCATGTGGTGGCCCAGCACAGCTCGAAGCCGAGCTGGAGCAGGATTCGTCCGTGGTCCGGGTTGAGCCAGACTCGCAGGGTGCGGCGGGACAGGAGGCCACCGTCGCTCCGACGGGTGTCGTTCCGCGGAACTCTGAGTGTGGTGTATCCGTCGGGGCGCCTCTCCGGCTTGGCCGCGTAGGGGTTGAGCGGCCCGTCCACATCGAGGAACAGCAGTGGCCGGTTCATGGTTTCCCCCGTCCTGCGCACTGTGGACCGCGCCGGTCGGCGCACCTGTGGGATCCGGCCTCCGGATCGTCGGCCGACCGCGCCCGCCGAGGGATGTCCGCCCCGGGCGCGGCGGGTCGCGGCGGGCCCGGGTACGTCTCAGCGCACGGTGGCCGCGGCGGCCGCTCCCACGAGTCCGGCGTCGTTGCCCATCACCGCGGGGGTCACCGTGAGGTTGCGTACGAAGGAGAGCGTCGCGTAGTCGGCCAGGGCCCGCCGCAGTGGGGCGAAGAGTACGTCACCGGCCCCGGCCACTCCCCCGCCGATCACCGCGATGTCGATCTCGACCAGGGTCGCCGTGGCGGCGATCCCGGCGGCGAGCGCCTGGGCCGCACGGTCGAAGGACGCCTGGGCCAGGGGGTCTCCCGCCTTGGCGGCGGCGGCCACGGCGCGGGCCGTCGTGTCTCCGTCGGGTCCGGGCTGCCAGCCGCTGTCCAGGGCCCGGCGCGCGATGTTGGGGCCGCTGGCGATCCGCTCGACGCAGCCGCGCGCACCGCAGGGGCAGGGGTCGCCGTCCAGATCGACGCTGATGTGGCCGATGTGGCCGGAGTTTCCGGTGGGTCCGGGGTGGAGCCTGCCGCCGAGGACGAGACCGCCGCCGACCCCGGTCGACACGACCATGCAGAGTGCGTTGTCGTGCCCCCGGGCCGCCCCCTGCCAGTGCTCGGCCGCGGTCATCGCCACGCCGTCGCCGACCAGGGTGACCGGCAGCCCGCCGATCGTCCCGCCCACCCGGTCCACCAACGGGAAGTCGCGCCAGCCGGGAACGTTGACCGGGCTGACCGTGCCGGCCGAGGCGTCCACCGGACCGGCGCTGCCGATGCCCAGCGCGCAGGCGCGCTCCCAGTGCGGCGAGGCCATCAGCTCGGAGAGGACCCCGTCCACTGCCCCCATGACCGACTCGCCGGACTCCTTGGCGGGCGTCGGCCGCTGCGCGCGGACGAGCAGCGTGCCGTCGTCGCCCACCAGCGCGCCGGCGATCTTGGTGCCGCCGATATCGAGGGCTGCGACGAGGTCGGTATGCATGGGCCTTGGCTCTCCGGATGAGTAGAAGGGCGGACCTGCTGGTTCCGTCCTTGTGGTCTGCACAGTCTGTATTGCCATGACAACGTTGTCCAGGGCCTATGCTCGACGCCACAGCCCCGATCCCCCGCGGCGTTGACACCGGTGTCGACGCACCCTACGACAGGACAGCGCACTGTGGCCGAGACCGCCCGTCATTCCGAGCCCCGCTACGGCAACCGGCCCACCATGAAAGACGTGGCCGCGCGGGCCGGAGTAGGGCTCAAGACGGTCTCCCGGGTGGTGAACGGCGAGGCCGGAGTCACACCCGACACCGAGCGCCGGGTGCAGGAGGCGATCGACGCCCTCGGCTTCCGCCGCAACGACAGCGCCCGCGTTCTGCGTAAGGGCCGTACGGCGTCCATCGGACTCGTCCTGGAGGACCTGGCGGACCCGTTCTACGGTCCGCTGAGCCGCGCCGTGGAAGAGGTGGCCCGCTCGCACGGGGCGCTGCTGATCAACGGCTCCAGCGCCGAGGACCCGGTGCGCGAACAGGAGCTGGTGCTCGCGCTCTGCGCGCGGCGGGTGGACGGGCTGATCGTGATCCCCGCGGGCGACGACCACCGCTATCTGGAGCCGGAGATCAGGGCCGGGGTGGCGACCGTATTCGTGGACCGGCCGGCGGGTCTCGTGGACGCCGACACCATCCTCTCCGACAGCTTCGGCGGCGCCCGGCAGGGCGTGGCCCACCTGATCGCCCACGGCCACCGCCGGATCGGCTTCATCGGCGACCAGCCGCGCATCCACACGACGACGGAGCGGCTGCGCGGCTACCACGCGGCGATGGCCGACGCGGGCATCGCCGTCGACGACCGGTGGGTCTCCCTCGGGGTCACCGCCCCGGAGCGGGTGCGCGCCGCCGCCGAGGAGATGCTCTCAGGACCTGAGCCGGTGACCGCGGTCTTCGCGGGCAACAACCGGGTGACCGTGACCGCCGTACGAGTGCTCGCCGACCGCGAACCGCCGGTCGCACTGGTCGGGTTCGACGACATCGAGCTGGCCGACCTGCTCGGCATCACGGTGATCGCGCAGGACGCGGCAGCGGTGGGACGCACCGCGGCGGAGCACCTCTTCCGCCGTCTGGAGGGCGGCGGACACGCCACCGCCCGTGTGGAGCTGCCGACGACCCTGGTACCCCGCGGCTCGGGCGAGCTGCCCCCGGCCTGAGCCGGCGGAAGACCCGGCGGCCGGCGCTGAAGGCGCGGCCGCCGTACTCAGCCGGCCGCGGCGCCGTGGCCGGTTCGCGCGTACGCGTCCAGCTCCCGGCGGCCGAGCCCGGTCAGCCGGGTGACCTCCTCGGTGTCCAGGGCCCCGCAGTCGATGCCGCGCAGCAGATGGCCGCTGAGCGCCTTCGCGGTGGCGGGTTCGTCCATGACGTCCCCGCCGGCCTTGGCGACGTACCCGGCGAGACGGGCCGCCGCCTGGTCCAGGCCCTCACGGTAGAAGGCGTAGACGGCCGCGTAACGGGTCGGCAGATGCGCCGGGTGCATGTCCCAGCCCTGGTAGTACGCGCGGGCCAGAGCGCGGCGGGTGAGGCCGTAGTGGAGCCGCCAGGCCCGGTGCACGCGGTCGGTGGGGCCGACCGGCAGCACGTTGGTGGAGCCGTCCGAGACCCGTACGCCGGTGCCCGCGGCGGCGACCTGCATGACGGCCTTGGCGTGGTCCGCGGCCGGGTGGTCGCTCGCCTGGTGGGCGGGGCTGACGCCCACGCTCGCGCTGTAGTCGAAGGTGCCGTAGTGCAGGCCGGTGGCCCGGCCCCGCGCGGCGTCGATCATCCTCGCGACGGCGGCCGTCCCGTCCGCCGCGAGGATCGACTGGCTGGTCTCGATCTGGATCTCGAAGCGCAGCCGCCCCTCGTCCAGGCCGTGCGCCCGCTCGAACGCGTCGAGCAGCCGGACGAAGGCGAGGACCTGCTGCGGGTAGGTGACCTTCGGCAACGTGAGCACCAGCCCGTCGGGCAGCCCGCCGGAGCGTACGAGCCCGGTGAGGAACACGTCCGTGGTGCGGATCCCCCGCGCGCGCACGGAAGCCTCCATGCACTTCATCCGGATGCCGGCGTACGGGGGCGCGCCGCCGTCCGCGTACGCCCGTTGGACCAGGTCAGCGGCGCGGGCGGCGGCCTGGTCCTCCTCTGCGTCCGGGCGTCTGCCGTAGCCGTCCTCGAAGTCCACCCGCAGGTCCTCCACGGGCTCGCGCTCGAGCTTGGCGCGCACCCTGTCGTGGACAGGTACGGCGAACTCCTCGGGGAGGCCGAGTACGGCGGCGAAGGAGGCCGCGTCCGGGGCGTGTTCGTCGAGTGCGGCAAGCGCCCGGTCGCCCCAGGAACGTACGGTCGCGGCGTCGAAGGCGTCGGCCGGTACGTACACCGTGTGCACGGGCTGGCGGGTGCCCGGGTCGCCCGGGTAGCGGCGTGCGAGTTCCGCGTCCACCTCCGCGAGGGACGCGCCGATCTCCTCGCCCACCGCGTCGTCGAGGCTCGTCGCCACTTCAGCCCGTCGGCCCATGACCGCACCTCCACGCTCTCGATACGTCCGCCGGCCGGAACTTCCGCTGACCGGAATCGATGATCCGCATGGCGAAGCTATAAGCGCGACGGGACACGCGTCAACGGTGTACGGCGACGGGCCGGGGCCGTGCGGGGGTGTCCGCGTGGTCCCGGCCCGTGGCCGTCGTGCCGTTCCCCGCGTGTGTCTTCGGCCGGGGAGGT
>NZ_JBSFFN010000072.1:0-18334 GCF_053596135.1 Streptomyces sp. NPDC001770 | reverse complement strand
AGTGTGGGGTGGGGGGGGGCGCGGGCGCCCCCGGGTGGGTGCACCGCCCCCCCAGCGGGGCGCGCGTTGGGGCCCCCCCGGGCCCCCCCCCCCCCGCGATTCCTGCGGCTTCCCGGGGCAGACGGACGGCCGGTGGCCGCCCGCTCGCCGCCGCGTCCGGGTTTGTCGCCGCGTCCGGGCCGCCGGACGCGGCGAAGCTCAGTACAGAGTCCGCCAGGCGCCGCGCGGCCACGCCAGTACCGCGAAGATCTGTGTGGCGGCGGCCTGTTCGATGGCCTGGGTGGTCCCGCTGTCGTCGAAGTGCATCAAGCCGGTGGCGCTGTCCCGCTGTTCGGACCAGATGTGGTCCGCGTAGTCGGCCATCGCCCGCTGGTAGACGGATCCGCCCGTCACCGACTCCAGCAGCAGCAGGTTCTTGAAGAAGATCGAGTTGAAGAAGACGGGCTGGGTCAGCAGCCTGCCCCCGGTCACGAAGTGCGTATACGCGGCCTCGGCCGTACGCCGGGCCTGGCTCAGGTACTTCTCGTCGCGGGTCGCCCGGTGGAGCAGGACGCCGACGCCGACCGGGACGCCCTGGTTGTAGGACCAGACGGTCCGGTCGACCGAGCCGGTGAGGTCGAGGCTGTCCCAGTAGAGGGCCTCGGGGGTCCGCAGGTGGGCGTTGGTCCAGTCGTAGAAGCGCCTGGACGACTCCAGGTAGTGGGACCTTCCGGTGATCTGGTGCAGGCGCAGGCCGAGTTGCGCGCCGGGCATGTTGGAGACGGTGTTGCGGCTGTGGCTCCAGTCGGCCTGGGTCCAGAACACCCCGCCGGGGGCGGGATGTTCGGCGTCGGTGTCCCAGCCCGACTCGGCCAGCGCGAAGATCTCCTCCGCGCGGCGGAGCGCGGCCCGGTCGCCGGTCTGCAGGTGCAGCTGGGACTTGGCCAGCCCCACCCACTCGTTGTCGTCGTAGAACATGTCCCCGCCGTCGCCGTGCGGCGCGACCGGGTAGGAGGCGTAGCCGGGGAGGCCGGTGGTGCCGCCCGCGGCGTTCCAGTACAGCTCCTGCGCCTTGGCGCGGGTGGCCAGGGCCGGGGCGTGGCGAGAGTCCGCGAAGGCCAGGTCGAGAGCGGCGACATGGACCTGGGACAGCGGCCATTCGTAGGAGTACGGGCGGTCGTCTGCGGCGACCGGGTACCGCTCGCGTACGAGTCCGGTGCCGTCCGCCGTGTCGAAGTACTTCTCGAGAGCGCCGTAGGTGACGTGCGCACGGGAGAGGGCGGCGGAGCGGGTGGGGGACCGGACACCGGCAGGGGGCGGTGCGGCGGATGCGACGGCGGCGGTCGCGGGCGCGGCGGCCAGGGCGGCCAGGGAGGCGCCGAGGACCTGACGGCGTGAGGGGGACCAGCGCATACGGAACTCTCCTGTTCGAGGTGCGACGCAGGGTGCGGGGTGTCCGAGAGTGCTCGACAACGTTGTCACCGGGGCGTGAGGGCGTCAACGGGCCGGACGGAAAAGGGCGGAGGGAGATCGGCTTCCGGCCCGAGCGCCTCATCGGGCCCCTGGCCCCCGCGCCGAGGTCGCCCCGCGGGGCCCGTGCCCCGGCCACCCCCGCTGACCTGCCAGGGGCCGGCGTCCGGCTATCCTGACCGGCGAACCGGACACGGGGTGCCCCGCGCGGGGCTGAGAACACACCCGTCGAACCTGAACCAGCTAGTACTGGCGGAGGGATGTCTTCCATGGCGTTGCCGTATGCGCAGAACGACCCTGCGACCCCGGAGCGGGAAGCCCCGTACTCGCGATCCGCTTTCGGCGGCCGCATGCCGGCCGCCCCCGGCGATCTGCGGATCGAGACGCACGGGATAGCTCCCGTTCCCGAGGACCGGCGGTACGGCGGCCCCGGCCGCCTGTTCACCGTCTGGTTCGCCCCCAACCTCACGATGACCGGCGTCTTCACCGGCACCGTGGGCATCTCCCTGGGCCTGGACTTCGCCACGGCGCTCGTCGCCGTCGTCATCGGCACGCTCGTGGGGGCGGCGCCCACGGCGTACCTCGGCACCTGGGGAAGCCGGACGGGGGTCGGTCAACTCCCGCTTGCAAGGCTGGCGTTCGGCCGTGCCGTCGTACTGCCCGGGGTCTTGCAGTGGCTGTCCTCGATCGCCTGGGACGCTCTCATCGGGCTGTTCGGCGGCGACGCGCTGGCCCAGCTGTGCGGCTGGCCGTTCTGGCTGGGCGTGCTGGTCGTGCTGGCGGCCCAGGGCGCGCTCGGCGTCCTGGGGTACGAGGCGATCCACCGGCTCCAGACCGTGATGACGTTCCTCCTGGCCGCTGCCTTCGCCGTGCTGGCCTTCAAACTGCTGGACGGTGTCCATCCCGCAGCCTCCGGCGCCGCGCACGGCGGTGACCGGGCGGGCGCGTTCGTCCTGACGTTCACGATCGCGCTGAGCCTGGCGCTCTCGTGGGCCCCGTACGCGAGCGACTTCAGCCGCTACCTGCCCCCCGCCACCTCGCGCCCCCGCATGTTCTGGTGCACCCTGCTGGGCATCGGCGTCTCCTTCGTGGCGGTCCAGACGCTCGGCCTGTGGGGCGCGTCCGTCTTCATCGACCAGACCGCCGGTGGCATCGACACGCTGCTGGGCGGGGGAGCGCTCGGGGCGTTCGGTCTGCTCGCCGTCGCGCTCGCCGCACTGTGCAGCAACGCCATGAACGACTACAGCGGCTCCCTGGCGCTGCAGACGATCGGGGTACGCCTGCCACGCCCCGTCGCCGCGGCGCTCGCCGCCGTGCTCGGCTTCCCGCTCGTGCTGTGGATGCACGCGGCCGACACCGCGGCGCGCTTCCAGAACGTGCTGCTCCTGGTCGGCTACTGGATACCCGGCTTCGTCGCGATCGTGGCCGTCGACTGGAGGGCGAGGAAGAAGGACCGCGGCGGCGCCCCGTTCGACCTCGCCGCCGAGAGCGCCCGCGACCGGCCGTGGTGGCCGGCGCTCGCCGCCTTCGTGATCGCCTTCGCCGCGGCGGTACCGTTCATGAGCACCGGCCTGTACGTGGGCCCGGTGGCGAAGGCCCTGCGCGGAGCGGACCTCGCCTACGGTGTGGCGTTCCTCGCGGCCCTGGCGCTCTACGCCCCGCTGCGGCTGCGGCACCGCTCCTGACGGACGCCGGTGGGGGCGCCGCTCCGGGACCGGCCGGGGCCGGTGTCCAGCGGTCCGAAGCCCGTGGCCGGACGCGCCGCCACGCGATCCCCGGCCCCTCGGTGCCTGCGCCCGGCGGCGCCCGTACACGCCCGCCCGCGCCGGTCCGCCGGAGCGGACGGCTGCGGCACGAAAGTATGGCGTGCACACGCCGTACCCTTGCCCCGGGCGGAGAACAGGGAGCGGGCTGTGTCGGAAAAAGAGCTGTTCGGTGTGATGCTGCGTGGTCTGCGGCAGCAAGGCCGTCTGACCATGGAGGAGTTGGCCGAGGCGTCGGGCGTCAGCGTCCGCGCGATCGGCGACATGGAACGGGGTCGCAGCAGGGTCCCGCAGCGGCGCACGGTGGTGGCTCTGGCCGAAGGGCTGGGGCTGGACGGTACGGAGCGGGAAGCGTTGCTGGTCTCGGCGCGGGCCGCGCGGCCCGCGCGTCCGGTGGTGGCGACCGGAACGCTGGTACCGCCGCGTTCGGTGGGAGATTTCACCGGGCGTGGTCCGGAGCTGGCGCGGTTGAAGGAGGCCGCGGCGCGGGCGGGTGCCGGCGCGGGAGTGTCGGTCTCGGTCGTGTCGGGGCCGCCGGGGTGCGGGAAGACGACGCTGGCGCTGAAGGCGGCGGCGGATCTGGCGGGGGAGTTCCCCGACGGGTGCTTCGTGGTCGACCTCCACGGGGTGGAGGGCCCGGTCGCCCCGGACGAGGCGTTGCTGAAGTTGCTGAGGGCCCTGGGGGTGACGGACCGGCAGTTGGCGCAGGAAGACGCTCAGGGGCGTGCGGGCCTGTTGCGGGCGCTGCTGGGCGAACGGCGGTGCCTGGTGGTGCTGGACAACGCCCGCGACGAGGGACAGGTCCGGCCCCTGCTGCCCGCGGCCGGACGGAGCTCGGTGCTGGTCACGAGCCGGCGGCCGTTGACCGGACTGGAGGACGTCGAACGGCTCGCGCTGTCGGAGATGACGCCGTCGGAGGCCGTCGAACTGCTGCGCCGGATCCTGGGCGAGGAGCGGGCCGACGCGGAGACCGGGGCCGTGGCGCGGGTGGCTGAGCTGTGCGGGCACCTGCCGTTGGCCCTGCGGGTGGCGGGGAACTGGCTGACCGTCCGCTCGGGGTGGAGCGTCGACCACCTGGTCCGCCGCCTCGCCGACGAGGAACGCCGCCTGGGCGCGCTCGTCGCCGGAGACGTCCGGGTGGAGGCGGCGTTCGAGCTGTCCTACCGGCAGCTGACCGAACAGGCCGCCCGGATGCTGCGGTTGCTGAGCCTGGTGCCGGCACCGGACATGACCGCCGCCTACGGTGCCGCGTTGACCGCGACCGGCATCTTCGAGGCGGAGGACGTGATGGAGGAGCTGGTCGAGGCCGGGCTGCTCCAGGCCACCTTCGTCGGCCGTTACCAACTGCACGACCTTCTGACCCTGTTCGCCCGTGCCCGCCTCACCCGCGAGGAGAAGCCGGACGAGCGGGCGGTGGCCGAGGACCGGTTGCGCACCTGGCTGCTGGAGACAGCGGTCGTCGCCGGCCACTGGTACAAGCCCGAGCACGGAGCGCCGCCGTCCTCGTGGCGGGGCCTGGTCCCGCTGGAGAGCGCTGGGCAGGCCCGCGCCTGGCTCCAGAGCGAAGCGACCGCCTGGCTCGCCGCGTTGCGCGGCGCGGCGCGGCGCGGTGAGCACACCCGGGTCGTGGAGACCGCCGATGCCATGGGGTGGATCTGCGGCGTCTGGGTCTGGGGACACTGGTCCGAGGTCTTCAGCCTGTCGAGCGAAGCCGCTGCCGTGATCGACGACCCCAGCCTGCGGGCCGTCCACCTCAACTACCACGCCTGGGCCCTGGGCATCTCCGAACAAAGGGACCGGGAGGCCATCGCACGGGCCGACGAAGCCCTGGTGTTCGCCCGCCGCGCCCAGGACCCCGCCCAGCAGGCCTGGGCCCTGATGTACGCGGTGACTCCCCACCGGCGGTTCGGAGAGATCCAGGAGGCTTTCGACAAGGTACGCGCCGCCGTCGACCTCTTCGAAGAAGCCGGCGACAACGACGGCTGGATCGGGGCCATCGGCGTGTACGGAGGCTGCTTGCGCGACCTCGGCCGCGCCGAGGAGGCAGTCGTCCAGCACGAGCGTGTCATCGCCTTCCTCGACGCACCCGACTGCCCGGTGAGCGGGCATGCCGCAGACACCTACCGTGCCATCGCGAGCAGCGCTCTCGGTCACGACTACGCCGCCCTGGGACGGTGGCGCGAGGCCGCCGACCTCTACCGCACAACGGTGGCCCAGTCCACCCGCACCGGTCAGACCATCCTGGAGGGCATGACGATGCTGGGCCTGGGGGAGGCCCTGATCGAACTGGGGGAGTTCGAGGAAGCCCGCTCCTTCCTCCACCAGGTCGTCGGCCTCGGCGAGGTGGCCGACCCCGCCCACGTGAAGGCCGCGCAGGAGCACCTGGACGCGCTCCCCGCCGCGTGACGTCGTGACCGCCAGGTGATCCGAGACGGCAGGGGGAGGTGCCGCCGGGGAAAGGCGGCGCGACCTGCCCGGCGGCGCCGGAGTCAGTCCCGGTGCCGGTGCAGGGCGACGTGCACGGTGTCGAGGGCCTGGACGAGCGCGGCGTGGGCGGTTTCCGTGTGGCGGAGCGGATCGAGCACCATGAAACCGTGGACCGTCCCGTGGTACCGCATGGAGACCACCGGGACCCCGGCCTCCCGGAGCCTGGCCGCGTACGCCTCGCCCTCGTCGCGCAGCACGTCGGCCTCGCCGGTGATCACCAGCGCCGGGGGAAGCCCGGTCAGCTGCTCCAGGGTGGCCCGCAGCGGTGACGCGGTGGCCTCGCTCCGGTGCCGGGCGTCGGGGAGGTACTGGTCCCAGAACCAGCGCATGGTCTCGCGGCCGAGGAAGTAGCCGGTGGCGAACCGCCGGTACGAGGGAGTGTCGAAGTCGGCGTCGGTGACGGGGCAGAGCAGCACCTGGTGCAGCAGCCGCACCCCGCCGCGCTCCTTGGCGAGCAGGGTCAGCGCGGCCACCAGGTTGCCGCCCGCCGAGAAACCCACCGCGGCCATGCGGTCCCCGTCCAGACCGATCTCGCCACCCTGCCCGGCGATCCACCGGGCAACCGCGTAGCACTGCTCGACGGCGACCGGATACCGCGCCTCCGGGGCACGCTCGTACTCGACGAAGACCACGGCCGCGTCCGTCCCGAGGACGAACGCGTGCACCAGGCGCTCATGGGTGACGGCGTCGCCCAGCGCCCAGCCCAGCCCGTGCAGGAAGAGAACGACGGGGAGGTCGCCGACGCTCCCGGCCGGCTTGACCACCTGTACCCGTACGTGACCGGTCGGCCCGCCCGGCAGGGCGAACCACTCCGAGCAGGTGTCCTGTTCGTCGGGAGGGCGACCACCGCCCTGCAGACGGGCGAGGTCCCGCCGGGCGGCTTCCAGGTCCGGGGCGTGTGCGGACGGCGGGCACGTGTACCGCTCCACGAACGCCCGGGTGGCGTGGTCCAGGACCGGCTGCCGGAGGGGCGGAGGGGCATGGTCGGTCACACGGTCTCCTACCGAGAGGGCCAAGAAGGGGGAGGGGTGGCCGGTGCACCGGATGCCGAGCCGTGATGCGGGGAAAGCAGAGGTACGACGGCCGCCGGGCCGTCCGGGTGCCGCGGGGGTGCGGCGTGATCGTACGACGCCGAATCACCCCGCGGACGGTGAGAGGCCGGCCGGCACCCGGTCCGCAACCGGGAACGGCGGGACCGGAGAGTCCGCCGGGGACCGCCCGGCGGAACTCCGCGCGGTGCGCAGGCCGCGCCACTCCCGCGGAGAGACGCCGTAGGCGGTGCGGAAGGCCCGGCTGAAGTGGGCGGGACTGACGAAGCCCCACCGCTGGGCCACGGCGGAGACGGTGAGCGCGGTCCCGCCGCGACGGGACAACTCCCGGCCGCACTCCTCCAGACGGCGCGTCAGGACGAGCCGCCCGACGGTGGTCCCCTCGCCCTCGAACAGCCGGTGGAGGTACCGGACGGAGAAGTGGTGCGCCCGGGCGATGCTCTCGGGCGAGAGGTCCGGGTCGCCCAGGTTCTGGTTGATGTACGTACGGACGCGCCGCAGCAGGTCGCTGCGCGCGGTGTCCGCACCGGTGGCACCCGGGCGGACCCGCTCGGCGATCAGGGTGGCGAACAGATCGACGACGTTGCCGGCGAGCCGGTCCGCGACGGCCGGCGGACAGACGTCCGTCAAGGAGGCGAGCGTGGTCAGGAAGGGCCGCAGGACCGCGCCGAAGCCGTCCCCGGTGCCGATGGCGTAGCCCGTGACCTGCCCGATGTCGCTGTCCGGCACGCCCAGCACGCTGCGGGGCAACTGGAAGATGTGGGTGGCGAACCGGTCCGGATAGTCGAAGGAGTACGGCCGCCTCCGGTCGCACACCACCAGGTCTCCCTCACCCACCTCGGCCTGCCGGCCGTCCTGCACCAGGGTGGCGGTCCCCGACATCTGGAGGCTGACGGACACCAGCGCCGCGGACGAGCGGGCGATGAGCGCCGGAGTGCGACTGACCTGCTCCGCGTCGGCTTCCACGGTCGAGACCTGGAGACATCCGAGGCGACGCGTGACCATCCGGGCGTCGAAGGGACCGTCACCGCGCGGGGTGACGGTCATCGGCACCAGGGTCCTGTTCACCCCGGCGTTCCAGTGGGCGACCTTGTCCCGGTCAGGTACGGAGGCGGTCGTCAAAACCTGGCTCAAGTTGCTTCTCTTCTCAGGGAAGTTACACAGGGACGGCGACCGACGGCCGCGCTTCCGGACGGTGGCGCCCGGTGGGTCCGGGCCGGTCGCCGGCGGGCAGAGGCCTCGCCGGAGCGCGACCGGCTCCGCTTCGTCGGGGGCCGGTTCCTGCCCGCACGGAACAGCCAACCAGCGGGTGCAGCGGGTCTCCAGGCAGAACCACAGGCAGAACTCGCGGCAGCGAAAAGCCCCTCGCGCGCCGTGCCGGAAACGGCGCGGGGCGCGGGCGCGGGCGGCCGTGGCCGGCACTTGTCCGACAGTGCACTGCTTCTGCTTGATAGGGCATGGCCAGGCAACTTGTGCCGGAAGCCGCTCCACGAGCTGTGATGATCGGAGCCGAGAGAAGGAAGCGCGTCCTCCGAGATCCCATGGATCCGAGGCCGGGCCGGCCCGGCCCGATCGGCACTGACGCGGATGGCGGGCAGCCCCGGTTTCTGCGCTCCTTCCGCGCGGTGCCGCGTCCTCGACAAGGAGTCCCATGCCTGATCACACAGATGAAGCGCGCTCCGTCCCAGGAGTCGTGGTACGGGCCGACGACCTCCTCACCCGGGACGGAACGGCGGCGTTTCTGAGTGCGGACAGCCGGGTCACGCTACTGACGGCGGATCAGATCGCTGACGCGGACATCCTGGTGGTCCTCACGGCCGCGGTGAGCGGCAAGACGCTGTCCACGATGAGCCGGGCCAGCCAGGCCACCGGCGGACGGATTCGGATCGTGCTCGTCGCGGACCACATCTCCGAACAGCAGCTGGCCCTCGCCGTCAACCACGGTCTGGTGAGCTTCCTGGTACGGCCCTTCACCAGCTTCAGCCAGATCCTCACGGCGGCGGTCGAAGCCCACCACGGACGCGCCGTACTGCCCCCGCTCCTGATGAGCATGCTGCTCGACCGCATGCGCACCATGCAGAGGGACGAGTGCCCCACCGGACTGCTGCCGGTGGAACTGTCCCAGCGCGAACTCGACGTCCTCCAGCTCCTGGCCGAGGGGATGGACACCGTCGAGATAGCCAACAAGCTCAGCTACTCGGAACGTCTGATCAAAAGCGTCATCCAGGCGGTGATCAAGCGCCTCGATCTGCGGAACCGCACCCACGCCGTCGCGTACGCCATCCGCATGGGCATTCTCTGACCACACGTGTCGAGAAGGGTACGAGTGCTGTGCTTCCGTGCACGCCTGCCCGATCAGGCCCGCGTCGCCGCCACGATCTTTCTAGGCTTCGCGCACGGTCGTTCCTCCTCTCGCCGACCATGGGCCGGCGCACCGGGGACGGTCCGGGAGGCGGGCCGGCGCGGCCGGTGCCCATGGGACGCGCCGAACACTCCGGCGAAGCACGGGGCCGCCGGCGAACGATCACTCAGACAGTGGGACCGGGAAGGCGTGGAGATGAACCACCGCGAGCCGCAGGCCGGCCGCTCCGACGAGTTCGGCGGGGCCCAGGGTGGTCGGGCGGTATGGGAGAACGAGCTGCCGTGGCAGCTTCCGCCGGACGGGACGGGCGAAGAAGACCCGTTCCTCGCACCCGCCGGGGAACCCGCGAGCTCCACCGGCCCTGCCGTGGACACCGAGGCCACTCGCACCGGCCCCGCCGCGCCCGGCCGGGCCTCCGGTGCCGCCCCCGACGCGGGCCGTGCACCGGAGGATCAGCACACCTCTTCCCCCGCGGCCCCGTCCAGGTCCGCGAAGGAGCGCCGCCGGCGGACCGGGCGTTCCGGGAACGGCACCGGCGCACGCACCGCCTCGCGCGGGCACCTCGCCAAGCCGATACTGGCCGGAGCGGGCGTGCTCAGCGCGCTGCTCCTGCTGGCCCCGCACCTGTTCGGAGACGACGCGCCGCTGCAGACGGTCAAGGCCGGAGCGGAGGACAGGGACCCGGAAACCGGCACGGCCCCGGACTCCGGAGACTCCGCCGCCCCGCGGACGTCACCGGGCCCGACGGCGTCCGGTGGTACGGGGCACGCCAAGAACACCGGGAGTGCCGGGCACGACACCCTCGTCGAGGTGGCGGCGACCGTACCCACCCCGACGGCCGGGCCCACGCGGTCCGCCGCCGCAACGCCGAGCAGAACCCGGAGCGCGCAGAGCGCGCCGAGCTCACGGCCGAGCACCGCACCCGCACCCAGCACTGCCCCCGCCCAGCAGTGGACGACCACCGTGGTGAACGCCACCCGCGTGCTGGAGGCCGGGCAGTCGCTGTCCACCAACCGCCTCTTCTTCGCCTTCCAGGGCGACGGCAACCTGGTGCTCTACGACACCCAGGGCACCCCGCTGTGGTGGTCCGGGACGGTCGGGCAGGGCGGCGTCAAGGCGGTCTTCCAGGCGGACGGCAACCTGGCCGTCTACAGCCAGGACGGGCGGACCGTCTGGTCCTCGCACACCGAAGGCCACAACGGAGCCAGGCTCGTGCTCCGGGCCGACGGCAACGTGGTGATCGAGCAGGGCAGTACGGTGCTGTGGTCCACCGGCACCGCGATGTGACGCGACCCGCGGGCAAGGCAGCCGCACCGCCCGCGACCGCCTCCGGACCGCGCCGGGCGCCCGTCCTGTCCGCTCCGGACGGGGCGTCCGGTCGCGTAGCTCCCGCTCCTGCCCAGCGGCGGACGGACGTCGTCGGCGCCCGCTTCGCCGCCCACCGTGCGGGAGACGCCTGGCTGCTGGCTCCCGAAGGACCGGTGGATCCGCGGGCCCTCGCCTTCACGGCCCGGCTCGCCCCGGACCCCGAGTGCACGGTCGTCGTCGCCGATCTGCCCGGCGGGGCGGACGACACGGCCCTGGACAGGCTCGCCGGGAGCATTCCCGCCGGGACCGACGCCCTGCGGCTGGTGTTCGGCCGTCCTCCGCTCCGCGATGCCGTGACCGTCGCCCGCCGACTCGCCGAACGGCTGGGCCGGACGGTGATCGCCGCGGAAGGCCCTCCCCTGCCGACCCCCGGCGGAGGCCTGTACGCGGGCCCGCCCACCGGACCCGGGTGGATGCGGTGTGCGCCCGGTGCACCGGAGACGACGGACTCCCACGCTTTTCCGAAACCGTCGTGGGAGGCCGCCCTGCCCGGGCGCCCCTGGCCGGTCGGCCGGAGCGTGGCGGAACCTGTCCCCGCCGGCGTGTGGCTGCGGCCCGCGGGGGAGAACTCCGCCCTGGACGACCACCGGACCCGTCTCTCCCTCGGAACCGGGGTGTCCGCCGCACTGATGACCGTGGCACTCGGCGTTCCCGGGGCCCCCGCCCTCCCGATGGCGGACGTCGCCCGGTTCTGGCAGGAACTGCCCCCGCGGCTGCGCCCGGAGGTGCGGTTCCTCTGTTACGGCCCGGCCCGCCTGAGCGGCGGGCGGCACCTGGGCGACGTCCTCGCCCAGGCCGTCGGCGCACCCGTACGGGTCCTCGGCGGGATGCCGCAGGGAGGCTCCGACACCGACGACGTCCTGCTGGTGGGAGCCGACGGAACGCCGGGCCGGGCCCTGCGCGCGCAGGAGTTCGTCCATCTGCCCCCGGCGGGGTTCCCCGGCCCGCCTCCCCGCCCGTACGCCGCGACGCACACCTGGCCGCTCGGTGACCTCCCGGAGATCCGTCCCGGTACCCACCGCCTTGCGGACGGCGTCGTCGTCGAAGTGGTCCGCGGCGGACTGTGGGTGCGCCCGACGCCGGCCCCCGTGCACGCCCCGCAGATGCGGGACGCCGATCCCGACCCCGAGGGCGAGCGGGTTCTCTGCGACGCCGGCTCGGAGGCGGAACTCCCCGGACTCCGGCGGCTCGCACAGGGCCTGGTGCGGTCGTTTCCCTCCGAACTGCGCGGTGCCGTACGCCTCGGGGTCGGCCGGCCCACCGCCATGGCCGGCGGTACTCCCTCCACCGCCCGGCGGGAAGGCGCCCCTGCCGCACGCCCCGGGCCCCGCGGCCCGGTGCACCTCGCCGAAGGGATACTGCGCGCCCATCCGGACCTGGCGGACGGCGACCCGGACCCCGAGGCCGCCCTGGCGGCCGTACTCCGCCTCCTCGATGAACGCGCGGCAGCCCACGGCACCGTGACGCGGCGGCACCAGCACCCGATGAGCCCGGTCGACGACGCGCTGCTCGTCAGAGGACTGCGCATGCTTCCCGTCCACCTCGGGCCGACCGGGCTGCGCGCCACGCTCGACGAGCCGATGCGGCAGTGGTACGCCGGGCGGCCCGTGGTGACCGACCCGCTCGTCTGCGAGGCGTCGGCACTGGGCCCCGCCGGTGCCCCGGGCAACACGGACTTCCTCATCCGGTCCGTCCACGGCCGCCGCACGGATCTGCTCGACCCCCTCCGCCCGGGACGGGTGCTCTTCCTCCCCGGCTCCCGGTTCCGGGTACTGGAAGCCGACCCCGACGCCCCCGGAGTAGTGATGATGCGGGAGTTGGCGCCGGACGAGCCGCCCGCCGACCGCGCCCGCGACAGTGCGGCAGCGGCGGACCTCGTCCGCGCACGGCGGGACTGGGCGGGCGGCTGACCAGCCCCTCCCTTCTCCGGCCCACGGGATACGGGAGCGCCGAAACGGTCCTGCGGAGAGGGACGGTGCCGTGACGGCCCCGCAGGACGGCAACGGCCCACAGGTCAGCGGAACCGCCCGCCGAGCGCGACTGGTCGCACGCCCGCCACCGCCACCGCCGCCGTCGCTGCCGTTGCCGCCGCCGGCCGCCGGTCCGCCAAGGAAGCGGGCCCGGCCGGACCGGCTTCCGTGGCCGGAACCGCGGAGCCCCCCGGAACCGCGGAGCCCCCCTGAGACGCGCACTCTTCCGGAGCCGCGGAATCCTCCGGGGCCGGCGGCGTCGCGAACGGATCTCCCCACGGCCCGCGCACCACGCCGCTCTCCTCGTCCTGACGCCAGAGCCGCAGCGCCGCCACGCACTCGCGCAGGGCGGCCTCCCCGGTACCGCCCGGCCCGCAGAGGCCCGCAGGGGGGAGCTCGCCCATCATCACCACCGCGCGCTCGCCCGGCCGGGCGCGGACCTGGAGGATTTCGAACCGGGTTCCCGGCGGGAACAGCACCCGGTCGGGCTGCTCCGGTTCCACCAGAGCCGTCCGGCGGCCCGTGGCCGAGCGGAGGAGGATGTCGGTGTTTCCGGGGCGCCCGGGCATGCCCGAAAGGGACGCCGCGCACACGCCTCGGGCGGTGGCGACTCCGTGCACCCGGTACCGCCCGAGTGCCACCGGGTCCAGGTCGGCGCGCAGCGCCACGACGCCGGCGTAGGCGGGCAGCAGGGCCAGCGACGCCGAGGCGGACGGGTCGGCCGCCGACGGGGTACGGGCGTCGGCGCGCCCGGTCCCGTCCGTGTCCCGCCGGGCGCGGGCCGTGAGCCGCAGCCGCACCGCGGTGAGGGCGGCTACGACGGTCTCGCGTGGCAGGACCCCGCCCAGCCGGGGCTCCTGGCGCAGCGCCAGGGCGACGACCGCCGCGTCCAGGGGCGTACCCGGGCCCGGGTACGGTCGCGCCTCCGACGCCTCCGACGCCTCCGCCCGGCTCTCCGGAAAACCGGGCGCGGGCTGCGGGAACCGTTCCGGGAGAGGGGCGGGGAGAGGATCCAGAAGAGGGTCGAAGTCCGGGACCGCGAGTGGGCCGGTGAGCGGGCCGACGGCGGGTGCCGGGGCGGCTCCGACGGCGGTCGGGACGTGCGGCCCGGGGGCGTCGGCAGCCGGCCACCAGGGCCGGTCGGAGATCAGTACGCGCACCGGCGGGCCGGACCGGCCGGGCAGGCGCCGGAGGACGTCGTCGGCCAGTTGCCGGAGCCGGGGCAGTGCCTGGGGGGCGCCGTCGTCGCACAGGATCTGTTCGTGGCCGGGGTGGGCCGGGGCCCCGCGCACCTCGTGGGCGTGGGCCGGTTCGGCGGAGGGGCGTATCCACAGCCCCCAGGGGAGTACCTCCAGGACCACACCGGACCCGCCGTGGTGGAGCCCCTGACGGATCATCGGCAGATGGTCCAGGGGCCAGCGGTGGTCCGTCGCGAGGGCGGGATGCGGGGGGCCCTCCGGCTCCGGCGGAAGGTGCAGGAACTCGCGTGCCAGCACGGAGCGCCCGGGCGAGCCGTCCGGGGCGAGGAGGACGACCTCGTCCGAGGGGGTCCGGCCGACCAGCGGATCGCCGGTGGGGAAACCGTTGTACACGTGGACGGCCTCGCCGGTGAGCGCGGCGAGGGTCCGGCCGAAGGGCGGAGCGGCGGGGGCGCGGCCCGGCCCGTGGAGCACGACGCGCGGCGCCGCACCCGCCGGCAGCCCGCGCAGGAAGTGCGCGAGGTCCTCCGGCGCCGGCACGGGCGTCCCAGGGGTACCGACCACGACGGTGGGCGCGTCGCCCCGGCCCCGCAACCGCGCGGCGAGGTGCCCCCGGTACCGGTTCTGCGCCGCGTCCTCCCGTACCGGACGCACCCACACCCCGGCCGGCACCGGTTCGGCGACGGCCGACGGCCCCACCGGCAGCGGGCGGCCGGGCAGGCACTCGTCCCACACGGGCCTCGGGAAACGGCGCGAGACGTAGTGGACCTGGCCCCCGGGCATGCACAGCACCCAGCCCCGGCCCCGGTCGGCCCCGATGAAGAGGGCGCCTCCGGCGGACGGGCGCAGTACGCCGTCGGGCACGACCACGGGCACACCCAGCCCTCGCGCCAGCAGGCGTCCGGCGGGGGCGGCGCCCTGGGACGGCGTCCGGCCGAACACGACGCGCAGGCCGTGGGGACCGGGGGACACCTCCCGCGCCACGGCCTCCTCGACCGAGTCGAACGGCGACTGCGGCGGGAGGTCCACCACCACCAGGGCGTATTCGGGGTCGGCTGCCAGACCGGCGGCGAAGAGCAGGGACTGGCGGTCCGGGCCGTCGGCGGGATGCACCAGCCAGGTGGTGCCGACCCGCCGCACCCCGAGCGGCGGGGCCGGCACCTCGGCCGGCTGGGCGGCGGGCGTTCCACGCCGCTCGACCGGCGGTGCGGAGCGGGCTCTCGACGGCAGCCAGGGGCGCTTGCGGCCGGTTGCGCCGCCGTCCTGGTTCGGAGACGTCAAGTGCCGGTCCGCCAGGGCGCGGAGCCGGGGGAGGTACGCCGCCCGGGGCCGGGCCGAAGGCCGGGCGCTTCGTCGGCGGCGAGGGGGGACGAGGGGCGGGGGCGGGCCGTCCTCGTCACCTGACTGCGTTTCATCCGCGGTATCTCCGTGGTCGTGCTGAGGCACGCCGGCCGTGCCGGGGTGCGGTCCGCTCCGGCGCGATGCCCGGACCCACGATATAGAGATCGGTCCGGTCCGGCCTCGCCGCCGCCCCTCCGGGAAGCATCCGTGCCCGACCGTGCAGACCCCGCCCTCCGGGCTTGCCGCGACGCGTCCGCCGCGACGCGTCCGCCGGTGCGCGTGCCGGCCGGTCCCGCTGGCCCGACCGCGATCTCCCCGCCCCCGTGCGTCCGGGTGGGCGTCCTCCGGCCTGCGACGGCGGGAGAAGGCGCACGCACGCGCCCGGCACCCCGGACCGTACGGCGGCAGAAAGGGAAGTGATCCCGTGCTTCCGGGCCCGGTATGAGCGATCAGCCGTCACTCCGCCGTGATCCTCCCTACGCTCACGGCTGAGGGCTGTCCCGCAATCCCTGGTGGGTGTGCGACGACGGTTCCGTGCCGTCCTCGACGGCTCACACGGTCAAGAGCGGTTCCCGTGCCCCGAGGCGCCTTTCCCGTGCGTGCTCCACGGCGCCCGTTCACGGCGTTTCCGTTCCACCGATCGCGTTCGACGACCCAGAGAGGTTCCCACGTGGCGCAGCAGGAAACGGGTGCCGGGTGCGGCCCGCGACCCGCCGGGGAGCCGACGGGGGAGTCGCGGCGGGGGCGCCGACCGTACCGGCGGCAACGGCCCCCGGGCGACGCGGGTGAGCAGGACGGCCGCCCCGAAGCCGGACCGGCGAAGACCACCCGCCCCTCCGGGCCGGAGGGCGCGTCGTACGCACGACGGGCCGTCCGCAGGCCGGTATGGAGCGCCGGGCCCGCTGGTGCCGAAGGGACGGGGGAGGAAGCGGAGGCCCCGATACCCCGCGTGCACCTGACCCGCCACCTGCTGACCGGAGCCGTCGGGCTCTGCCTTCTGGTCCTGGTCGCGCCGGCACTGCTGCTGGACGACGCGGACCGGCCGCGGGGCCCCGAGGCCGCCGCACCCACCGAGGAGTACCCGCAGGACCGCACGCCGCTTGCCACCGCCCCTTCCGGCGGCCCCTCCACCGACGCCGGTACAGCCTCCCCGGCCCGCTCCCGCCCAGCTCCGGCGGCCGACCCGCCGCCTCCCGCCGGCCGCCCGTCGACCCCTCCCACGCGCAGCACGCCGGAGCCCGTGGCGGAGAGCTCCCGGATGGCGGTGGCGGAGCCGGTACCCGCCGATGAGCACCCGGACGAAGAATCCGCCGGAGCCGCGGTGCTGCGCGGGACGGAGTCCGTCGTCCGGGGCACCAGCGTCCTGGAACGCGGCCAGAGCTGGTTCGCCGGCCAAGTCGTCCTCGCCTTCCAGGGCGACGGCAACCTGGTGCTCTACGACCGGGCGAACCACCCGCTGTGGGCGGCCGGGACGGTGGGGCGGGGGGCCAGGACGGTTTTCCAGGCCGACGGCAACCTCGTGGTCTACACCAGGGACATGCGGACCGTCTGGTCCTCGCGGACCGACGGCCACGAAGGCGCCGTACTGGTGCTGGGGGCGGACGGCAACCTCGTTGTCCGACAGGGGGGTACGCGGCTGTGGGCGACGGGCACCACCGTCCGGCACCCGTGACCCGGGGCCGCGTCGATCCGTGGGCCTCACGGCCCCACCGGCCTCCGGACGGCCCGGCGGCGGAAGGGCGAGTACGCCCGGCGTAACCCGGTGTTCGCCCCGGGGTCACAGGGGCAGGGGGCGTGTCACACCGGGCAGGGCGGACCCATTGAGCTGTCACCGGCTCAGCGGTGCGGGCAGGATACCTGTGACGGAGTGAAAGCTCCCTCAATTTCACCCATTCATACGAAGGGTCCGTAATGGCCGCAGGTTCCGGAATTGAGGCAGTTGACCTCGAAGGTATCCAGACGTCCGGCGGGAATCACCTGTCGACTCTGGAGAGCCACCGAGCGACGTTCACCAGACTGCAGGCCCTGACGGCGGAGGCGGTGACCGGCTGGACGGGGGAGGCCGGCACCAACTTCGCCAACGCGATGGCCGCCTGGTTGCAGAACTACCAGGTCGTGGGGAAGGTGCTGGACCAGATGCAGGAACGCATCGTGGCGAACCGGACGGCGCTGGCGAGTACCCACGACGCGACCGCCCAGGCCGTGATGCGCGTCGGCGCCGTCATGGGGGAGCCCGCCGGAGTCACCGGCTTCTGAGCCGAGATCCGCCGGAGCGCGTCCCGAACATCCCGCTCCGGCGGGTCGTCCTGTCGGATGCGCGCCCGCGCCCGGAGGGACGGGTCGTGTACAGCCCTTCCCGCCGGTCGGGCGGTGCTTACTGATCCGGCGTGCATGCCCGAGGGCCATCCGGGCCGCACTTCACCACGCACTCATCCGAACCGGAGGAAAAGCATGCCGACGTACATGATCAGCTGGGGCGCCGTCAACGAGGTGCTCGACCAGCTGACGACGGTCCAGGCCGAGATCGACTCGCTGAACGAGCAGTTCGCCGCGGGCGGCACCGCGGCCCTCAGCGGCTGGGACAGCTCCGTCAAGGAGCTGTTCGACGCCAACAAGGCTCAGTGGAACCAGGCCACCGTCAACATGCGGGCCCTTGCGGCGCAGGCCCAGCGGGCCGCCGCATCCTGCCGTGAGGACTATGTCAGCGCGGTCGACCGCGGCACCCAGCTCTGGAGCAGGTGACCGGGCCGGCTTACGGCGGCGGCCTCCCGGGCGTGCACCCGACGGGCGTGCACTGCCCTTCGCCGGTCTCCGGACCGCCGGCGGGCAGTGCGCCGGACGTGTCGGCGTGCCTGAAGGCGGCGGAGGTTCCGGACCTGCGGCCGTGGACGCCGCCTCCCCGTACCTGTTCGCCCGGGTCGGCGGACTCCCGGTGCCGTGCTGCCTGTCGCCGTACCCACGACAGCGTCTCTCCGTCTCGGCCGGACACCACCGAGGGGGCCCCGTCCCGGGAGGACGGGAAGACCTTCACCCGCTCTATTGACATGTACATGTAACAGCGATGTCATGTGGTTGATTCCGTTTACCCGTGTTGGGTTGTGCGTCAATTACCCCCCAGGAGCGGCACATGTCCTGTGAATGGCACAGTTTCAGACACCGTTTAGCGGTCTCGGTCGCTTCCTTCACGCTCACCCTCGGCGGTCTGGCCGGGGCGGCGGCCCTGACCACGGGAGTCACGGCCGGTGTACAACTCGCTGCCGTGGCCGCCGCGCCGGAGGCCGCGGCGGTGGAGAACGGCTTGGCCCGTACCCCGCAGATGGGGTTCAACAACTGGAACACCACGGGC
>NZ_JBSFFN010000071.1:0-18812 GCF_053596135.1 Streptomyces sp. NPDC001770 | reverse complement strand
GCAACGAGAACACGAACGGTCTGCTGCGGCAGTACTTCCCCAAGGGCACCGACCTGTCCCGGCACACCCGCGAGCACCTCGACACCGTGGCAGCCCCCCCAGCACGGCAGACAGCGCCCGCACGGTGGGCTTTCCCCGGCGAGAACTCCGCGATCTGCAACTGGGGGAGTTGACCTCGCGGTGTTGGTGCCCACCGGTCTGCCGAATTCTTTCCGGGCGGGGACCACGAAGAGCGTAGGATTCCGAAATTATCGATCAAGGGCCGTGCCGCCCGGGGGCTCCTTTCCGGAGAAGAGGGTGTCGCGGCCTCTGCTGGCGGGGGACTGTGTGTACTTGGCGCATCTGCGGGTCGAGAACTTCCGGGTCTTCGGACCCGCGGCGCAGGGCGAGGGCGAGCGGAATGATGCGCTGAGCCTGTCGTTCACGGCCGGGACTAATGTGCTCGTGGGGGAGAACGACAGCGGGAAGACGGCGATTGTCGACGCGATCCGGCTGTGCCTGCAGTCCGCAGCATCGGATTACTACCGGGTCTCCCAGGACGACTTCCACCTCGGGAAGGACGGGAGGGCGGAGACCTTCACCATCGGGTGCGCCTTCACCGATCTGTCGACCGAGGAGCAGGCGGTCTTCCTGGAACTGCTCACCCACGACCGCGACGGCGCCGCCTGGTTGTGGGTCACGTTCAAGGCTCAGCGGATGGATCCGCTGCGCAACCGGGTCTCGGTCACCACCCGGACCGGGCCGGACGGCAACGGCCCCGCCCTGGACGGCGCCGCCCGCGAACTCCTGCGCGCCACCTACCTGCGCCCCCTTCGCGATGCAGAGGCGGAACTGCGCTCGGGCCGCGGGTCACGGCTGTCCCAGATCCTCGCCGGCTACCCGGCAATGAAAGACCAGGACATCGACGACTTCGACCCCACCGGTGATGAACCCCCTTCGACCCTGAGGGGAATCCTGCGGCGTGCTGAGTGCGATATCCGCGACAACAAGGCTGTCGCGGAGGTGAGCGAGGACATCAACTCGGCGTACCTGCAGCGGTTCGCGATCGGCGACGACGTCCTGCGCGCCAAGATCAGCGTTGCCACGGATGCGACGCTGGTCCGCGCGCTGGAGCGGCTGGAACTGAACCTCTTCACAGCATCCGACGAGTGGACGCGACGCGGACTCGGTTACAACAACGCCCTGTTCATGGCTGCAGAGCTGCTCCTGCTGGGCAAGAACGAATTGGCTCCCCTGCTGCTGATCGAGGAGCCCGAGGCGCACCTCCACCCCCAGCTGCAGACCCGGATCATGGACCTGCTGCGGGACAAGGCGCAGAAGCCGCAGGAAGGTGACAGGGCGCCTGTGCAGGTCATCCTCACCACCCACAGCCCCAACCTCGCCTCCTCGACGCCGGTCGAGTGCCTGACCCTCGTCGCCCGGGGCCGCACCTTCCCGCTGCGGCGCGGTATGACACGCCTGACCGAGGGAGACTACGCGTTCCTAACCCGGTTCCTGGACGTCACCAAGGCGAACATGTTCTTCGCCCGAGGGCTGGCGATGGTTGAAGGAGACGCCGAGGCGATCTTCCTGCCCGCGCTCGCCGACGCCCTGGGCATGCCCTTCAACGAACACGGAATCAGCGTGGTCAACGTCGGCCACGTCGGCCTGTTCCGCTACAGCCGGGTCTTCCAGCGCGACGGTGAGCAGATCCCGGTTCGCGTGGCCTGTATCCGCGACCGCGATCTAGTACCCGCCGACACTCCCGAAGACATGAGAGGCAAGCTCGTGCGCTGGACCGATATGACGGACAAACAGGTCCACGCATACGTCACGAACCTCACCACCGGCGATGACGGGCCGGTGAAGACGTTCGTGTCCGACTGGTGGACGCTGGAGTACGACCTCGCGGTCACGTCCTGGACCATGGCCAGGCTGATGTACCGCGCGGTCAAGTTGGCATCCGCCGCTGCACGGTCCTGGCCGGACGCCGACAAGACGGAGAAGGCCATCGCACGGGCCGACCGGGTGGTCGACACGTGGATAGGGCAGGGCCTTTCCCTGGAAGAGGCCGCCCTGAAGATCTACCGGCCGCTCAAGCTGGACAACGTCAGCAAGCCGATCACCGCACAGTTCGCCGCCCAGCTGCTCTCCTCGACGCCGCTGACTCACAGCGACGTCCCGCCCTACCTGCTCGATGCTTTCACGTACCTGTGTGACGGGGTGGCCCCGTGACCCGCACCTACTTGTCCGATGCCTTCGCCACCGACAAGGTGGAGGCCATGGTGAAGCTCCTGGGGCTGGACCCGCTCGATGCCGAGCAGTGGGACTTCCTGCAGAGCGAGAGCACCCAAGACCTGCAGGCCGCCCCGGGGTCGGGCAAGACGACCTTGATCGGGCTCAAGCTCGCGTTGATGGCCGACGCGTGGACGTCCCAGACGCGCGGGGTGTGCGTGCTGTCGCACACCAACACGGCCAAGAACGAGATCGCCGACCGAGTGGGCATTCTCGCCGCAGGACGCAGCCTTCTGCGCTATCCACACTTCATCGGCACCATCCAGTCCTTCGTGCACACCTTCCTCGGGCTGCCGGCCGTGCGGGACAGGAAAGTGGAGGTCCGGTCCGTCGACGACGCGGCCTTCGAGACCGCAGCGCTCCGGCTCTTGCAGCGCCCCGAATACTCCACCCTGCGCAGCTATGTGGGGCGCCAGCACGAGGGCACCTCCATCGTCACCGGGGCGACGTTCACCCACCGGGACGGCGAACTCGCGGTCACCGGATCGGCCAGGGATCTGCCCTTCGGCCACCAGTCTTCCAGCGGAAAGCAACTGGACCACCTCAAACGGACTCTGGCACGCCGGGGCATCTTCCGCTTCCAGGACATGTACGCCATCGCCCAGGAGTATCTCGCCCGGCACCCGGGTATCGCCGCTGCGGTCACCACGCGCTTCCCGTTCGTTCTCCTCGACGAAACGCAGGACACCAGCGCCACCCAGCACGAACTGCTGGACCTCGTGTTCGCTTCCTCATCCACCGTCGTGCAGCGGGTGGGCGACACCAACCAGGGCATCTACAGCGACGCGGCCTCCGCAGGCGGGCCCGCCTCGCTGTTCCCGCTGCCGGGGGCCCCGGAGCTGCAGGTCAGCCGCCGCTTCGGACCGCAGATCGCGGCCGTGGCCAGCCGCCTGGCCGTCCGGCGACCCCAGCAGGTCCGCGGAGCCGGCCCCGACGGCCAGGTGGCGGTTCTGCTGTTCGACGAGACCACGGTGGCCGACGTCGTACCGACCTTCGAGCGCATGGCCGCTGTGACCGTCCCCGAGGACGTCCTGGTGCGGCGTCCACCGCGTGTACTGGGTGCGCGACAGAACCCGAAAACCTCACCTGTCTACCCACAGTCGATCTCCTGCTATCTGCCCGGATACACCCCGACTAGCCGCCCGACGGCCCACCGCACTCTGATAGACGCGGCCCGCGCGGCAAGCGCCCGGTGGAGGTCAGGCCCGGACAGCCACGAAGCGGCCACCGAGTTGTGGAACGCCGTGCGCGCGTCCGTCTCGTCACCGACCGGCGACGGGCTTCCGGCCCTCGGCAGCCTGGAGAGGTCAATGGCGATGACCGGAGGCAGCGTTCGTATCCTGTTGCGTGAACTCCTGCTCAACGCTCACGAGTTCGACGCAGCGAGCTGGGGAGAGGCCACCGAGCAGTTGGCCGTCCAGCTGAAGCTCCTCAATGGCTGCCAACTGCGCCATTCCGAAATGGAATTCACCACCGCTGCTGCGGCAGGCGCGGCTCTCGGACCCGCTCTCGCGGCCGTCGCCGCAGTACCGGCGGCGCGGGCCGTGCCCGGGACCATCCAGAGCGCGAAGGGCGAGACCCACGCGGCAACACTGATCCTGGAGTGCTTGGGGAAGACCGGCAGGAAGTTCGACGTGACTGAGGCGCTGCGCATAATTGCCGAAGGGAGCGACCCGCTGCGGGAACTGAAGAGTGTCCAGGCCGCCGTGCAGCTCGTCTTCGTCGGGGCGACACGCCCCACCCACCTTCTGGTGCTCGCCGCCCACCGCGACCGCAGCAAAAAGTACGCGGATGCGATGACCGGCGCTGGCTGGGACATCCGGGACCTCACCGAGCACTGACCGCAGATGCCCCGCCGTCCCTCCCGGTGCGCGGAAATCCCCTCTGCCGTTCCATGTCCGGTTCGGGAGGGTGCCCCTATATGACACCGGAACCGGAAACCTCTGTCCAGAGTGGGCTCACGTCCCTGGGTGAGGTGGCGTGTCGATATCAGGCAGATGAGGTACGCCCGGAGGAGCTACCGATGATCGCTGCTGAGGCGCTCGCAGCCGGACTGGACACCCCGACGTTGTGCGAGCTTGCCGGTTGGCCTCGCAACGCGGATGCCCGCGACATTCGCGAAGCGTTCGAGCAAGCGCTTGCTGAGGCTGGGATCGGGCTGCCGGATCGGGGTTTGGCACGGCGCCACGCTTTGCGGCGAATGACGGCGAGACTCGTCGCTGGAGAGATGACTCCCGCCGAGTTGGCGACGGACGACTGGTGGGAGACGGAGGCCGAGACCACGGCGGAGCAAGCCTTCGTGGCGCTGATCCCACAGTGCGATTGCTGCCTCGAGTACACGTTGGGGCTTGACCAGCAGACGTGGGCGGCCCAGCTGCGGAACGCCGCCCTCGCCCTGACGTCGTCTCCGCCGATCGACCCAGGATGCTGACTCTGAGAGTAGGAGACGACTTTATGTTCACGTGGTGCCCGTGTAGTCGAGGAAGCGACGGTGAGGATACCTCGGTGGTGTCCGACTTACATCGCCGTGGCGCGCATGGGCGGCGTCACCTCCGCCCGCGGCAGCAGCACCCTGGACTACCTCCGCCGAGATTGGCGATGTTCACGGCGGCGTCGACGTCGCCGAGGTGGGCCTCTGCAAGGCGTGCGAGGTGGATGGCGTGGCCGCGCGGAAAGGCATCGCCGTTGTACGCCACCCCCTCTATCGTGGGCGCTGGAGGCGTCCTCGAAGTGCCGGAGTGCTTGTCGGGGGTCGCCGAGGTTGAGGGCGGAGCTGCGAGGAGCTGGTGGGCTTCGCCGAGGCGGACCATCACTTCTTCGCCGCGCAGTGTCCCCGGACGGCTCGCCGCAGCGGCCGCGCCGGCCGCTTTGGTCGCGGGGTGTTCCCCGGCCGGCTCCGGCACCGGCGGGGGACGACGGCCGGGCGACCATCGGGTTCGTCAACGGAGCCGCTACCGTCTGCCCAGCTCCGAGCTGCGTTGGGTTTCTGGGTAGGGTCGCAATACCCGAGCGGGAGAGGTGACCGCATGAACCACGAGATCGTGATCGCGCAAACGACCAGTGACGACGAGGAGCAGGCGAAGTCCCTCGCCAGAGGCGCTGTTGAGAGCAAGTTGGCAGCGGGCGTCCACATCGATGCGCCCCTCACGGCCTTCTACTGGTGGCAGGGGAAGGTCGAGGCGGCTCAAGAGTGGCGGATCTCCTACATGACGTCGTCGGATCGCCTCCCTGCACTGGAGGCGTGGTTGCACGAGAGGCACCCGTACGACGTTCCTCAGTGGGTCACGCTGCCTGTGACGGGAGGCTCGGAGGCGTACCTGTCCTGGGTCGTCGATGAGACGCACTCATCGTGAGGGTCCGCGATCCAGCGCCCTGCTCTCGTCGAACCTGCGTCCTGGCGCGTGTCACGACGTCGCGAACGTCAGCAGGTGGTGGGCCAGGTCGTGCTCCGTGCCCGGAAGGACAGCGGCGATGGTCTGTGCCCGCTGACGGCCCATGGTGTTCGGCTTCGACTCCGCCGCCGCTGCGAACTGGTGGGCGACGTACGCTCCGCGGTCTACGTCGCCGCCTCGCAGCAGGGCCGATGCCAGATCCCCGAGGACGACCACTCCGGATTCGGCCAGTTCGCCGCCGAGGCGCTCGACTGCGGAGTCGGCTGTGGCCGTCAGCTCCTGACGCTTGAGTTCGCCGAAGACCGAGAGAGCCAGGGAGTCCATCCGGTACGGCGTCACGAAGCGGACCCACGCCTGTTCGCTCATGTGGTCGCCGAAGTCATAGGCGAACTTGGCTTGGTCCAGCGCGCGTAGGGCGCCAGCGGTATCGCCCGACTGAGCAGCCTCTTCTGCGTACCGACCCAGGGCCCATGCTGCCGCGGTCGCGTTGCCGCGTCCGCGTAGGTCTTGAGCTGCCTGCGACAGCATTTCCAACGCCTTCGAGGGGCTGGGCGCGCCGTAACTCGAGTAGCCCAGCGCCAGGGCACGCAGAGGGGGGTGGCCAGCCTTCTTCGCGCACTCCGAGGTCACTCCGTAGTAGGAGGCGGCCTTGTCGTGTTCGCCGAGATCCCAGGCAACCCACCCGGCAAGAGCCGCGGTTTCTCCCGCCGCGATGGTCAGGGCGCGCTCGTGGGTACCGGCGCGGGGAAGCGCTGCGGTAATCGCGTCCAGATGTGCTTCGACGCGGGCCTGCAGACTGGTTGCGCTCTCGCTTAGCTCGTCCAGGTGCAACCGGGCAGCGTGATCAATGAGTACGTCGGCCGACTCAGGGTCGATTTTGGAATTCTTGCTGAGTGCATAGGCGAGACGGCCCCACGGCTCAGCAGCCGCACCCACGACGGCGCCCCCCAACAAGGTTCGGCGCTTCACGTCTTCCAAGTCCTCCGCTTCGGCCCTGCTCTTCTCTCGGCGTCGCGCCCGGGCGGCTTTCGCCTCGCGTAGCAGCGGTTCCAGTGGGACACCGCAGGCCAGAGCGATGCTCCCCAGGGTGTGGTCTGTGGGAACGTTGGCACCCTTCGGATACCTGGCGCGCGAACGCGACCTGGTGAACCTTATCGCCGACCAGTTGAACGCGCCCCGTGCCAAACTGCCCGAGGATCTCCGGCCTGCTCGACCGCCTCAAGGCCACCGACCGTGAGAACGCCCGCCTCAAGAGCTGGGCCCCGCAGCCCGCGCTGCCGAACTTGCCGGGCAGGCCGTCGATGCCGACGGCACCCTCGTCGCCACCGTCACCACGGAGGGCGACACCGACGAGGCTCGATCCCTGCCCAATGCCGCCTTTCGTATGAGGTTCATAATTTGAGCACTCTGGATCACCTGGCAGGCCGGAGCCCTGCGCGCGGGAGGGCATCCCCATGCCGTCCTGACACGGGCGCTATCCACGCGTGGACACCCCAGCCATGCCCAGGCGGGCTGCCTGGCCTGATCCCGTTGATGCAGCGCGCCCACCCTCGTAATGTCTAGCTTTAACGGCGGCTGCTGGAGACGTACCGGGGGTAGCAGCCGCCGTTGAAGCCGGATTACGGAGGCGTCCACGTGTGGGAAGCGGAGAAACGTGGGCGCCACCGCCAGGTGTCCCGAACCCGGTGGCGATGTGAGTGGACGTGCGGATGTGGGGAGACCGGGCGACGGGCGCACGCCGCCTGGGACGCTATCTCGTGGGCTGCCTCAACACCGGCTGCTCGGCCCCGCACACGCCGACGTCACCTGTTCAACCGTCTCGGGGGCCCTACGATTTTATTTTCACATACGTGAGACATCCCCCGGAAACCCGCAAGTCGTTCACTCGAGCGAAATGACAGCGGATTCCCTGGATACGGCACCATCCGGAAGTTCTCCGGAGTCGCAGGTTCCATCAATCAGACCCACAATGGAAGAAATGAGTGACAATCCCACCTCCCACCAAGAGCCATTCGATCCGTTTGCAACCACTGTCCAATCTTCGGAACAGGCACCTTTTGTGCACCAGTAAAAAATATCCCCATCAAGCGAAGAGCCCCATGGGATTAGCCCATTCGCCGCCGGATAGGGCGACCAACCTTCAGCCTCCCCGCTGTCGGCAAGATCTTTTAGCGTTTCCAAATAGTAGTTCACCGCACCAAGGTATGCATCCTCGTCTCCTGGAGCTGGCACCCACAATCGGAGAAATTCTCCGATTTCAAGGGCGGGAAAAGATCGAGCCAACTCCTTGAAGTCTTCAGGAAGACTCGTACCGAGAAGGTGATCGATTTTCTCGAAGTTAACCGCCCGACCAGAGGGGACCACGTGCTCCGAAAGGCCGGGAAGTGCGCGAACCAAGCCATCTACATTCAGCATGTCGTTTGCCGATCCTGAACATTCTTGACTGTTGCATCGAAAAGAACGCCCCGATCCGCCCGCGCAGTCATTCTTATGCCACCGGGGAAGATCGCGATGCAGCCCGGACCGCATGACGTCAATCACCAAAGCAGTCCTCACACTGGAGAGGCAAGGCTGCAAACGCTCACTGGGTGATCGCTGACCGCGCCCGCCGATCCACCAGGGCGGAGCATTCCGGACAGTCGGAGACGACCGGGTGCACGCAGTGCACCAGGTGAGCCAAGTACCGGTCAGCCAGTTCGAGGTGCGTGATGTGTTCGGCGATCCGGGCGCGCTTCGCGTTGATCAGACCGATGCGGTCGGCCCGTTCACCCGCGACAAGTACACCGATTTCGGCGAGTGAAAGCCCTGCCCGCTGGCCGATCTGGATGAGGCGGGCCCGGCCGACTGTCCGGTCGTCGTAGACGCGATGCCCGGAGGGCAGCCGCCGCGGTGTGAGCAGTCCGATGTCCTCCCAGTGTCGCAGGACATGGGTGGCCACCCCGAGCAGGGCAGCCGCACCGCCGATCTTCAACTCCACTGCGGACATCACACTCCTTTACTTCAGGTCGGCCTGAAGTTATACCGTCCCGTCATCGAACCCACCACCCGATAGTGAGAGGGACGAAGCTGCTGTGTCCGACGCTGTGAGATCACCGACGCTGGCCGCATGCTGTGGCGCGGTCGCGAGCCTGGCCACGGGACTTGTTCGTCCCCGACGCCCCGACCAGCGGTTTCTGCTCGGCTTGACCGACGCGGGGTTACCGGACACGGCGGTGTCGGTCGTTGTGTCCGCACTTCGACAGGTGCCACGGTCTGTGCCCACCGCACTGATCGTGGAAGGGCTGCGACAGCCGCGGCGCATCGCGAATTCGCTGCTGTCGTTCGTGATCACCCACCCGGAAGCGACGTTCATCGTGGATCCGGGTGTCTGCCTGGATGTCGACAGCCGCGCCGTTGCGGAACTGCCCGCGTTCCTGCGGTTCGCGGTGCGTCCCCCGGCCGACACCGTCGCCACCGTCACCGCGCTGCGTGAGCGGCCGGGGCCCGGCCTGGATTTCGCGCTGCCGACGCACACGCATTGGGACCACGTGTGCGGACTCCTCGATCTTCCCGAACTGCCGGTACATCTGCACCGCCGCGAACACGACTGGGTCGTGCGAGGCTCGGTCGCGCCCGTTGGTGGTGTCCGCGAGGCCCTGCGCGGCCGGGGCATTGTTCAGTACGAACTGGACGGCCCGCCGATTCTCACGTTCGCCGCCAGCCACGACCTCTTCGGCGACGGTTCCGTCGTGCTCGTCGACCTCGCGGGACACACCCCTGGCAGCATCGGAGTTCTGGCGCACACGGCAACGGGCTGGGTGCTGCTCGCCGGTGACGCTGCGTGGCACACCGACCAGATCGACCTCATCCGGCAGAAGGCCGGCTACCCCGGCGGGCTCGCCGACGAAGATCGGCACGAGACCTTCCGGACGCTGCACCGTCTGCACGCCGCCAAGGGCCGAGTCACGATCATCCCGACGCACGACCATCGCGCGGCCCAGCAGTTGCCGACTTGATCACTCAGAGGAACTCCCGCGGGAACACCGGCTGTCGTCCGGTGCACAAGGGCCGATCCGATTCCGGTACTCCTGCCCTGCGGGCGAGGAACAGCGGCTTCGTTCCTCCGGACTCCCGCCGGCTCCTTTCCGGACGACGCGCGAGTCATCCTCTGCATTCTTTCGCTTCCGCCGACTTGATCAACAAGTGTTTTCAACGTGGCCACTGATCGGGTGACGCTGGTCAGATTGGAGGAAGTACGCCGGCACCTCCGTTCGCGCGGAGGTGAACCGCTTCTCGGGGGCAGCCCGACCACGCCCGGCACCGGCACCCCGCGCGCGGGGGTACCCGCTCGCCACACGCTGGATGGTCCGGTGCGGCGGTACTGGTGGTCCCGGCGTTGCGGCGATCGCCCCGACGGGCCCGCGGACCCTGTACCGCACCGTCGTTTCGTCTCCATAGCACTGCGGAGCGCTTCGGCGGAAGAGATGTCCCTTCGATGGGGTGGTATTGCCCGGACCGCTTGTGCGCGGTTGCGGTTCGCGGTGATGGTCGGGGAAGGCGGCCGCCCGGCTTCCTCTCCGCCATGGGGCGGTGATCGTCAGGTACGGGTGGGAGGGTTTCGGTGCTGGTGGATGTGGTGCGTGAGTCCGCGACGGCGGGGCGAGTGGTGCTGTGGGAGGAGTCGGCCCGGGACGGCGCGCAGGCAAAGACGCTGATGTCGGCGCGGGCCAGGGTCCGGCTGGCGTGTGCGACCGGAGGGGTCTTCGGCCGGGACGGGGCGCGGCACGTCGTGTTCGCAGCCGGTTTTCCCGCGGTGTGCGCGGAGGAGTTCGAGGCCGTGCGCCAGGTCGCGGTGGAGGCGGAAGGCGCGGTGAGTGTGGCGGCGGTGTGCCGGGGGGCGGTGCGGGATGTGGAGCAAGCGGTCGCGTCGGTGCGCGGCAGCCGTCACGCGCGGGTGATGGTGGTGGTACCGGCCTCGGAGGCCATGGCGCGGGTGATGGTCCACCGCCCGGCCGCCGAAGCCCTCCGGGCCGGGGTCGATCTGGTCAAGCGGGCCCGCGACCTGGACCAGGAGGTGGCAGTCGATGTGTGCCTGGCCGATGCTTCCCGCGCCGACCACGCGCTGATGGGCGCCTTCGCCGGGGAGCTGACCGCCGCCGGTGCCGGACTCGTCGTCTTGGCGGACACCGTCGGCGCTCAGTTGCCCGACGCCTGCCGGCAGATGTTCACCGCGGTCGGGACCGCAGCGGGCGGGGACACCGTACTCGCCTCCCATCTGCACAACGACCTCGGACTCGGCCTGGCCAACAGTCTGCGGGCCCTGGCCTGCGGGGTGCGGGTGATCTCCTCCTCCTGGCTGGGCATCGCGGAGCGCGCCGGCCTCGTCGCGACCGAGCAGTTGCTGTTCCTCCTCGCCCGGCACGCGCCCGAACTCCTCGGCACCGACGCCGTACCGTGGTGGACCGAACCGGACCTGACCCGGCTGCCGGGCATCGCGGAGATGGTCGCGGAGGAGACCGGGGTGCCACTGTCGGTGACCACCCCGATCGTCGGGACCGGGGTGGGCACCCTTTCCACCGGCACGCCCTTCGTCCACCCTGAGCTGTTCCAGCCCTACGACCCCCATCAGGTCCTGGGCATCGAGCCGCGCACGGTGCTGACCCAGCTGGCCAGCGCCCGCGTCGCCACCGCGGTCGCCGCCCGCCTCGGCCACGCCCTCGATGAGGACCAGGCACGTGCGGCGATGGCCTGGGCCAAGCGACGGGCCTTCGCCACCGGACGGCCCGTCATCGACGATGCCGCGTTCGACGCCTACCTCCAGGGCCTCACCCACACCACCGCCGGGAGCAGGCCGTGACCCGCACCGCGGAACCCGCATCCCGGCCCCCGGCCGACTTCACCATCGTGCGCGATGCCTTCGCCGCGGGCGGGGCGGTCGTCCTGCCCAACCCGGCACCACTGACCCATGTCGTCTCCGCCACCCGCCCCCGCGCCGTCAACCAGGCCAAGGGCCGGAACGCCGACCAGCCGGTCGCCCTGTGGGCCCATCACCCCGGCACCCTGGACACGCTCGACCGGCTGTGGGACCTCACACCGCCGGACAGGATGCTGGCACACCGGCTGCTCGGCGATGAACACCTCACCGTCCTTCTGCCGCTCACGCCCGGCGCGGAAGGTCCGGCCTGGTTGGCCCCGGCCCGGAAGGACGGCTGGGTCCTGCTGTTCGGAGCCCGCTGGCAGCCTCTGCGGCCCCTGCTGGACGAATACCCGATGCTGTACGTCTCCAGCGCCAACCGCACCGGGCACCCGCCCGCCGCCACCACCGAGGAAGCGCTCGCCATGTTCCCCGCGACCGTCCCCGTCCTGGACCTGCCGCAACCGGACGCCGGACTGAGCGGGTCAGAGCGGCAGGCGACGACGACGGTGCGCCTGCACCCCGACGGCCGGCTCGAACTGCACCGGCACGGAGCCCAGGACCACCAGCACGGCAGCGTGGACGCCTACCTGCGCCACCTGCGTGCCCGGTACACAGCCACACGGTAAGCCGCCGTGGCACCCGTGCGCGTGAAAACGGAGTCGGTACTCCGCCTGGCCGTCAGGGCCGCCTGTTGGGCGCGGCCCTGACGGCATGTCGGCGGTGTGGGGCCCGTACCTCGCTCTGCGGCTCTCTGTCAGCAGGCGCCGAGGTCCTGCCAGGCACCCCACTCGCCCGTGGTGCCGGGCGTCTCGTTCTGCGTCCACCACTTGGCCTTCCAGGTGTGGCCTGCGTACGAGACCGTGTTGCCCGCGGTGTAGACGGCGCCGCTGCTCCACGTTGCCGCGGAGCAGTTGCCGGCCGGCGGGGGAGTGGTCGGAGGCGCGGTCGTCGGAGTGGTCGTCGGCGGGGTGACTCCGGCGAACTTCACCGAGTACTTGGCGAAGTCCCAGTCCGACTGGGCCACGCTGCTGCATGTGCCGGATGTCTTACCGTTGTTGTCGGGCGGGGTGCACTGGCGGTCGCGGTTGAGGGACCAGAACGTGAAGCGATCCATGTGGTGGCTGGTGGCGTAGTCCAGAACCGTCTGGAAATCCGCCTGACTGAAGTACTCACCGGTGTCGCTGCGGCCGTTCATCCCGGAGAACCCCTGGTGCGCGTACGCGGTTGCCGCGTCCCAGCCGAAGGTTGACTGCAGGATGGAGTTGAAGTTCGTCAGGGCGCTCGTCTGCGCGGCCGCGCCGTTGAACCCGCCGTCGAAGGGCATGATCGAGAAGTTGTTCGGCGTGAAGCCCTGCGCCTTGGCCTCGTTGAGCATCTGCTTGCCGAACCAGCCGGTTCCGTCGGCGGTTCCCGCGGTGGTGACCGAGACGTAGAGCCCTGGGTTGTTCTTCTGGAGGATCTTGGCCGCGCCGATTTCATGGGAGATGGCGGCCGCGTTCTCGTACTCCGGCTCCTCCAGGTCGAAGTCGATCGCCTTCAGCTGGTACTTGGTGATGACCTGCTGGTACGCGGCCGCGGTGGACGCCGAGTCGGAACAGGCCTGGCCGAGCTTGGTTCCCCCGTACCCGCCGATGGAGACCGATACGTCGCCGCCCTTGGCGCGAATCGCGCTGATGACCGAACCCACCGCCGTGTCGGACGAGACCGGTGACGTCCCGTCCCATGTCGGGCTGCAGCCGCCCCCGTTGGGTGCGAGGACGAACGCCAGCTGGAACGCCTTGAGTCCGGTGGCGTCCATGATGGCGGCCGCGTCCGGCGGGTTGTTGTCGTGCGGCATCAGATACGGCGCGGCGGCGTACCACCGGTCACTGAGTGTGGTGGCGGACGCGCCCGAAGCCTGCTGGGCGGTGAACGCCGCGAGTCCGGCGGTGGTCAGTGCCGCGGTTGCGACACCGCAGAGCAGAGCGCGAAGACGCTTCATGGGGGACTCCTGTCGGGATAGGTGTGGCCAGAATCGATTGATGACGCATGCACGTCAATGCTTTGGCCTAGACCATTGCCCTCTCTTGGAAAACGCGCAGCCGGGACAGGCGTGGGTGGTGGCTGGTCCGGGCCCGGCTGCGGGGCCCGCGGAACCAAGGCGGGTGTGGGGGCAAGGCTTTGCACCGCGAACACCACGCTCGTCGGCCCGCCGTCTGCCTCCGGGCCGTGTCGGCCTGACGGCCGCTACACGCTCCACGCCGGGGTAGACGGCGGTGACCAGCCCGATCTACAGGACGGAGCGGCCGGAACGTGGCCATCACTACCACCGGTGCGGTGTACGGGTGTCTGGGTCTGGGGGCGCTCCTCGCGGCAGTGCTCCCCCGACTGCTGTCGCGGCGGCCGGTCTCACCACCCATGGTGTTCCTCGCGTCCGGGCTCCTCGTGTACGCGCTGCCGCTGCCCCTCCCGCTGCCGCGGGTGGACCCGACGGAGCATCGGGCGTGGGCAGAGCACCTCACCGAACTCTGCGTCATCGCCTCCCTGATGGGTGCGGGTCTCGCCATCGACCGGCCGCTCGGGCGGCGCTCCTGGCGCACCACCTGGCGTCTGCTCGGTGTGGCGATGCCGCTCGCCATCGCTGTCACCGCGTTGGTGGCCTGGTGGCTGCTGGACTGGCCGCCGTACGTCGCGCTCCTGCTCGCCGCCGTGCTGGCGCCCACGGACCCGGTGCTCGCCTCCGAGGTGCGTGTGGGGGAGCCGTCGGACCACGAGTACGACGAGGACGAGGTGCGCTTCGCGCTGACGAGCGAGGCCGGCCTCAACGACGGGCTGGCCTTCCCGTTCGTTCTGGGCGCCCTCGCGCTCGCCGCGGCCGGTGGCGGTCTGTCGACCGGCTGGATCGTGCACTGGGCGTGGAGCGACGTACTTCTCAGGCTCGTGGTCGGGGTGGCGGTGGGAGTGGGAATAGGCCTGCTGCTGGGCCGTGTCCTCTTCCACGCCGCTGCCAGACCGCTGAGGCTCGCGGAGCACGGCGAGGGCTTCGTCGCGCTGGCGGTGACCCTCACCTCCTACGGCATCGCCGAATCACTGCACGGCTACGGGTTCCTGGCTGTCTTCGCGGCGGCCTGCACGCTGCGCAGCCGGGAGCGGGGCCATGAGTACCATCGGGTGCTACACGAGTTCATCGAGCAGATGGAGCGGCTGCTGATGGCGGTGCTCCTCTTCGCGACGGGCGCCTTCATCGCGACGGGCGCCCTGGCCCATCTCACCTGGCAGGGTGCGGTGACGGGTTTGCTGCTGCACCTGCTGATACGGCCGCTGACCTCCTGGGCCGCCCTGCTGCGGGGCCCCGGCTCGCGGAAGGAACGGCTGGTCACCTCGTTCCTCGGCATCCGCGGCATAGGCTCGTTCTTCTATCTCGCCTACGCCTGCGGCCGGGGTGGTTTCGGAGCCTGGGAGGACGAGTTGTGGGCAGTCGTGGTCTTCACCGTGCTCGTCTCCGTCGTACTCCACGGCGCTGCGGCCACTCCGATCACCGCGCACCTGGACCGGAAGAACGGCGAGGAAAGCGGCGAGGAAAGCGGCGAGGACACCGGTGTCCCGAGCACCGCCCCCGAGGCCCGGTCCGACGGCCTCGACAGCGACGAAGCGCCTCGCGAACGAGTCTGAGCGCCGCGCGCGTTACTCCGTCGGTGGCTCGTGATCCGGAGAGGCGCCGCAGCGCAGGCATGAAGAAGGGCGCTCGCCCGTAGTCAGGGCTGCGGGAGCGCGTCATCGTATGGGCCGGCGACGGGGAGGCGCCGGTGTGGGCACCACCGACCCGATGACCCGGCCCGGACCGGGGACGTGGCCGCGCGGTGAGCGGGGGCCGCACAACGGCGTCGCGAGTGCCACGGTGGGCCCCGGTCGGTGGCTGTCCTCCAGAGCGGCACGGGCCTCGGTGAGCCCGTCGACGGCGGTGTCGAGCGCCTCGGGCGGGAGTGTGCAGGGGCGGCCCAGGGCTCGGTCCGGGGACAGTGAAAGCCCGCATTCGGCTCATGCCCTCGTGTTGCTCATGTCAGATTTCGATGGGTTCGCTATTCTTCGCTGTCATTTACATATATCTGGTCATCGTGGGCTGGACGGACGCCGAAGGGCCTCGATGCGATCGGCGCAGGAGGTGCGGTGATGCGATGGCGTCGATGGGTGAACGGGATGACCCGTTCACCGAGCGCCCTGCCACTGGCGGTCTTGCTGGGCATCGCGGTTGTGGACGCGGCCACTGGCCCTGAGTACAACCTGCTGCCCGTGTATGCCGCCGGACCTGCGGTGGCTTCGGCACGAGGGCCCGTGCGGAACGTCGTGGTCATGGGGGCGCCGGCCGTTCTCCTGTGCCTGCTGTTCGCATGGAAGGCCGACCGCTTCGGCGAGCTGCGGATGCGCGTCGCGCTCGCCGCGATCGCCTACGTCACTCTGGCATCCGCCTTTGCGGCGTGGTCCCGCGTGAAGACCGAGCGACGTCTCGTCGATGTGCGGGAAGTGGCCGAGACCTTGGAGGACGTGCTCTTCACGCCCGTACCGCCGGTCATCGGGCCCGTCCGCATCGGAGCCTCGTACATCTCCGCCAGCCGCGCCACCCGCATCGGAGGGGACCTCTACGACGCGGTGGCATCCCCCGACGGCGTCCGCCTGATCATCGCCGACGTCCAGGGCAAGGGGCTGGTCACCGTCCGCTGCGCCGCCGCGGTGCTGGCCGCCTTCCGGGAAACCGGCCCCGACTTCGAAGATCTCGCGGACGTGGAACGCCGCATCGAGTCCGCCCTGGAACGCCGAACGGACGGCCAGCGGTTCGTGACCGGCATCCTCGCCCGGATCAGCCCCTCCGGGCAGCTCATCGCGTTCAACCACGGCCACCCCCCACCCCTCCTGCACACCCGTGACGGCAGTACCAGGTTCGTGGAGTCGGACGATCCCGTACCTCCGTTCGGTCTGAGCGCACTGATGGGCGGGGCCCACCAAGAAAGCGTCAACCGGCTCACCCTGCGTGCCGGGGACCGGCTCTTCTTCTACACCGATGGCCTCAGCGAGGCGCGAGACGGAGAGGGCGACTTCTACCCAGTGGGCGAGAGGGTGGCACCACTGCTGGGCGAAGGTGATCCAGGAGAAGTCCTGAGCCGGATCCGGGCCGATGTCGCGGCCTTCACCGGAGCGCCACCGGACGACGATTCCGCCCTGCTCCTCATCGAGTTCGACCCGCAGCCGGACGACGACGAAGCCCGGGGCAGCTTGATGGCGAACCCGCGGCACGACCTTCCCAGCCCGTGACCACGCACCTCGGTGAGGGGGCCACCTGGTTGGTCCTCGGACGATGAGCCGGGCGAACGGCGAGGGGAGGGCACGGCTGCGAGCAGAACTGATGCCGACCGCCGGATGATCTCCGGGTGGGCGCCGGTCCAGCCCATGCACTCCGCCGAAGAGGGCAAGCCGCTGCCGAGGCGGTCCTTTCGTCATCTGCCCCCACGGCAAAGCGCCTTGGCGCTCACAGGCGGCCACTCCGCTCCACGAGCCCTTGTGGACAGGGTGGTTGAAGAGGCGGAAAGTTCCTGAGGATGCTCGTGAATGCCATGTGACAGGGGTGGGTAGCCTGCGTTCGCCAGCAGATCGGCGTGCTGTTCCGACGACTCGCCGGGTCCGAACGAGCTGCGTGACACCCCGGGAGGAGGTGCAGGGATGAAGCTCCTCTTCGCCATCCGTAACAAGGTCGCGGCCAACAAGAGCCTCAAGGCGAGCGCTTGGTACATCTGGTACTGAGCGGGACGCTCGGCGCCATGTTGCCGAGAGACAACGTTGTCCGGCACCCCGCTCCCGCGGAGCGCCGGACAACGGTCAGCCGCACTGTTCCTTCAGCATCTTCTTCCCCCCGCAGCGGAGCCACGATGTCGCCGTCATCCACAGTGCGCCCGCGCACCACCGTGTTCGCCCCCCGCTTGGCCGCGCTTCTCGACGAGCACGTGGGCCAGGACGTCTTCCGGCTGGAGCCGGACACGATCGGGGTCGCCGGGGTCGGGGTCGCCGACCGCATCCTTTCCGCTCGCCGGGCCAATGAGACGGAACGCCCGACCTTCAAACCCCTGCACGGTCGTTCCATAGCGCGCGGTGAGGCTTCCGCCGTCACCCGCACGATCGGCAACGACGTACGCGTGGCACTGGCCGCCTACGAGCCGCGGAACGTGGACCTCTCCGGGTCCTGGCCGCTGACCGGGCACCTCTTCCTGCGCGACCTCATCCTGGGGCAGGACCCGTACCGGTTGCGCCTGCTCATGAGCCGCTACCTCGAACTGACGCCCAAACTCACCTGGTCGGTCATCGCGCTCGGCGCCGCCCTGCCCGGCTGGCCCCGGCCGGGCGACCGGCTCACCGGGCTCGGCGCGCGGGCGGCGGAGGCCACCGGCTACCAGAACCGCCGGTACGCGATGGGCATGTACCGACGAGCGGCGGCCCCGGTCTGCTTCACCGTCTCCACCCTCGTCGCCAACGCGCTCTGGCTCGGGTCGCCCTTCGACGACAGCACGCCCAACCGGAACCTCATCCATGAGGCGTTGCGGCTGCTGCCGCCGTCCTGGAACCTCCTGCGCAACGCCTCGCCGGAATACCCCGCCATCGACGACCGGATCGGCGAGCACGACGACGTCCTGCTGCTGCCCCTGCTGTCCCACCGCGACCCTGCCCTGTGGGACGATCCGGACAGCTTCCGTCCGGAACGCTGGAACGATCTCGATCCCGACACCGCTCCCGGCTACCTGCCGTTCGGTCACTCGTCCGAGCGCTGCTGGGGCCGGCACATGGTGATGCCCCTCGCCGAACTCCTGCTCGACCTCATCCGCGGCTCGGGTCTCGTGGTCGATCCGGACCAGCTGACCGGCAAGGTGCCTCTCCTCGGCCTGTTGGGCGTGGAGGATGTGCGGCTGATACGGCCGTACCGCGTCTGACCCTTCACGAGCCTCGTGGTGGCCAGAGTGCGGGTCACGCCTCGGTGATCCGGGTCAGTCGTCTCGCCCCGACCGGCCAGTGATCACGACTCGGTACGCGCCCCCTTCACGGTCGCCCCGGAGGTTCCGCGTGGCCCCCGGTCGGGCAACCACAAGCGGCGGCGACAAGCCAGGTGGGCCGGACGCCGCCGCGGTGGCTTCCGGCGTGCTCAGCCGGTGATGACGATGCTGATCGGTCCGGAGATGCTGGTGACTCCTTGGGGGGTGGCGCATTGGAGGAGGTTGGGCGCGAGGTAGGTC
>NZ_JBSFFN010000070.1:0-19440 GCF_053596135.1 Streptomyces sp. NPDC001770 | reverse complement strand
TTGCCGGGTGGGGTGAAGGGGTTGGGGAAGGGTCCGTCGGGGTTGCCGGGTTACCCGGGCACGACGGGTGCGGCGGGTGGGGTCGGTACGCCGGGGTCGGTCGGTGCCGTGGGTACGCCCGCGGGTGGCGGAGGGGTGCGGCATACGTACGACTTCTTCAATGACGCGACGTCGGAGGGGTTGGCGGAGTCGTTGGCGGAGTCGGCGGCTGGGGTGTTGCTGGGGCGGGGGTTCAGTTTCAGTGTGGGTACGGCGTTGGGTGCTGGTCTGAGCTCGATGTCGGAGCAGGTGCTGTTCGGTGGGGTGGGGCTCGCGGCGGGCGCGTATCAGAAGTGGCGTGGTTCGCAGGCGTTGACGTCGTCCTCGGACGGGTCGTCCTTCCCGGTGAACCCGGTGAACCCGGTGACCGCGATGGGTGGCGGGGCCGGTTCCGAGGGGGGAGCGGTCGGTGGCCCGACTGCGGGGAACGCGGACATCACCCTCTCGGGGATACGTACGGACCCACGGGAACCCAGGGGTACCGGGGTAGGGGCGGGTGCTTCTGCGGCGGGGGCGTCGGCGGGCCCTGTCGGGGCAGCCAGTGGCGGTCGTGCGGCGACGGTGAGCGATCCGGGGGCCGTCGCTGGGGGAGTACCGCTCCCGCGTCCCGGCGTCGAATCGGGCGGCTCGCCGGCACCGGACCGACTGTCTGAACTGGACCGGCAGGGGACCACGGACCGGTTGTCGCCGGAGGACCGTCCGGGGGAAGTTCCCCGGCCCGGAAAAGCGGAGGCTTCGGCCGTTGCCGCCGGTGGGGAGCCGCGTACGTCCGCGGTGTTCGGCGGCGCGGGGGATGCCGACCGGGTGCGCGAGCCGGGCGGCCGGACGGCGGCGCGTGGGCGGGAGGCCGAAGCCGCGCCGGGGTCGGGGAAGGAAGAGCCGGCCCCGGAGAGCAGGGTCTCGGGAACGTCACCGAGTACGGCTCTTCCGGTCTTCGCTGTGCGGGAGCCCGCGTCGCCCGCGTCCGTGGAGCCGGGCGATGCGACGGCGGCTCCCGCCGCGGGCGCGGGTGTGGTGGCCGATGGCCCGGCGGCGCGGTCGTCGACGGCTTCACGGGAACAGGGGGCTGCCGCGCGTACGGCGGACTGGGTACGTCAGGTCCTGGCGGCCGGTGAGGCGGAGGCCGTCGCAGCCCCTGCGGTTGCCGGTGACGGTCTGGCGCCGCATCAGCATCCTTCCCCTCGGTGGACGGATGGGGATCCGGACGGCACGGGTGCCCGGGTCCCGGCGGCGGAAGATGGTGCGGAGCTCGCCCCGGTGCCGGCTGTTCCGTCGATGCAGTCCGGTCGGGCGATCGCGGCGGGCGACGGCCTGCCGGGAGCGGGAGCGCTGGTCGACGCGGCCCCCGGCAGCCTCGCTCCGGGCGAACGGACAGCGTCGTCGGCCCCACAGGTGACGGTCCAGGCCGGACAACGGTCGGCGAGTGCGCCCGCGGTCGAGCTGAACCGTCCTCTCACGGAGAGGCTTCCGTTGTCGGATGCCTCGGACGAGCGTGCCCAGGCCGCGCGGACGCAGGGCCTGGTGGCTGGCGGATCCGCCCGGACGCCGGGCGTTCGAGGAGACGACCAGCGTCACGCCGTAGTCGGTGCGCTGCACGACGGCGCTGGAACCGCACCTACGACTGCCTCGAAGGCACCGCAGGAGCAGGAAGCCTCCGTGATCTCCCCGGGAAGTGCGGAGACCGTTCCTCCCACCGATGGGGAGAGTGCTGGGCCGGCCCGGGTTACCGACCGGGAGACCGAATCGGAGAGTGGCGAGTCCGTCGACGACGACGCGTCCTCGGTGTCCAGTGGCGTGGGCGGCGACCTCTGGGACATCCGGAGCATCACCACCGAGACGGACGCCACGACCGTGTACGACGAACCATCGGCGGATGAAGACCCGGAGCTCGTGGCCGCGGAGCAGCGGCCGACGTTCTGGAACGACCTCAAACCCGAGGTCGACAAGGCCCTCCGGGACTTGAACATCGGCCGCAGGGTCGACCTGAAAGAGCTACGGGAACTCCATGCCGAACTGCCCGACGGCGACCGGCAGCGCTCTCTCAACCTGCGCGATCTCGCATTCCGCATCGCGGCGATGATGGCGGTCCCCGGAGGGCGGCTCGGGCTCCCCGGTGGCGCACGGCAGGACGCGGACGAGAGCGTACTCGGCTCTGACGACGACTTGTTCGGTGACAACGGGGGAAGCGCGCTGGGCTCGGACGACGACCTGTTCGGTGAGAGTGTGGAGGGAAACTCTGCGCTCCCGCTGGTCGCCCACGGGCGCCTGGCCGAGGTGCGGGCCGCCGAGGGGGGCGCCGCCGGGCCGGAGGCCACTCACGGTGGCACGCGGATCAGCTTCCCGCGGCCGGCCGTGCCCCATTCGACCGCCGTGCAACCGGAGGGGGCCGACGCACGCTCGACCGGTGTTGTTCAGGAAGGGGACGCGGAGGCCGATCAGTGGGCGGCTCCCGGCATCGAGGAGTCGTGGCGACCGCCTGCGGGCTGGGCTGACAGACAGGGCCTGGAACAGTGGTGGGGTTGGGCGACTCCGGGGCGTCGCGGCACCTTGTTCCGTGTTCCCTTCGCCGCATACCTGGTGCGCGAGTTGTTCGCCGAGCTGCGGTTGCCAGGAGGACCGGTGCGCACCCTCGCGGAGGTGGGGGAACTTCTCGGTGACCGTACCGGTGGCGCTCTGCCCGGTGAGGCGGTCCTGGAGGAGCTGCAGGCGCGCTTCGTGGCCGAGGAGGTCGAACGGGTTGTGGCGGGTCTGGAGGATCCGCATGAGCAGAGGATGCTGGACCTCGCTCTGCGGCACTTCCGGAGCACGGGCAGCCTCGATCTGTCCGTCGACGGCGTGCTGGTGGGCACGGGCGAACGGACGGCGGAACTGGGCCGGTGGCTGAAGACGGTCGGGGCGGGGCTGGTTGCCGTCAGTCCCGATCTGGCCTCGGCGTTGGCACGGATGGGCCGCCATACCGGCAGCGAGGAAGTCGCCGGCCATCGAGACCGCACCGTTCCCGATCCGCACCGCGCCGGACAGCCGCCGACTGCCGGCCGTGTCCCGCACAGCACCGCCCAAGGCCATGCGCAGGCGACGGGTGAGGGGTACAGGGCGCCTGCGGAGGCGGATCCGCCGGAGTCCTCTTCCGCCCCGGACCGCGCAGAGGGCGTGCGGATGACGGCGCAGTTGGGGACGGAGGGCTTGGCCGTTTACCACACAGCCGAGACCTGGGGCACCCCCCTGCCGGCGAGACAAGTCGTCGTGCTGGCCGACGGCCGTCAACTCCCGCTCGGCGGATGGATCCACAGCGTCCGCAACGGTTTCACCGCGGTGAAGCGGGAAGAGCTGCGGTCGCTTCTCGAAGCAGGCATGCAGCCTTCCGAGAACGTCGTGATCAGAGAGGACATCGTCCAGCTGACTCCGGACATCGCCTTTCCCCTGGTCGAGGAGTACTACCGTGCCAACCCCCTGGTGAAGATGCACAGAAGCCACCTTGGCCAGGTGCCGTCGGGCGTTTCCGGACAGGGGGCAGGCACGGTGCGCCTAGGCCTGTGGCTCGACAACATCCTCCGCGGAGTCGCAGGGGTCTATGAGGGGGACCTGGAGGATCTGCGGAGAGCCGGGGTGGTGCTGGGCGACAGAGTTCGGACCAAGCCCGGCAGCGGGCAGACCGTTTTCGGCGGCCGTGGTGTGCCGCCGCGCATGGCTGTCCGCCTGCTCGCGGGTCTCTACCGCAGCGGTGCCCTCGCCGGGGGACAGCTTCCCGCACGCGATCTGGTTGTCGAGGACCCAGAGGACCGTACCGCCTGGCACCTGGGTGAGTGGGCGCACAGCGTGGGTGCGGGCGACACCCGCATCCACGCGTACCTGTACAGGGAACTCGTCAGCGTGGGAATGCCGTTGGAGGGGACGGCTCCGCTCCGTGACCTTACTCCCAAGAAGATCACTGCGGACAGTGCCCCGGATCTCGTCAGGCGGTGGTTCGATCAGAATCCGGGCAGCGTTGCCGTGCCGGCGATCGCGGTCGTGGACGGTCACAACATCGGCATGTGGCTCCACAACCTCCGGAAGCGCAAGAGCCCGGTGACGCGGGAGCAGTACCGGGCGCTGGTCGGGGCCGGGGCCCGCATTGCCCGGCTGGACGCCGAGTACCCCGACGCGGCCTCCGGATTCGCTGTCCCTGCTCCCAAGAAGAAGATCACTGTGGACAGTGCCCCGGATCTCGTCAGGCGGTGGTTCGATCAGAATCCGGGCAGCCTTGTCGTGCCTGCGATCGCGGTTGTGGACGAGCAGCACATCGGGACGTGGCTCCGCAATCTCGGGAAGGGCAAGAGCCCGGTGACGCGGGAGCAGTACCGGGCGCTGGTCGGGGCCGGGGCCCGCATTGCCTGGCTGGACGCCGAGTACCCAGACGTCGCGGCTTCCGGTCCCGCTGCTGTCCGTGTTCCCAAGAAGAGGATCACGCTGGAGAGTGCCCCGGATCTCGTCAGGCGTTGGTTCGATGCCAACCCGGGCAGGACCGTCTTGCCGACGACCGCTGTCGTGGAGGGTCGTAACATCGGCTTGTGGCTCCACAGCTTCGAGAAGCGTCATACCCCGGTGACGCGCGAGCAGTACCGGGCGTTGGTCGAGGCCGGAGGCCGTGTCCCCAGGCTGGATGACCAATATCCCGATGTCGCGGCCTCCCGTCCCGGTGGCCGTCCGAACGGTGTCCGCGCGCACGAGTGGCCCGGCGCGCAAGGGGGCGCCGGCCTTCCGGCGCCCGCTGACGGTGACGGCGTCTCTCACGCACGGCGCCCGGTGACCCCTCCCACCCCCCGGGCGGAAGCACGCCGGGCGTCGCGGGAGAGCGCGGCAGGGCGGGAGCGCGTCCCGCGGGCCGAGGTCGTCGACGAGGCCGACGTCCGGGGCGAGGGCCAGGGGCGCCCAGGCGCGGTCCCGGTGACGGGAGGGGGCGAGCAGTACGAGGTGCTGCTCGACCCCGGTGTGCCGAACCTCCCCCGGTCGGGCGGGGAACACGGCGCGGGTCCCGTGAACGCCCAGCAGGCTCCACCGCCCTCCGAGGCGCCCCGTGGCAAGCGCCGGGCCGCGCCGGGCACCGGCAGCGGTCCCCGGAAACGCACCAGGGCCGCCGCCGCGGAGACCTCCGCGATCGGCCCGGCCGACGGACTCGACGTCTCAGCGCCCCCTCCCGGTCCCGCCGACGGCACCTCGGGGTCCGGCCGCGACCACGTCCCCGGAGCGGATCGGACCTCCGGGGACCTCGGTGATCCGAACGCCCTGCCCCCGGAGCAGATTCAGTGGCTTCACGAGCAGGGCATCGTCCCGGTGGCGACCCCACCCGACGGAGACTGCTTCTACCACGCCCTGGGACGGGGCGATCCCGCGTTCCTGCGCCAGACCATAGGCGTGCTGCTCCGGCACGATCTCGACTCACCCGGCGCGCGGGTGTACTTCGACGCCGGGCTGGACGCCTATCTGCACGCCCAGTACCCCGACGCCGCCTTCATCACCGACGACCACCGCAGGGAGTTCATCGCCGCTTTCGAGACTCCTGGTTCGTGGGCCCACACCGCGGGCGATGCCACGCCCTCCCTGGTGGCCAGGGTCCTCAACCTGCGGTTGCACGTCCACCGGCCCGGCAACCGAACGACCATGGTCATCGAGCCGTCCCCGCTGCCTGCCGGTGTCGTCGACATCCATCTGGTCTACGCCCCCGACCGGAACCACTGGCTCGCCGCCGCCCCCCTCCCCGGACAGGAACGGCTCGCACTCCAGCGGCCCGGTCCCGCCGACACGGGTGAGGGCGGGTTCGAGGATCTGGCGTGGCTGAGTGAGCTACTGGCCGATCCCGGCATGCTGCCCCCGCCGGACCCCACGCCTGACCTCGCATGGATGGATGACCTGATCGGCAGCATTCAGTCGCCCCTGGAGCCGCAGGCACCCCCGGAGCCGCCGGTTCCCTGGGGCGACCTCAAGGCCGAAGTCGACCAAGCGCTGAGGGACTTGGGCATCAACCGCACGGTAGAGGCTCCGGAGATCCAAGAGCTGTACCGGGCGCTGCCCGAAGAAGACCGGCGCCTTGCCGTGAACAGCCGTGCCTTGGCTTTCCGCATCGCGGCAGGCATCGCCGACCCGGACGGGCTCCTGCGGATGCGGGGTGGCGCGCGGCAGGCCGCCTCGTCCTCCGCCGGTTCGGGGGCGGCCGCCCCGGCCGTCGCATCGGACGGAGCGACGGGGCGGACGTCGGCCCAGCGGGAACCGGCAGCGGCCCGGCCCGGCCTGCTCGACACGGCCGAGGCGCGTCGGCTCGCCACGGAGGCGGTGGCGGCCGAAGCGGCGGACCGGGACATCCGAGACGCCCACGGTCTGATCGACCGGGTGACCTCGTGGTTCGGGGACGCCGTGCGGCAGGCCCAGGCGACCAGCCCGTTCACACCGACCGCCGACCTGGCCAGGCTTTTCGTCGGTCTCGACCCGCAACTGATCGGGTCCGTCGGCCACGAGGCGTTGCCGTACCTGGCCGGACAGCCAGATCTGGTCGCCAGGATCAGCACCTCCCTGCGGGTGCGGGTGGCGGTTCTCACCCAGCCCGGTTTCGCACAGTTCCTGGGTTCCCGGCCGAACCTGCTGAACGGGCTGCTGTCCGCCAGGACCACGGGGCGTCTGACGGACCACGCAGTGCACCTGATGCGGTACCCGGAGGTGGCGAAGGCGCTGGAGACCGACGCGGAGCTGCGCGGGCTGGTGCTGGAGCGGATGATCATGATCAACGAGCTCGGAGGCAAGCTGCCTCTGATCCGGGTGGTGGCGAAACAGCGGTGGCTGCAGAACGCCATCACCCAGGTGCCCCAGGTGGCGGAGGCGCTGCGGAGCTCGAACGCCCCCATGGCCGCGATCAGGCCGCTCAAGGAGAACCTCGACCTGCTCCTGGCCATCACGCACCACCCCCGGGCGTTCCCGGACGCCGACGCGGTCAGAACCTTCCTGGAACACACGCACCTGCTGCGGGCGATGCACCGGAACCCCCAGCAGGCGGACACGGTCTTCCGGATACCCGGTCTGCTGGACGCCGTTCGGCGGGACCCCGGGCTCATGGACGTACTCGGGCAGGACGAGGCTCTGTCCGACGTACTCGCGGACCTGGGCGAGTCGGCACGCCGTCTCGCGGAATCGTCGCGACTGCTGCGGGCGGCGTACGGCAATCCGCGGCTGGCCGAGGCGCTGTCGTACGACCCGAACCTGCTCGACGCGGGACTCGGCGACGACGAGCTCGAACGGCTGCTGCGCACCGCGACCGGCGTGACGGCCGCCGAGCCGGCGATTCCCAGGACCGGGGCCAGGCCGGTGCAGCGGTTGCTCGCCGATCCGAAGGTGCGGGCAGCCGTGCGGGGTGACAACGAGCTCGGCAAGGTGCTGCTGAGCAGTCCCCATCTGGTCTCCGTGCTGCTGGACCATCCGGACCTGCTCGGGGTACCGCACGAGTACCGCCGGTTGCTGCGGCCGGCGAACGCCGCGCTGAGGGAGCAGATCACGCCGGGTTCGCCGCTGGTGGCGCCGGGGCTTCTCCGCACCGTGCTGCGGTCCCCGGGTGGTGTGTACGAATCGCTGCTGGACCGGTTCTCCGAGCCCGGCACCGCCGTCGCGGGACCCGAGGACCCCAAGCGGGTCTACGCGGCGAGTCTGGCCCACAGTGCGGAAGTCCGGGCCGTGGCCCAGGCCGATCCCGGCGCCCGGCAGATGCTGCTGCACCAGCCCCGCCTCGCCGAGCTGCTGGACCACGTCGTGGGGCTCGGAGAGGCGATCCGGCGCGAGGGGCGTCTGCTGTACCTGATCGACAGGGACCCCTTCCTTCCCCTGCTGCTGAAGGACTCTCCGGAAGCTCTCCCGGCCCTGTTGGCGAACGACTCGGCCTTGCTGGGGCTGGCCCTCGCGGCTCGCCACACGGTGGCGGCGCTCCGTGAGGACCCGGAGCTGATCGGGGACGTCGCGGCGCATCCGTATCTGCTGCGTGCCCTCACCCATGAGAACGACGTGACCCCGTCCACCCACTGGCGGAGGCTGTTCGAGGACGCGGACCTCCTCGACGTCCTGGGCGGCGGGGACGGTCTGGTCCTGGCCAGGGTCCTCGCCCTGGCCCCCGACGTCCTGACGGACGCGTTGGCCCGGGACGCCTTCATCGAGGAGGTCAAGCAGCCCTCCGGGCTGGAGAAGTACGTCGAACTCAGCCGGCGGACGAGGGAACTCGCCCGGGAGGTACAGGCCACCGACGACCCCGACATCACGAGGTCCGGCATAGAGGTCGACGTACGACTGGCCCGGGTGGCGCGGGCGATTCTCGACGTGCCGGCTCTTGCCCGGAGGACGATCGTCCAGGAGGCGGCGCCGGAGTACCGTGCGTACTACCAGCGGGCCGCGGACGCGGTTCTCGTGGCGTTGCGCGAGATCCCGAAGCTGCGGGGTGCCATCGACCGCGAGTTCGGAATCGTTCTCGGGATGCTGTCCAACGACGAACTGGTCCCCCTGCTGCTGAAGAGACCAGGGCTGGTCGAGCAACTGGCGGACCACACCAGTGGCGCGCTGAAGGCCGTCCACGGGAACCCGGTCCTCACCCGCGGTCTGCGGGAGAACGGCAAGCTCTACCTGCGTTTCACCACCGACAAGTTCCTGGTACAGGCCCTGGCCGGCTCCAGCTTCGCCGGGTTCGCCCAGTCCGTCGGGAGGAACCGTCGGTACCTCCAGGCCTTCGACGCCGGATTGCCGAACATCCGGGCCAACGAGGGCGACCTGCTCCTGCAGGCCAGCGAAGTGGTCTCCGCCGCCGTGGTGGACGACGCGGAGGTGCGGGCAGAACTGGCCGCGCGCCCCGGCCTGATCCACAGACTTAAGGACCTGTTCTACGGAGGCCCGGAGGGCACGTTGCTGACCGGCGCCGACTGGGAAGCCGTCGAGGCGGGGGCGCGGGCAGTGGTGGCGGATCCGGCGGTGCTGAGGGTGGTGGACGGGCATCCGGAACTGCTGGACGTCCTGGTCGGCCGGCCGGCGCTCGCCCGCGTTCTGGCGGAGAACCCGGGGGCCGTGGCCACGGAGGCTGAGATCGTCGGGCTGCTGCGGAACGAGCGGCTGCTGGAGGCGATCGAGGCCGCCCCGGAGCAGGCCGCGGCGGTGGGGGCGGCCGGTCTGCTGCCGGTGGTGATGCGGACGCCTGAGCTGCTCGGGGCGGTGGCGGGGTCGGAGCATCTGTCGGGTCTGCTGGGGCGGGCGGATGTGCGGGGGTTGTTGGGGGAGCGGCCCGGGGTGGCCGAGGATCTGGTTCGAGTGCCGGAGTTGGTGGACGCGCTGGGTGGTCTGCCGGGGCTGGTGGAGGCCGTGCGGCTGAAGCCGGCCCTGGCCGGGCTGCTGCGGAGGAACCCTGGTCTGCTGGGCGTGCTGAGGGCGCGGCGTTCGCTCGTCGACGAACTCGCCCGTGACACGGACCTGTGGCGGGCCACGGTGCGGGTGCCCGCCTTGGTGGAGGCGCTGTCGCAGTCGGCTCGGGTGCTGCGGCACCTGCGTCGGCGGCCGGGGCTGGTCGGGGTGCTGGCGTCCGGTTCGGTGCGGGTCGCGGTCTCCGCTCCGCAGTTGCTGGCGGTGCTGTCGGACGAGACGTTGACGGCCATGCTGGACGGTCAGCCGGCGCTCGCAGCAACGCTGTTGGGGTCGTCGGATCTGGCGGGGCGGGCGGTGGCGGACGCCGGGTTCGTCGAGGCGGTGCGGGGAATGTCCCGCGAACGTGGCATGTTCGAGGGGCTGTTGCGGGAGCCCGTCCGGCTGCTCGGCGAGCTGGACCGACGGGGCGCTGCGTCGCGGCGGGACGCGCGGCGGAAGCCGGCTGCCGCCGCGGCCAGGGCGTCCCGTCCGGAGGCCGTCCCCGCGACGGCTCGCCGGGCGCCCGACACGGAAGCGCAGGCGGTGGTGCGTAGGATGCCGGCGCTCGGGGCGTTGCAGCGCGGCCACCGTGAAGTGCTGGTGGCGCTGGCCCGGGACGAGGAGGTCCTGGGCCTGCTGGACGAGGACGGTCTGCTGCTGCGTCGGGTGGTGGAGTCGCCGGAACTGGCCGCGCTGGTCGCGGCGTTCCCGGACCTCGTGGACGAGTTGAGGTCGCCGGTCCGTGCGGAGGAGTTCCGTTTCGACGTGTTCCTGGGCCGGACGAGTCCTGCGTGGGACTTCGAGCGGGATTTCGCGGCGTACGAGGATCATCTGGGCGCGCTGGACGTGGTGGTGCACGGGGAGTCACGCGCGTGGGTGCGGAACGCGGTGGAAACGGCGTGGCGGGTCGCGGAACCGGCGCACCGCGAGGCCGTCGCGGCAGAGCGCCGGGAGCGTGAGGACCGTCTTGGACGCTTCCGTGTGCATCAGCCGGACACGTGGGAGCACAGCGGGGACGTCCACTACGCCAACGGCCTGCACGAGGAGTCGCTCTCGGCCCCACGGCGGCGGGTGCTGGCGGCGCTGGCCGAGGGGAGTGGTCGTCCTCGGGAGCGGGTGTTCGGTGCGAACCAGGCGGTGCACGCGCATCTGGACGGTGGCAGTGGTGGTGTGTCGTTCGCGTACGTGCTGGGCGGCGACGGCCGGGTCGGACTGCTGGCCTACGGGCTGAGTACGTCCCGTCAGGGCAACGACTACCGGTGGGACGGCAACGGCGGTACGTACGTCTCCGGGCCACTTCCGCTGGAAGCGGTCGAGGACGCCCCGGCGCTGCTCGCCTCCCAGGACCTCGTCGCGCAGGCCGACACCCGCCGGGCCGGGACCACGAACTCCGGAAGGCGGAAGAAGGGCGATCCCGGCGCCGTGCGCGGTGTGCCGGACGCGGAGCCAGGAGCGGGCGCGCTCCCGGTGGTGGATCCGGCTGCCGACGGGCTGTTGGAACGTCCCGGGCCGATCGAGCCGTCGGACGCGGACGCGCTGGTGGTGGAGTTGTCGGGGTTGCCGACGGCGGAGTTGTGGGGGCGGCTGGAGCTGTTGCCCGCTGGGACGCGCTTGTGGCTGGCCTCGGACGCCGGGTTCGTGGAGGGCGTCCGGGAGATGCTGACGGAGCGCGAGTTCGCGCAGGTGGCGGCGCGGCTGCTGGTGGTGGTCCCGGAAGGTGTGGAGCGGCCCGCTTCCGCGCGGCAGGAGGCGTACGCGCAGGTGGCGCGGATGCTGCTGGACGGGGAGGTGGCCGCCGGTCTGCTGCGGAACGGCGCGGTGGTGATGGTGCTGCCCAAGGACGTCCCGGTGACGCGGTTCAGCCCTTTCGCCCATGTGACGGGTCTGCGGGACGGTTCGGGGCGGCCGTTCGAGGAGCTGCGGGGGGCGGCGGACGGAGCACTGACCGCCGCGGTCACGGAGGAGAACCTGCTGGGCGAGACCACGTCGGTGGGCCCGGCACCGCACATGGCGGACGGCTACTCCAGCGTGACGCACGAGCTGGCGCACCTGGTGCACGACCGGTTGGGGCAGGAGGACCGGGACTTGGTCGCCGGGGTGTGGGCGGCCAAGCGAGCGCGGGGCGGTGGCGAGCAGTGGCCGGACGGGGTGCGGCTGGACCTGTACGGAAGGGCCGCGGACAACTACTCATCGACCAGCGCCGACGAGTACTTCGCCCAGCTCGGCAATGCCTACCTGGGCACCAATCACGGCACCGACGCGGCGACCGGCCGGCCCCGCAACAACGGGCCGGCGTACGTGCGCACCTTCGAGCGTGAGCTGCTGCCGCTGCTGGAGCGGCTGTACGGAACGGACCCGGACGCGGAGCACCGCTCACCCGCCAACCCGGTGACCGCGACCACCGCCGACGACGCCGTGTACGAGGCGTTCCGCCAGGCCATGGCACTCACCGGCCAGGCGGCGCCTCCCGAAGAACAGCGGAACGCCGGTCCCGCCGAAGCCGGTCCGGACGCGGACTCCACCGCGGACCGGGTGCGTTCGTCGGCCGTCGTGTCCGGGACCTCCGTGCTGGGGCGGGACTTCACGGGCCGCTGGTCCGCACCGTGGACGGCCGGGATGCCACCGGTCCAGCAGCTGCTGCTGGACCCGGAGGAGCAACGACCGCTGCCCATCGGCGGCCCGGGTGGCGTGCCGTGGCAGTCGGGGTACCTGGTGCACGCGGAACTCGCCCCGGGGACCTTCGACCGGATTCACACGGTCGACGCACGGTCGGGCACCGGCCGGCCGCTGACGTTCGCCGAGTTCGCACAGCTGGTCGCCAGGGATTCCGCCCTGGCGGAGACCGGTCCGCACGTTCCGGTGGTGCTGCTGGTGCCGGGGGCGCTGTCCAGGGGGCTGGCCCTGTTGCGGGCGGTGCGGGACGCGGTGGACCGCCCGGTCTGGGGCCACACGGGACGGGCGCTGCTCTTCGAGGAGGCACCGGGGGCGCCGCTCAGCATCGGGGTACTGCGCGAGGCCGGGAGGCTCACCGGGCAGTGGCTGACCCTTCCGGAGGTCTCCGCGGGGGCGGAGCTGGAGCCCCCGGGGGAGATCACCTCGGTGGACGGGGAGACGTTCGACGACGCGGACGTGATCCTGCGGCCCTTCGCCGCCCCCGACGGCCGGCCGGCCGGTCACTGGTCGAAGGCGCAGGAGTACAACGGGGGCGGGGAGAGACGCTTCTACGGGGCCGTGACCGCCCGGGAGTCGGCCCGCTACATCCGGACACCGAAGAAGAAGTACATCGAAACCGACGCCGCCGGGCCCGTCGCCTGGTCGGGCATGAGCCCCTACTTCCTCAACGCCCACGGCCGGATCGGGGCGGCGGTCCTGGCGCTGTCGGACGGCCGGACGGCCGCCTTCTCCGGGGAGCAGGTAGGGGGGCTGCTGCGGCGGCGCCGGTCGTTCACCGAGCTTTTCTCCCACCGGCCGATCGTCACCCTGGTGTGTTGGGCGGCGGCGCACTCGAACGTCCGGAACACCACCTTCATCAAGGAGTTGGCCGACACCTCGGGGCACATGGTCTTCGGAGCCACCAGCCGGGTGGCCCGCACTCCCTCGTACTCCATGGGCATCGCCGACGACGAGCACGCGGCTGCCCGGGGCGAGTGGCGGGTCGCCCTCCCAGCGTCCCGGGCCGAGCCCTTCGACAGGATGGTCCACGACAGCGGACTGGTGCCCGCCGCGCGTGCGGTGCGGGCCGACGACCGCATGTGGATGCTCCAGGTCCTGCGCATGGAGCAGGACCTCCACGGCCCCGACGCGGGCAGCTGGCGGTCGGCCCGCCAACTCGCCGCGCTCGTCCGGCTCCACCGGGACGCCCTCCCGGAACGGGAACGCCTCTGGCCGCTCACCAGGAACTTCCTGGAGGATCTCGTACGCAGCGGCTACGGCTGGGACCCCTCGGCCACCGTGATCTCCGGGGACATCACGCACCTGCTGGAACTCGTCGAGGTCTACCGGCCGCGTACGCTGCGGGAACTGTACGAGGTAGGTCGCGCTCATCCCCCGGTGTCCATGCTGAACCCTCTCCCGTACGACTACGCCTCGGGGCAGAGCCTCCCGTACGGGGAGATAGACCACGGCGGCACCTGGTTCGCTTCCGGGACGCGCGGTGCTCCACCGGCCCAGCAGGCGGCCCCGCAGGTGCGCTCCGCGACGATCTCGCTCCGGACGCCGGGTGCGGCAGCCGTGGGACGGGAGTTCACCGACACCTGGGACGGCCCGTTCATGACCGCGTGGCCGCAGCGGTACCACCGGCTGGAACAGAGCGACGGGCGGCCCGGCGGCCCCGGTTACGCGCCGACCGGCGAGCAGGTTCCGCTGCCGCACGGGGCGGCCGGCCGGAGCTACGTCGTGCACGCGCTGACAGCATCGGCCGACGCCGACCGGATCTGGGCGGCCGAGGCCGGTTCAGGGGAGGTCGGCGCACTGTCCTTCGCCGGCTTCGCCCGAGTCGTGGCATCGGACCCGCGGTTGGCCGATCTGCCCGCGGACGTGCCCATTCTGCTGCTGGTGCCGGGTGCGGCCGCCACAGGCCTGGGCCTGCTGCGGGCGGTCCGGGACGTGACGGGCCGGCCGGTGTGGGGGCACACCGGGCAGGCCGTTCTCTTCGAGGAGGGGCCGGGCGAGCAGCTGGGGATCGGGGTGGTGCGTCAGGCGGGCCGGGTCGAGGGCCAGTGGGTCTTCCTGCCGCTCGCCCCGGCGGCGGCGCAGCCACTGCCCCCGGGACAGATCACCTCGGTGCGCGGCAGGGTCTTCGACGACGCGGACCTGGTCCTGCGGCCGTTCGCCGACCCCGAGGGACGCATCGCCGGGCACTGGTCCTTCGAGGATCCGGAGTTCGTCTCCTCCTTCGAGGACAAGACATATCCGGCTGTGCGGACCACCCGCTTCGATCACATCGCCGTGGGGGAGGACAACCGCGGCAGGCCCACGGGCTCGGACGAGGTCCCCTGGGCCCGGCAGAGCCTGAGCCCCTATTTCCTGCACGCCCACGGCGCACCGGGGGAGATCGAGCTGCGGACCCGGGCGGGGCACGGTGTCCGGTTCTCGGGTGAGCAGGTGGGGGGTCTGCTGCGGCGGAGGCGATCGTTCACGGAGCTGTTCCACGGCCACCCCGTCGTCGCCCTGGCCTGCCGGGCAGCCGTACCGCCGGGCACGCCGTCCGCGACCACCTCCTTCGTCCAGGACCTGGCGAACGGGTCGGGACACACCGCCTTCGGCGCCCCCGACCGACTCGGTTTCGACAACCGCGCTCCCTGGCTCGCCATCCCCGACGACGAGGTGACCGGGGAGCCACGCACCTGGAAGGTGGCCTTCCCGGAGCCGCAAGGGCCCTACCTGGACTGGCTGGTCCATGACAGCGGGCTGCTGCCCGCCGGGCAGCCGGTGACCGAGGACGACCGCAGCTGGATGCTCCAAGCCCTGCGCACCGACCTGGACCTGCATGGCCTGGGCGCACGGAACCGGACACTGCGCGCGCTGGCCGCGCTCCTGCGACTTCACCGGGCCGCCCCCCGGGGCCAGAGGCGCCGCCCCGAGCCGTTCAACCGGGACCGCGTCGTGGAGATGGCCCGCGCCGCCTTCGGCTGGGACGTGTCGCGGAAGGTGTCCGACGGGGACATCGCGCATCTGCTCTCCCTGCTCGACCAGCATCGACCATCCGACGTAGGGCAGTTGGCCGTTGCCGGGCGCGCTGTCCCTCCTGCGGACACGGATGCGGGTGCCGCCGCCGGACCGTCCCCGACAGGGGTGCGCGGAGCTCCTCCCGCCCCCGCCGGGCCGCAGTCGGAGATGGCGGCTGATCCCGCGCGGCACGCCACCGGGGTACGCGACTTCACGGGGCGTCGGGAGATGCTCCGGGCGGGTGCGCCGGGACGGTCGTTCCACCTGGTACGGCCCTCGGACGACGAACGGTCGGAATACCGGGCGGTCGGCGGCCCCCGGGGTCTGCCGTGGCGTTCCGGCCCGTCACCGTACGTGGTGCACGCCCGGCCGGCACCGGGGGATCCCGGCCGGATCGAGGTGATCGACGGGGGAGCCGACGGCGTCCGGTACCTGACGTTCACCGAGTTCGCCCGGCTGATCGCCTCGGACGCGGGCCTCGCGCGCGCACACCCCGACGTACCCGTGGTGCTGCTGGTGGCGGGTGCGGCCACCACGGGGCTGGGGCTGCTGCGGGCGGTCCGGGACGCGGTCGGCCGTCCGGTGTGGGGCCACACCGGACGCGCGGTGCTGTACCAGGAGGCGCCGGGCCGCCCGCCGGAAATCGGCGTGCGGATCGAGGACCACCGGGTCACCGGTCAGTGGATCCTGCTGCCGCGCACTCCCGAGGGGACGGCGCCCGAGCCTCCCGGGGAGATCGTCGCCGTGGACGGGGAGGTGTTCGAGGACGACGAGGTGATCCTGCGGCCGTTCGCCGACGCCACCGGCGGTCTTGCCGGCCACTGGTCCGAAGGCGAGCGGGAGTTCGCCGACGCCGACGAGACGCTGCACTACCGGGGCGTGCGTGCCGCCCGCTTCGGGCACGTCACCGAGCAGCCGGACGGCCGGGCCGCCGTCACCGGCACCGACCCGCTCCCCTGGGCGGGACAGCATCCCGCCCCGTACTTCCTGGCCGCCACCGGCGGCCCCGGACAGACGGAGCTGCTGACCGCCGACGGCCGCAAGGTGGCCTTCTCCGGCGAGGAACTGGGCCGTCTGCTGCGCCGACGCCCGTCGTTCGCCGAACTGGCCCACGGCCGGTCCGTCGTGACGCTCGGCTCCTGGGGGGCGGCGCCCACGGATGCCGCTGTCCCGGCCGCGACCTTCGTCCAGGACCTCGCGAACACGTCGGGGCACCCGGTGTTCGGACCGACCTCGTGGGCCGCACTGGTCCCGGAGGACCCCTGGATGGTGGTCGGCGACGACGCGCGGACCGGCGCGCCGAACACCTGGAAGGGCGCGCTGCCGGAGCCGCGCGGCGACGCGCTCGACGAACTCGTCCGGGACGTCGGACTGCTGCCCGCCGGGCAGCGCGTCGGGGACGACGACCGCAGGCGGATGGTCCAGGTGCTGCGCACGGACCTGGAGCTGCACGGTACGGCAGCCCGCGATCCGCGGACCGTACGCGCCCTGGCCTCGCTCGCGCGGCTGCACCGGGCCTTTCCGCAGGACGCGCCGGAGGCCGGCCTGCCGTTCGACCGGACCCTGCTCCAGCACATCGCCCGCGCGGTGTTCGGCTGGAACGCCACGATTCCCGTCACCGGCAGCCACCTCGCACAGCTGCTCCGGATCGTCGACGCCCACGCCCCTCGGGACTTCGGCGCGCTCGCCGCGGCGGCGCGCCGTCAACCGCCCGCAGCGCTCCCGGATTCCGCCGGCACGGCCGAGTCCGATGCCGCCCTGTGGGATCACTTCGACCGCAGTCCGATGGCACCGTTGGTGGTGGCCTTCGCGCCGGGGAGTGCGGACGTGGACGCCGCACCGCTGCGGCCGGTGTTCGACGGAATCGCCGCTGAGCTGGTGGCGTGGCGGCGTTGGGGAGACGGCCGGTTTCCGCTGATCGAGGTCTCCGGGTGGGGGCCGGGCCAGGTGGGTGCCGAGCGGGCCGCGGCTCTGGAGCGCGCGCTGCTGGCCCGGCTGACGGAGATGCTCGGGCCGGAGGCGCGGTCCGGTGTCCCGCTCGGCCGTCTGGTGCGGACGTACGCGAACGGTCTGAGCGAGCCGCCGGCCGACCTGCACCGTGACGAGGAGTGGTGGCGCCGGCGCGATCTCGCGGTGGTACGGGTCCATCGGCTCTTCGTCCCGCTGGACGCTCCGGAGGAGGATCTGGCGCGTATCCGGTATCTGCGGGCCGCCGACGAGTACGAACGCAGGCTGGCGCGCTACCTGATCCACCATCCCCAGGCGGTGCGGGCGGTGCGCACGGTCGCGGCCGCGGCGTGGAACGTGGTGGAGGCGGAGGCGCCCGAACGGCTGAGCCGCTTCGGTTCCGCACGACCCTCCAGCATCGGGAGTGTGGGCGAGGACGTCCTGGCGCTGGAACGGGTCGCCGTGCAGGGGAACATCCGTGAGCAGGTGTACTTCCTCTTCAACGCCGCCGCGAACGATGTGTTCGAGGGGACGAACGTCAAGGCGGAACTGGGCGGCTTCTCGGCTCTGATCGCGGCCGAGCGTTCACAGCGACAGGAACGGCACGCGAGCCCGACCCTGGTCCCCGAAGACGTGATCACTCCTCCGCTGAGCGAGGACGAGAAGGCATTTCTCGTCAGCTCGGCCGGCTGGAAGGACGGAGAGCCGGTGGCGTGGACCAACATCGCGGACCATCTGTCCATCCGGATGGACGACGCGTTCCAGCGGGACTCCAAGACGACCAGTGGTCTGGTGCTGAGTGGCACCTCCGGTTCGGCCTATCACCTGATGAACTCGGCCAGGGCCCTGGAGACGACGGTCGGGGCGGAGGTGGACATGCAGTGGTTCGGGCTCGCCCTGGTCGGGACCTTCGTCCATCAGGGCTACCACACGGCTCATGAGGTCCTGCGGTCCCTTGCCATGTGGGACGAGGAGCAGGGGGACGGCCTGTACGGGCTGGACTACGAGGACGGTCCGCGGCGGTACCGGTCGCTGCCGGGGCTGACCGAACGGGAACTGCGCGCCCACGTGGCCGTGGACGGGCTGTTTCCCGACGAGCACGCCGAGCCGGCTGTGGGCTCGGTCGAGGAACTGGCGGACGCCGTGGAGCGGACCTCCCCCGGTTTTCTGGCGCGGGAGGGGGTGACGGACCTGGCCGCCGTACGTACCTGGATCGCCCGGCGGCTCGAGACGGCCGACGCACCGGCGGGGCTGGAAGTCCTCTCCCCGGACAGAGTGTCCGGCGTGCCCGAACTGGAAGCGGCCGGAATCGCGTTGAGCATCGAACTCAGGACCCGCGCGACCCTGCTCGGCGGCGTCCGTGTGTCCTCGCTGACGCCGGTCGACCGGTTGCGGCTGGCACTGTACGCCGAGAGCTGGCACCCGGCGGTGGGGCGTGCGGCCGTCGCCGCGACCACCCGGGCCCTGGGCACCTGGCTGCGGCTGGACAGGTAGGTCGGCGGCCGGGCCGGGCCCGAGGCCGCACGGCGCTTCCTGGCGGACGTGCGCCGGGAACTGCGGGACGGCCTTTACGTAGACATCCGCTGAGGGGCGCCTTCCAGTCATCTGACGTATGGACCGGTTGTATGACGGAATGAATGCTTGAGCTCCGGTGCCCGGGCTCCAGCCTGCCCCTGACCTGCGCCGACGGTCATTCGTGTCACCCACTCCGACCGGGACCGTTCGGCAGCAGACCGACGGGTGCGGCGCTCGGCCGATCTCCGGGCGTGCAGAAAGGACGGTTCACATGGCAAGCGGCAAGTTCTCCTCGGCCCCCGACAACCTCGACAGCGCGAGCGAAGTGATGGACACCATCACGGGCATGTGGACGCAGGCGAGCAACCAGCTCACCAGCGCACTGGCCAGGTACGAGACGTGGCCCGGCGACGCCGGTGACCCCATGGCCGATCAGATCCTCCCCGACTGGAACAAGACCACCGCCGGCGTCGCCCAGGTCAGCAAGCAGCTGGGTGAGGCGCTGACCTCCGTCGCGGACGGCATTAACGGCACGAGCAGCGCGATCAAGAAGCAGCAGGGCATCACCGTGGACGAGATCAACCGCGCGGGCTCCGGCCGCCACTAGGAAGTACGGAGCGAGAGTCGATGCCTGAGCACGTCGCGGGTGGTTCGCAGGGCGGGGGTGAGGGGGGTGGGGGCCTTCATGTCAGCAAGGCGGCCTCCGATCTGATGTTTCTCCTGACCGGTGAGAAGTTTCCGACCGGTCGGGAGCTTCATGCGTTGGCGGCGTCTCGGGCGTTGGTGGGGGTTGCTGAGGGTGTCGATGAGTTGGTGGCTTTCATCGATCAGTCGGTGAGGCGGACGGCGCCGAATTTTCCGGAGCAGGTGCGGGATCAGTTC
>NZ_JBSFFN010000069.1:0-19826 GCF_053596135.1 Streptomyces sp. NPDC001770 | reverse complement strand
GCCGAGGGCTCGCTCGTCCGCGAGGCGTACGCCGGCGAGCCGTACGTCGAGGAGCGCCACCGCCACCGCTACGAGGTGAACAACGCCTACCGCTCCGAGCTGGAGAAGAAGGCCGGACTGGTCTTCTCCGGCACCTCCCCCGACGACGAGCTCGTCGAGTACGTCGAGTACCCCCGCGAGGTCCACCCCTACCTCGTCGCCACCCAGGCCCACCCCGAGCTGCGCTCCCGCCCGACCCGCCCGCACCCGCTCTTCGCCGGTCTGGTGAAGGCCGCAGTGGAGCGCCGGCAGACCATCCGGGCAGGAGGAGACGCTGTCGAATCCGCGTGAGCGAGTGTTCGAGAAACCGGTACGGGGGACTCGCGGCCGCTCTCCGCCGCTGGAAACGTCCCGTCCGACCCACCACATGGGACACGGTCCGGGAGCCCGAGGGACCGAGAGCGCCCTCCCCGACCCGTCAACGCCCCCCACCGGACGACCCGGTCGGACCGTCGACGGCCAACTCCCCTACCGCGGCCGCATCATGACACCCACCGTCCCGCCCGCCACCGCACCACCACACCGGCGGGCCCGGATCCGGATCGCCCGGAAGGTGGTCGTCGGTGGTCCCCGCGGCCCGGACGTGCATGCCCGTGCCGTGGGCCGGGCAGACGGGCCAGGCCCGCCACAGCAGCTCCATGAGGGTGTCCTGCGCGGCCTCCGCGACCACGGACAGGACCGTCATCGCGTCGTCCGGCTCCGGCGGATCGCCCTCCTCCGGGTCGCAGGCGTTGACCGCGTTGCCCTGCCAACGGCCGTCGGACATCGCCACGTAGACCTGGTCCTCGTCGTCGGACGCACCGGACGGCTGCGGCTCGCTCGACGGGACGCACATCAGCACCAGCGCGTCCTGGTCCGGCAGGGTCGCCGGCAGGTCCCGGTTGACCACGGCGAGCGCGGCCTCCAGCTTCGGCCACCGGCCGGGCTCGGCCCGCACGGGTTCCCTGACGTACCGATCCCCGTGACCGGGGCCGGGACCGGTGGCGAAGTACGAGAAGTGGTTCACCGGGGCATCGTGCCACCCTCCCGGGCGGCGAGCACCCGTACGGTGAACCCGCTCTCCGACAGCGGGAGTCGGGCCCGTGCGGCGGCCGACGAGGCATCTGCACGGGCACACCTCCGCCCCCGGGACCCCATGACCTACGCCGAGCGCCCGCCCAGCCTCTGTGCGACCTCGGTCGCCCAGTACGTCAGGATCATCGACGCGCCCGCGCGCCGGATGCCCGTCAGGCTCTCCAGGATCGCCGCGTCGCGGTCGATCCAGCCCTTCTCGGCGGCGGCCTCGATCATCGAGTACTCGCCGCTGATCTGGTACGCCGCGACCGGCACGTTCACGGAGTCGGCGACCTTGGCGAGGACGTCGAGGTACGGGCCGGCCGGCTTGACCATGACCATGTCGGCGCCCTCTTCGAGGTCGAGCGCCAGCTCGCGCAGGGACTCGCGGACGTTCGCCGGGTCCTGCTGGTACGTCTTGCGGTCGCCCCGGAGCGAGGAGCCGACGGCCTCCCGGAAGGGGCCGTAGAAGGCGGAGGAGTACTTCGCGGTGTACGCGAGGATCGAGACGTCCTCGTACCCGGTCTGGTCCAGGGCGTCGCGGATCACGCCGATCTGGCCGTCCATCATGCCGCTCGGGCCGACCGTGTGGGCGCCCGCGTCGGCCTGGACCTGGGCCATCTCGGCGTACCGCTCCAGGGTGGCGTCGTTGTCGACGCGGCCGTCCTCGGTCAGCACCCCGCAGTGGCCGTGGTCCGTGTACTCGTCCAGGCAGAGGTCCGACATGACGACGAGGTCGTCGCCGACCTCCGCGCGCACCGCGCGCAGGCCCTGCTGGAGGATGCCGTCCGGGTCCGTCCCCGCCGTGCCCCGGGCGTCCTTCTTCTCGTCGGCCGGCACACCGAAGAGCATGATCCCGGAGACCCCGGCCTCGACCGCGTCGACGGCGGCCTTCCGCAGGGTGTCCAGGGTGTGCTGCCGCACGCCCGGCATCGCCGAGATCTCGACCGGGGCGTCGATGCCCTCACGGACGAACGCGGGCAGGATCAGGTTGGCGGGGTGGAGACGGGTCTCGGCGACCATCCGTCGCATCGTCGGGGTCGTCCGCAGCCGCCGGGGGCGGGAGCCGGGGAAGTTTCCGTACGCAGTCATCCTTTGACCATAGACCCGCCCACATCGGCCTCTTACCGACACCCCTGCCGGGAAAACCGCGCTTCCGGCCACCCCCTCACCGGACCGTCCGAGGACATCCATACGATCGCTCCACGACATCGGCCGAGCCCACGGCCACGCGTACCGGACCGGCTTCCCGGGACGGACGGCGCGACCGGTGCGGCCGGAACATCCGGGGGGAAACACGGAGACGGACGAGAACGGGAAAGAGGACGACGACGAGAACGGCACCACTCGCCGCACTCCGGCGGGCAGCGTCGCCGCGGCCGTCGTCACGGCGTGCGTGGCGACGGCCGCGGCCGCGGTGCCGTTGGCGGGAGCGGGGGTGCCCTGGTGGCTGACGGCGGTCCTGGCCTCGCTCACGGCGGGGTTGGCGGGCTGGTCCGGATGGCGGGTCAGTCTCCGGCAGAGCGTCCGGGACGCCGTGCTGGAACCCGGGGAGCGCGTCCTCGGCGCGTACGCGGTCCGGCCCGCGTACACCGAGCACACCCCGCCCTCACCCAGCGAGGGCCCGCAGTACCTGCTGCGTTCCACCACGCGCGGGCTGGAGATGTGGGAGCGCGACATCCTGCTGTGGAGGCACCCCTGGTCCGAGCTGCGGGTTGTCCTGGACGGCCCGAGGCTGCGCGTCCAGCACCAGGGGGAGCAGGCAGGGGTCATGAGGCTGGAGAGGCCGGAATCCGCGCTGGAGGTCACGCTGACCGCGCGCCGCTACGGCGCGGGATGACCCCCGTCGGGGCACGAGCACGGAACGGGCCCGGCAGCCCCCCGCCAGGGAGCCACCGGGCCCGTACGTCCGCGCCGACCGGTCAGGTCGTCGTACGCCTCCGCCGCGCACCGGGGCGCCGCTCGCTCGGGCGGGTCACCGGGTCGCCGGCCTCCTTGGCCGCGTCCCGGCGCCGTGCGCCGAACTCCGCCAGCGCCTCGGCCAGCTTGTGCACCGAGGGCTCCGGCGCGAGGACGTCGACCCGCAGGCCGTGCTCCTCGGCGGTCTTCGCGGTGGCCGGGCCGATGCAGGCGATGACCGTCACGTTGTGCGGCTTGCCCGCGATGCCGACCAGGTTGCGGACGGTCGAGGACGAGGTGAAGAGCACCGCGTCGAAGCCGCCGCCCTTGATCGCCTCCCGGGTGTCCGCCGGGGGCGGCGAGGCGCGGACCGTGCGGTACGCGGTCACGTCGTCGACCTCCCAGCCCAGGTCGATCAGGCCCGCCACCAGGGTCTCGGTGGCGATGTCGGCGCGCGGCAGGAAGACACGGTCGATCGGGTCGAAGACCGGGTCGTACGGCGGCCAGTCCTCCAGGAGACCCGCGGCGGACTGCTCGCCCGACGGCACCAGGTCCGGCTTCACACCGAAGTCGACCAGCGCGGCGGCGGTCTGCTCGCCGACGGCCGCGACCTTGATCCCGGCGAAGGCGCGGGCGTCGAGCCCGTACTCCTCGAACTTCTCCCGTACGGCCTTCACGGCGTTCACCGAGGTGAACGCGATCCACTCGTACCGGCCGGTGACCAGGCCCTTGACCGCGCGCTCCATCTGCTGCGGCGTACGCGGCGGCTCGACGGCGATCGTCGGCACCTCGTGCGGCACCGCGCCGTAGGAACGCAGCTGGTCCGAGAGGGAAGCCGCCTGCTCCTTCGTCCGCGGGACGAGCACCTTCCAGCCGAAGAGCTGCTTGGACTCGAACCAGGCGAGCTGGTCGCGCTGGGCGGCGGAGGTGCGGTCCCCGACCACGGCTATGACCGGCTGGTGCCCGTCCGGCGACGGGAGCACCTTCGTCTGCTTGAAGAGCTGCGCGATGGTGCCGAGCGTCGCCGTCCACGTCCGCTGGCGGGTGGTGGTGCCCGCGACGGTGACGGTCAGCGGGGTGTCGGGCTTGCGACCCGCCGAGACCAGCTCGCCCGCGGCCGCCGCGACGGAGTCCAGCGTGGTCGAGACGACGGCGGTCGCGTCGCTCGCGCCGACCTCGCTCCAGCAGCGGTCGGTCGCGGTACGGGCGTCCACGAAGCGCACGTCCGCACCCTGCGCGTCGCGCAGCGGCACACCGGCGTACGCGGGCACGCCGACGACGTTCGCGACGCCCGGGACGACCTCGAAGGGCACCCCGGCCGCGGCGCACGCGAGCATCTCCGCCCCCGCGCCACCGTCCAGCCCCGGGTCACCGGCGACAGCACGGACGACCCGCCTGCCGCCCTTCGCGGCCTCCATGACAATATTGGCCGCGTCCCTGAGTACAGGCACTCCGGCGGCTGTTGACGTGATGTCAACGACGGTCAGCTCAGGGGTGCTCACGCCTGCCCGCGCATGTGTGCGCACGACGTCGAGCACCTCGGGCTCTGCGACAAGGACGTCGGCGCTCGCGAGCGCCTCGACGGCGCGCAGCGTCAGCAGACCGGGGTCGCCGGGACCGGCGCCGAGGAAAGTGACGTGTCCCTGCGCGGACAGCAGCGGAAAGTCGGACACGGCGGGGCCGGTGGGGCTCAAAGTGCTCGCTCCCCCATAAGACCGGCCGCACCCTTGGCGAGCATCTCCGACGCGAGTTCGCGTCCGAGGGCCGCCGCGTCGTCCTGCGACGTGGGAACGGGACCGGTGATGGACAGCTGCACCAGCGAGGAACCGTCGGTGGAACCGACGACACCGCGCAGACGCAGTTCGTTGACAGCCTGACCGTCGACCAGGAGGTCGGCCAACGCACCCACGGGTGCGGAGCAGCCGGCCTCCAGGGCGGCGAGCAGGGAACGCTCGGCGGTGACGGCGACCCGGGTGTACGGGTCGTCGAGCTCCGCGAGCGCGGCGGCGAGGTCGGTGCTCGTTGCCGCGCACTCGATCGCCAGTGCTCCCTGACCGGGAGCGGGCAGGACGGTGTCGGGCGACAGGAAGTCGGTCACCTCGTCCGTCCGGCCGAGACGGCTGAGACCGGCCGCGGCGAGAACCACCGCGTCCAGCTCTCCGTTCCGTACAAATCCGATGCGCGTATCCACGTTGCCGCGGATCGGCACGGTCTCTATGGAGAGGCCGTGCGACTTCGCGTACGCGTTCAGCTGGGCCATGCGGCGCGGCGAACCGGTACCGACACGGGCACCGGCCGGCAGCTCCTCGAAGGTCAGCCCGTCGCGTGCCACCAGCACGTCGCGCGGGTCCTCGCGGAGCGGCACGGCGGCCAGCACCAGGCCCTCGGGCTGCGCGGTCGGCAGGTCCTTGAGGCTGTGGACCGCGAAGTCCACCTCGCCCCGCAGCAGCGCCTCGCGCAGTGCGGCGACGAACACTCCGGTACCGCCGATCTGCGCCAGGTCCTCGCGCGAGACGTCGCCGTACGTGGTGATCTCGACGAGCTCGACGGCGCGCCCGGTCACCTCGCCGACCGCCTCGGCGACCAGGCCCGACTGGGCCATGGCGAGTTTGCTGCGCCGGGTGCCGAGCCGCAGCGGCGTGTTGTTGGCCCCACCCTGGGGTGAGCTGTCGGTCATGACCGCCCTCTATTCGGGTCGTTCAGGTCTGCCCGGGAGACGGCGGCCACCGTCTGCGGGTCGAGGTCGAAGAGTTCTCGCAGCGCGTCCGCGTACCCGGCGCCGCCGGGCTCGCTCGCCAGCTGCTTGACCCGCACGGTCGGCGCGTGCAGGAGCTTGTCGACGACACGGCGCACGGTCTGCGTGATCTCCGCGCGCTGCTTCTCGTCGAGGTCGGGCAGCCGTCCGTCGAGCCGGGCGATCTCGCCGGCCACCACGTCGGCGGCCATCGTGCGCAGGGCGACGACGGTCGGGGTGATGTGTGCGGCGCGCTGGGCGGCGCCGAAGGCGGCCACCTCGTCGGAGACGATGCCCCGCACCCGGTCGACGTCGGCGGCCATCGGGGCGTCCGCGGACGCCTCCGCGAGCGACTCGATGTCGACGAGGCGCACGCCGGCGATGCGGTGCGCGGCGCTGTCCACGTCCCTCGGCATCGCGAGGTCGAGGACCGCGAGCCGCACGGGTCCGCTGTTCTGCGCGGGGACGGTGACGCGGCGCGGCGCGGCCGGAGCGGCGTCCTGGGCGGGAGCGCCGCTCCCGGACCCGTTCTCCACCCAGGCGGCGTGCTGGTCCAGCGCGTCCACCGTTGTACCGGCCGCGGCCGTCGCCGCGGGGACGGCCGCCGTGTCGTACTCCGCGCCGACGGCCTTCGCGATCGCCTCGGCGGTCAGCACCAGACCGGTCGACCCGGTGCAGGACACCACGATGTCGGCACGTGTCAGTTCCTCGCCGACGGCGGTCATCTCCACGGCGCGGACGCGCAGCCCGGGTCCCGTCGCCTGGCCGAGGATCTCCACCAGGCGGTCGGCGCGGGCCCGGGTCCGGTTGGCGACGACGATCTCGCCGACGCCGGTACGGGCCAGGGTGGCGGCGGCCAGCGAGGACATCGAACCGGCCCCGATGACCAGGGCGCGCTTGCCCCGGGCCCAGGCGTCGACGTCCTGTCCGGCGGCGAGCTGCTCCAGGCCGAAGGTGACCAGCGACTGTCCGGCGCGGTCGATCCCGGTCTCGCTGTGGGCGCGCTTGCCGACCCGCAGGGCCTGCTGGAACAGGTCGTTCAGCAGCCGGCCCGCCGTGTGGAGCTCCTGCCCCAGGGCGAGCGCGTCCTTGATCTGGCCGAGGATCTGGCCCTCGCCCACGACCATCGAGTCCAGTCCGCAGGCCACCGACAGGAGGTGGTGGACGGCGCGGTCCTCGTAGTGCACGTAGAGATGGGGAGTGAGCTCGTCCAGCCCGACCTGGCTGTGCTGCGCGAGCAGCGTCGACAGCTCGGCGACACCCGCGTGGAACTTGTCCACGTCGGCGTAGAGCTCGATGCGGTTGCAGGTGGCCAGCACGGTGGCCTCGGCCGCGGGTTCCGCGGCGAGGGTGTCCTGCAACAGCTTGACCTGGGCGTCCTGGGCGAGCGAGGCCCGCTCCAGTACGGAGACGGGGGCGCTGCGGTGACTCAGTCCGACGACGAGGAGGCTCATGCGGGCATCACGGCGGGCATGTCCCCGTCGGGTCCCTTCCGGTTCACCGGGGTCGCACGCATCGGCGGCGCGGCCTCGTCGGTCTCGTCGGCGGTGCCGTCCTCGCCGGCCTTGCGCTGCTCGTGGAACGCGAGGATCTGGAGTTCGATGGAGAGGTCGACCTTGCGCACGTCGACGCCCTCGGGAACGGAGAGGACGGTCGGCGCGAAGTTGAGGATCGAGGTGACACCGGCCGCCACGAGACGGTCGCAGACCTGCTGGGCCGCGCCGGGCGGGGTGGTGATCACACCGATGGACACACCGTTGTCGGTGAGGATGCGGTCCATGTCGTCGGTGTGCTGGACGGGGATCCCGGCGACCGGCGTACCGGCCATCGCGGGGTCGGCGTCGATCAGCGCGGCGACCCGGAAACCGCGGGAGGCGAACCCGCCGTAGTTGGCGAGGGCGGCGCCGAGGTTTCCGATGCCGACGATGGCGACCGGCCAGTCCTGGGTGAGGCCGAGCTCACGGGAGATCTGGTAGACGAGGTACTCGACGTCGTACCCGACGCCCCGGGTGCCGTAGGACCCCAGGTAGCTGAAGTCCTTGCGGAGCTTCGCGGAATTGACCCCCGCGGCCGTGGCGAGTTCCTCGGAGGAGACCGTCGGAACGGAACGCTCGGACAGCGCGGTGAGTGCGCGCAGATACAAGGGGAGTCGGGCGACAGTGGCCTCGGGAATTCCTCGGCTTCGGGTCGCCGGTCGGTGAGTTCGGCCAGTTGCCACGGTGCTCCTGCGGGATGAGCGGGGCTGTAGGCGGCCGTATGTCCCAAGACCGCCCCGTCGAATGCAGGCTATGTCTTTGTGAACACGTGCACAAAGATTGTGTCCGTTTTGTCCGGTCAAAGTGACCGGGGTCACGCGAATTCGCCGCCCGATCCCGGAACCACGGATCGCATCAACCCGTTGCGGGTTCGAAGGGGGCAAAACCGAACACACTCCTCATGATCAGGCCCCCGAGACCACTCAAAACGCCCATGATGGTACGCGAAAATCGTTGACTCAGGCACCCAGTGCCGTATCCGGCCCGGCGCGGCGCCCTCCCGGGGAAACGGTTCAGGCGCCCAGCGCGGTGCGCAGCCGCTTCGGATCGACGCGCCAGAAGGTGTGCTGCTCCCCGTCGATCAGCACCACCGGGATCTGCTCCCAGTACCGCGCGTACAGCGCCTCGTCGCGCGTGATGTCCTTCTCCTCCAGGGCCGCACCGGTCTCCGCGCACACCTCGTCCACCACCGCCTTCGCGTCCTCGCAGAGGTGGCAGCCGGGCTTCCCGAGGAGCGTGACGACCCGGTCGGCGGGCTTCTTCTTCGTACGACGCAGCAGGGCACTCATGCCCTCATTCTCCGCCCGCCGGGCCCCGCACCGACACCACCGCGCACCGTTTTCCGCACACCCGGACACCTGTGCGGCGCGGCCGGGACGCCGCCGGGAGCCCCGCCCCGCACCTCCGCGTAACGGCCGGGTCCCGGAGAGTTCACGCCCGCGGAACCCGGCAGGACAAGAAGTGCCTGGCGAAATGGTTATGCTCGCCGCATGGCCTCTCTTGGATGGCTCACACCTCGCAGGCGCCCCGCGACCGCACGGAGCGTGCTGGCGGGCGAGGCGGCGGCCGAGGCCGCCCGCAAGGCGACGCTGGACGGGGACGGCGACACCCTCCTCGAAGCGGACCGGGGCGCGCCCGAGGAACCGGCGTTCCCGGTGGCCGGCGACGACCGCGCGGCCGCCTTCTTCGACCTCGACAACACCGTGATGCAGGGCGCCGCGCTCTTCCACTTCGGCCGGGGCCTCTACAAGCGGAAGTTCTTCCAGCGCCGCGAACTGACCCGGTTCGCCTGGCAGCAGGCGTGGTTCCGGCTGGCCGGCGTGGAAGACCCGGAACACATGCAGGACGCCCGCGACAGCGCGCTCTCCATCGTCAAGGGACACCGCGTCTCCGAGCTGATGTCCATCGGCGAGGAGATCTACGACGAGTACATGGCCGACCGCATCTGGCCCGGCACCCGCGCCCTCGCCCAGGCGCACCTCGACGCGGGCCAGAAGGTCTGGCTGGTCACCGCCGCCCCGGTGGAGACCGCCACGATCATCGCCCGCCGACTCGGCCTCACCGGCGCGCTCGGCACGGTCGCCGAGTCCGTCGACGGCGTCTACACCGGCCGCCTGGTCGGCGAACCGCTGCACGGCCCCGCCAAGGCCGAGGCGGTACGCGCCCTGGCGGCGGGCGAGGGCCTGGACCTCGGGCGCTGCGCCGCGTACAGCGACTCGCACAACGACATCCCGATGCTCTCGCTGGTCGGCCACCCGTACGCGATCAACCCCGACGCCAAGCTCCGCAAGCACGCCCGCGCCCACGACTGGCGGCTGCGCGACTACCGCACCGGCCGCAAGGCCGCTCAGGTCGCGCTCCCGGCCGCCGCCGGGGTCGGCGCGCTGGCGGGTGGCACCGTCGCCGCCGTCGCGCTGCACCGCCGCCGCCGCTGACCCACCGGCGCCCGCCGCCTCGTCCGACCGCACCGCCCGCGTCCGAGCCGTTCCGCCCGCGCCCACCCGCCGTTCGCCCCGCCGAACGGCCGTGCGCGCGGGCGTTCACATGCCCGCACCTCCGCACGCACGCACGGCCCCCGGCACGGACATCTGTGCGCCTGGGCGGCCCCCTCCGAACACTCCGCCCGCGCGCCCTTGTGCGCCCCGCACTCCCCTCGGCGCCGACGCGGCCGAGCAGAGCCACGCCCGGAACCGCCCGGGAGGGCCGCCCCGGGCGGGAAGCCGCCCGAACCCCCGCGCCGCCCGGCCCCCGACATCCCGACGAACGGCGAGCGACCACAACCGGTACCGAGCAGGGACAGATCGCGAAGCAATTCGATCAATAACCGGTCACCATCTGCGACCAGAAACGTCACCGAGCGGTACGAGAACTGACGCAACCGGTGATTTTAGCAACTCGGTGTAGTGCCGCCTGTACGAAGCGTTATTCTCCTCAAACGCATGATGGAGCCCGCCACCCCCTACAAAAGGTGACGGCTTTCGAACTGCTCGTGATGGAAGCTCTGCCTCTGGGAGTCCCGTGTACCCACACGTCGGGGTTGACGCCTCGGGCCTGGCTACGCTGCGTGCAACGGTCCTCGACCGCTTGCGCGGCTTCGTCCCCACCGCGTACGCCGTACCCGCGCTCGCCACCCCTGCACCCGCACCTGCCGGTCCTTGCTATGCCCTGGCGGAACGCGGTGCGGTGGTCGGAAGACGCGGCAACCGCGCCGCCTCGGCCGCATCCTCCACCCCGTCCGCGTCGTCATCGGCGTCGTCGGCCTCCACCGTGCGCCGCCCGACCGCCGACAGCGACAGCGCGCGCATGATGGACCTCGTCGAGCGCGCACAGGCCGGCGAGGCCGACGCCTTCGGCCGCCTCTACGACCAGTACAGCGACACCGTGTACCGGTACATCTACTACCGCGTGGGCGGCAAGGCCACGGCGGAGGACCTCACCAGCGAGACCTTCCTCCGCGCGCTGCGCCGCATCTCCACCTTCACCTGGCAGGGCCGCGACTTCGGCGCCTGGCTGGTCACCATCGCGCGCAACCTCGTCGCCGACCACTTCAAGTCCAGCCGCTTCCGGCTGGAGGTGACCACCGGCGAGATGCTCGACGCCAACGAGGTCGAGCGTTCCCCCGAGGACTCCGTGCTGGAGTCCCTCTCCAACGCCGCGCTGCTCCAGGCCGTGCGGCGCCTCAACCCGCAGCAGCAGGAGTGCGTCACGCTCCGGTTCCTGCAAGGGCTCTCGGTCGCCGAGACGGCGCGGGTGATGGGCAAGAACGAGGGCGCGATCAAGACCCTCCAGTACCGGGCCGTGCGCACCCTCGCCCGTCTCCTGCCGGACGACGCCCGCTGACGCGGCCCGTCGCCGACCGGCACCGGCCGGACGCCGCTCCGCCGTCCGGCCTGTCACGTTCATGACGCACTGGTCCGATCATCTTTCGTCCGTAACCCAAGTGCCGCGCCGCTCGTTGTGCCGGATGCAGGCCCCCTGTAGCTACACCTCGACCGGTGTCACTCACTCCATCGAGTGGCATCGACTCCGGGTGTACAACCTTCCGGACCCTCAGGGGAGTCGACCGTCATGACGAGAGGAGGTGCCGCCAGTGATCGCAAACGTTTCGGCACACCGGCGGGCGAACGCCTTCGCCCAGGCCCTGGAGGAACAGTCCCCCCAGGGTGCGGCGGCCGTACAGCCCGAGGAGCAGGCCGAACAGGCCGACCACGGAGCACTGTTGGCCCTGGCGAACGGCCTCGGTGAACTGCCGTCGCCGCAGTTCGATCCCGAAGTCAAAGTGGTGCAGCGAGCACAGCTCGTCGCCGCCATGGAGGCGATGTTCGCCGAGGGCGCTGCGTCCACGGGCCCTACGGTGCCCGAGCAACGCCCCAGGGGAGCCCACCGGGCCTCCCCGCTCCGCAAGCTCCGCCCCCGCTCCCGCTGGGCGAAGGGACTCACGGCCGGCGGGCTGACCGTGGGTGTCGCGGCGGGCGCGTTCGGCGGTGTGGCCGCCGCCAGCTCCGACGCCCTCCCCGGTGACTCGCTGTACGGCCTGAAGCGGGGCATGGAGGACATCCAGCGCTCCATGGCCGACAGCGACACCGACCGCGGCGAGGCCTTCCTCGACCAGGCCTCGACCCGGCTCAGCGAGGCACGCCGCCTGATGGAGCGCGGCCGTGCCGGCCACCTGGACCACGAGTCGCTGGGCGAGATCCGGCGCGCCCTCAGCGGGATGTCGCACGACGCCTCCGAGGGGCACCGGCTGCTCCACGCCGCGTACGAACGCGAGGGCACCCTCGGGCCCATCCAGACGCTGGACTCGTTCTCCCGTTCGCACCGCGACAGCTGGAGCAGCCTCCGGGACAAGCTGCCCGTCCAGCTCACCGACGTCGGGGACAAGGTCAGCTCGGTGCTGGCGGCCATAGACGAAGAGGTCGCGCCGCTGGAGTCGCTGCTGCCGCGCACTCCGGACAGGAGCGTCGGGGGCGCCTCGGAGCGGTCCGGGGCTCCCCGGCGTGACGGCGGTTCCTCGCGGACCGCTCCCTCCACCGCGCCCTCGTCGGCACCTTCCTCCGCGGCCTCGGCCAAGGGCGACTCCCCCGCACCCTCGGGTTCGGCGTCGCCGGAGTCGTCGGAGGGTCTCCTCGGCGGTGGCACGGGCGGACTGCTGGACGGCCTGCCGACGGACGACGCCGGTACGCCGTCGAGCTCGGACGGCTCCGACGCCCCGGGGGGTTCCGACGGCTCCACCACGCCGGACGTCACCCTCCCGCCGCTGCTGCCGGGTCTCCTCCCCGGCCTGGGCATCAGCGCGGAGGACGCGGACGAGTAGCCCCGTCGTCCGTCCGGCGCACGGGGGCGGGTATCCGGGTCGACACCGGACGCCCGCCCCCTGGGGCATGTCGTCCACGCGTTCGGAGACGGCTCAGAAGAACACCGAGCGGCGCTGCACCAGCAGTTTGTAGAGCGTGTGCTGGATCTGTTCACGCACCTGGTCGGTGAGGTTGAACATCAGCATCGGGTCCTCGGCCGCCTCCGGCGGGTAGCCGTCGGTCGGGATGGGCTCGCCGAACTGGATGGTCCACTTCGTCGGCAGCGGCACCATGCCGAGGGGGCCGAACCAGGGGAAGGTCGGGGTGACCGGGAAGTAGGGGAAGCCCAGCAGCCGGGCGACGGTCTTCGCGTTGCCGAGCATGGGGTAGATCTCCTCGGCGCCGACGATCGAGCACGGCACGATCGGGACCCCGGCGCGCAGCGCGGTGGAGACGAACCCGCCGCGGCCGAAGCGCTGGAGCTTGTACCGGTCGCCGAAGGGTTTGCCGAGTCCCTTGAAGCCCTCCGGCATCACGCCGACGATCTCGCCGAGTTCGAGGAGCCGCTGGGCATCCTCCGCGCAGGCCAGGGTGTGCCCGGCCTTCCGGGCGAGTTCGTTGACGACCGGCAGCCGGAAGACGAGGTCGGCGGCGAGCAGCCGCAGGTGGCGTTCGGCCGGGTGGTGGTCGTGCACGGCGACCTGGAGCATCAGCCCGTCGAGCGGCAGGGTCCCGGAGTGGTTGGCGACCACGAGCGCGCCGCCGTCGGCCGGGATGTTCTCGATCCCCTTCACCTCGACGCGGAAGTACTTGTCGGCGAGGGGCCGCAGCAGCGACATCAGGACCTGGTCGGTGAGCTCCTCGTCGTAGCCGAACTCGTCCACGTCGTAATCGCCGGTCACCCGCCGCCGCAGGAAGGCCAGTCCGCCCGCGATCCGCCGGTCCCAGTCGCCACGCTCCGTACTCCCGCGCGTCTCCCGCTCCTCCTGCGCCGCTGCCCCCGCCGTCCCCTCCTGGGGGCGGGGCGCGTCCTGGGGCGGCTCGGTGCCCACGCGCCCCTGTCCGGGCACCTGGGCGCCCGGCAGCGCGCTCACGGGCGCCGCGGTGCCCTCGGCCCGCCCGGAGGCCGGGCCGTTGCCGGAACCGGTACGGCGTCGGGCGGAGCGTGCCCCGCCCGCGCCCGGGGACCGGGACCGGTCGTCGTCGAACGGAATGACCTTGGCGTCCGCCATCGTCGATGCGCTCCTCTACCTGGCGCCGTGCGTCGTCTGCGTCTGTGTCGTCCGGGCCGCCGTCGGGACGGCCGGCCGGGTCCGGCGCGCCGGACCGGCGAGCGGCAGGGCCGCGAGGCGGTCGACCGCGCGGCCCACCGTCTCGGGCGGCAGCAGCCCGGGGCCGCGGCTGCGGGCGTACTCCGCGAACGTCTCCGCCGTGGTGAACCGGGGGCTGAAGCCCAGCGTCTCGTACATCTGGGAGGTGGAGACGACCCTGCCGTGGGTGAGCAGCCGGATCTGCTCGGGCGAGAAGTCCGTCATGCCGACCGCGCGGAGCGCCGAGCCGACCCAGGTGACGGCCGGCAGCAGCACCGGGACCGTCGGCCGGCCGAGGCGCCGCGCGCACTGCGAGAGCAGCAGCACCCCGTCGCCCGCGATGTTGAAGGTGCCGCTGTTGAGGGTGCCGCGCCGGGGTTCTCCCGCCGCGATGCCCAGTACGTCGACCACGTCGTCCTCGTGGACGAACTGGAGCCGGGGGTCGTAGCCGAGGACGGTAGGGAGTACGGGCAGGGCGAGGTAGTCCGCGAGCGGGGAGTCCGGCATCGGGCCGAGGACGTTGGCGAAGCGCAGCACGCAGACCGCGACGTCCGGGCGGCGCCGGGCGAAGCCGCGTACGTATCCCTCGACCTCGACCGCGTCCTTGGCGAAGCCGCCGCTCGGCAGCGACTTCGGCGGGGTCGTCTCGGTGAAGACGGCCGGGTCGCGCGGGGCGGAGCCGTAGACGCTGGTGCTGGACTTCACCACCAGGCGCTGGACGGTGGGTGACTTCTGGCAGGCACCGAGCAGCTGCATGGTGCCGATGACGTTGGTTTCCTTGATCACGGTCCGGCCGGTCGCGCCGAGCGCCTTGCCGGAGACGTTCAGGTGGACCACCGTGTCCACGGAGTGTTCCGCGAGCACCCGCGCGATGGCGGGCTGCCGGATGTCGGCGCGTACGAACACGGCGTCGCCGAGGCGGTGCTCGGGCTCCGTGGCGTCGACCGCGATCACCCGGTCCACACCGGGGTCGCGCTGGACGCGCCGCACGAAGCGGCCTCCCAGCTGCCGGGCCGCTCCTGTGACGAGCACGACCTTCCCCAAGATCAGCGCCTTCCGTCGGTCCGCGAGGCGGGACGCCCGCGAAAGAGGGCCATCCTCTGCCGGTCACCGTAGCGGGTGGATGTTTCCCTGCGGGTTCCCCGGAGCGGGGTTTGACGAACTCGTCGCGGCCGGAACCGGAAACGGCAACGGATTCGGCAACGGAAAAAGCCGTACCGCGCGGCCCCGGAAGGGAACCGGGCCGGAAAATACCGCAGCCCCTCCGCCATGACGGCGGAGGGGCTGCGGAGGCACGAACTGCGTTCGCTTACTTCTTGTTGCGACGCTGAACGCGCGTGCGCTTGAGCAGCTTGCGGTGCTTCTTCTTGGCCATCCGCTTGCGCCGCTTCTTGATAACAGAGCCCACGACTACCCTCGCTCACTTCTCATCCTGGTGCGGGGCGTCTGGGCCCACACGACCTACGTCGGCCTAGCCTACCCGTCACTTGGTGAGGGACGTAATCCGAGGGAAAGACGTCAGGCGGACTCGACCCCCACAAAGGATTCGCGGAGGTACTCGTGCACCGCTTGCTCGGGCACCCGGAACGACCTGCCCACCCGGATCGCCGGCAGATGACCGCTGTGCACCAAGCGGTACACGGTCATCTTCGACACTCTCATGACCGAGGCGACTTCCGCCACGGTCAGAAACTTGACCTCGTTCAGAGGTCTCTCGCTGCCAGCAGCCATGACCCACCTGTACCTTCCGCAGGCGACGCGCACCGGCTTCCCCTCCGGTGACTCTTCGTCGTTGTGCGCTCACTGCCCAGATTAGGGGCGGGTGATGCGAGTGGGGAAGAGGTGAGGCGATCGGGCGCCTACTGTGACAGACGGGCCCGATTGAGCACATAGCGCGTCAGCGGGAGGTAGTGCTCCGCCGCCACCGCGTCGTCCACGGGTACGGCGACCGAGACCCGGCCCTCCGCCTCGCCGACGAAGAGCGCCGGATCGTTCACGTCGGCCGGCCCCATCGCCTCGATGCCCAGCTGACCTGCGCCGCAGGCCCACCCATGGTCACCGATCACCAGGTGAGGCAGCCCGCCCACGTCCTCCGCCGCGCTCTCCAGGGCAGCCCGCACGGGCAACGGGGAGTGGGTGTGCGCCCCGGTGCCGCCGGGTCCGCCGCGTGCGCCGGGTTCCCGCACGAACGCGACCCCGCGTACGTAATCGAGCCGGTGCGGACGTACGCCGAATCGAGTCGTTATGTCGACACTCCGGCCCCGTGCGGGAGTGAGGACCGTACAGCCGGCCGCTGACAGGGCGTCTGCCAGCCCGGCGTAGAACCCGGTCAGCCGCTCCGGGTGCCCCGTGCCGAACAGGACGGAAGCCCGCCGCGCGGCCACCTCGGCGAGCCGCTCCGCGAACGCGTCCAGCCCCGCGAGGGTGCGCTCCGGGTCGATCGTGTCGGCCCCCGACACCTGCCGGGGATCACCCGAGACCCCGCACCGCTCGGCCATCAGCCCCAGCACCTCCCGCGCGCCCCAGACCCCCTCGGGGCGGACACCCAGGGTCGCCCGGGGATCCCCGGCCGCGAACAGCCGGTAGCTGCGCAGACTGTCCTCGCGCGAGGTGGCGACGGGCCCCGCCAACCGGGCCGCCAGCAGATGGGCGCGCAGCGCCCCGATGCTCAACACCCGCGCCATGCTGCCGTACCGGCCCCCGGCGCGGGCCAAAACCCCGCGACCGCCGCACCGTTGGCGTAACACCCCGCGCCCACCTCGCATCCGACGACCCGTCACACCCCTTGCCGCACAACTCCGTTCAGGCGAGCAGGCCGCGCAGCGGGTACGCGGCACGGCGCGTCGCCAGCACCGCCTGGTCCAGCCGGTCCACGGGGTCGTAACCCGACTCCCAGGGCTGCCAGCGGGGTGTCCGGCCGTCCGTCATCCGCTCCGGGCCGGGCTGCCGGGTGCGCGCGTGGACCTCGTCCCGCCAGGACGCCGGGATCACCGACCCGGGGTCGACCGGCCGGTGCGCGGCGATCCCCACGAGGTGGGTCCAGGAGCGCGGCACCACGTCGACGACGGCGTACCCGCCGCCGCCCAGCGCCACCCACCGCCCGCCCTCGGCGTACGCGTGCGCGAGTTCGTGGCAGGCCTCCATGACGGCCCGCTGCGCGTCCAGCGTGACCGCCAGGTGGGCGAGGGGGTCCTCGAAGTGGGTGTCCGTCCCGTGCTGGCTCACCAGCACCTGGGGCCGGAAGTCGGCGATCAGCTCCGGCACCACCGCGTGGAAGGCCCGCAGCCAGCCCGCGTCGCCCGTCCCGGCCGGCAGCGCCACGTTGACCGCCCCGCCCTCGCCGGCCGCACCGCCGGTCTCCTGCGGGAAGCCGCTGTGCGGGAAGAGCGTGCGCGGGTGCTCGTGCAGGGACACGGTCAGCACCCGGGGGTCGTCCCAGAACGCCGCCTGGACCCCGTCGCCGTGGTGCACGTCCACGTCCACATAGGCGACGCGCTCGGCGCCGAGCTCCAGCAGCCGGGCGATGGCGAGCGCCGGGTCGTTGTAGACACAGAAACCGGCGGCCGCCCCCGGCATCGCGTGGTGCAGCCCACCGGTGAAGTTCACCGCGTGCGCGGTCTCCCCCCGCCACACGGCCTCGGCGGCCCCCACGGAGAGCCCGGCGATGAGCGCGGAGACCTCGTGCATCCCCGCGAAGGCGGGGTCGTCGGTGGTCCCGAGCCCGTAGTTCTGGTCGGCGCCGGCGGGGTCGGCCGAGGCGGCCCGTACCGCCGCCACGTAGTCCGCCCGGTGCACGAGCCGCAGCGTGGAGTCCCCCGCGGCCTTCGCCGACCGCACGTCCACGGCCTCGTCCAGGCCGAACGCCCGCACCAGCCCCATCGTCAGGGCCAGGCGGACCGGGTCCATCGGATGGCTGTGCCCGAAGTCGTATCCCGTTACCGCGTCATCCCACATCAACCGTGCGCGCCCGCTCATGCCCGCCACCGTATCGGGCCCCGTCCCCGCCGAACGACCGGGCATACACGAGCGTCACCAGCACCAGGACCATCGGCACCACCATCGCCCCGCGGTAGTTCCACGCGTCGCCGAGTGCTCCCACGAGCGGCGAACCGACCAGGAAACCCACGTAGTTGAAGATGTTCAGCCGGGCGACCGCGACATCGCTCGCGCCGGGGAACAGCCGCCCGGCGGCCGCGAAGGTCTGCGGCACGATCACACAGAGCCCGAACCCCAGGAGGGTGAACCCCGCCATCCCGGTCCACGGGTCCGGCGCCACCGCCACCACTCCGAACCCGACGGCCGCCACCACCGACCCCACCCGCACCACGGCCGCCGCCCCGACCCGCCGCACCCCGAAGTCCCCCACGGCCCGCCCCAGCAGCGTCGTCACCATGTAGACGTTGTACGGGACCGTCGACAGCTGCTCCGAGCTCCCCAGCACGTCCTGGAGGTACTTGGCACTCCAGTTGGAGACCGTCGAGTCACCTATGTACGCGAAGCACATCACCAGGCAGAGCGGCAGCAGCAACCGGAACGGCACGGAGACCCCCGCGACCGCCCCGCCGGCCTCCTCCTCCCCCGCGTCTTCCTTCCCTGCGGCGAGGCCCTCCGCGTACCACCGGCTGCCGATCAGCACGGCGGGCAGCAGGACGACGACTGCCGGGAGGTACGAGACGAGGAGCGAGAGGTCCCAGTGCGCCCCGGCCCAGGAGAGCGAGGCCCCGACGATCCCGCCGAGGCTGAACACCGCGTGGAAGCCGAGCATGATGCTGCGGCCGTAGGCCCGCTGGAGGCTGACGCCCATCATGTTCATGGAGGCGTCGAGCGCCCCCACGGAAAGCCCGAAGAGAGCGAGCGCGACGGCCACGTGCCACACCGCGTCGCCCGCGCCGGCCCCGAGCAGGGCCAGCATCACCAGGGGCTGCGCCCAGCGCAGTACGGTCCCGGGCCGCACCCGCGCGACCACCTTCTCGGTGACCACGCTGCCGACCCCGGCGAGGATCGGCACGGCGGCCAGGAAGACGGGCAGCAGCCCGTCGGATATCCCGTACTGGTCCTGAATGGCGGGGATACGCGTCACCAGCAGTGCGAAGGTCACCCCTTGCACGAAGAAGCTGAACGCCAACGAACCCCTGCCGTGCCGCAAACGCGCATCAGTCATGGCGGGAGCGTAGGGCCAGGATCTACCCGTGGGTAGACGGATCAGCCGAGCAATCCCGGGAGTTGGGCCATGTCGGAGAAGTGCCCGGTCACTCCGGTGAGCCGGTCCGCCGGCATCATCGAGGTGAATCCGTAGACGTCCATGCCCGCTGCCCTGGCCGCTTCGACGCCGAGCGGGCTGTCCTCGATCACGACGCACCGCTCGGGGGCGACGCCCATCGAGCGTGCCGCGTGGAGGAACAGGTCCGGCGCCGGCTTGCCGCGGCCGACGTCCTCCGCGCTGAAAATCCACTCCTCCTCGAACCACTGGTCCAGTCCGGCCTTGTGGAGGCTGACGCGAATCCGCTCGTGGCTGCTGGAGGAGGCCACGCAGTAGTCCACGCCCTCCGCGACGAGTGACTCCAGCACGTCTTCGACTCCGGGGACGACGGCGAGTTCTTGCTGGAAGGCCGCGAACAGCCTGGCGTTGAGCGTCGTCTCGAAGTCGTCGGGCAATTTCCCGCCCGTACGCTCCAGGACCAGATCGTGCACCCGGTGCACGGCGGACCCCATGTAGTCGCGGAGGGATTCCTCGTACGTGGTGGGGTGACCGAGCTCGGTCAGGTACGCGGCGAGGATCGTGTTGGAGATCGGCTCACTGTCGACGAGCACGCCGTCGTTGTCGAAGATGACCAGTTCGTAGCGCATGGTTCGAGCCTAGACGCTCAGAACGCAGAAAACCCCCGTGCCACAAGGCACGGGGGTCTCCCGGAAAAATTGTTCGGCGGCGTCCTACTCTCCCACAGGGTCCCCCCTGCAGTAC